>JBAXPC010000061.1:0-1744 GCA_037132395.1 bacterium | reverse complement strand
TTTGGCTGTGGTTTTGCGAGAGCCTGAAATTGATTTCGGGCTTGGTCTAGGGCGGCCTTAAAGGTATCTCTGGCTTTTTCTGAGCTACCTCCTGAGCTACAGTCAGTTTTTGCCTTTGCAATGATTGCCTCGATACTAGCTTGTAAGTCTTGTTCGGCTTGAGCAACTGCTTGGTGGTGGGTGGCCTGCAAGGCATTAGCTGCGTCTTTGAATTCTTGTCGAGCGGTATCGACGGCCGAACGGCGCTTGGCGACAGCATCCTGTATGGTTTGCTTGTATTCGGCAATGGCTCGAGCCTGGCCTGGAGTATTGTATTTTTTGACTATTTTTTCGAAGTGCTGACTACGCATCGTGTCGGCTTCGGCTCTTTTGCTATCGAGTTCGGGATTGAGGTTACTGATTTTGTTATATTGGGGCATTTTTTTGCTTTCGATGCCAGATTCCATTCGGATGGCAATTGCCTCAATACTTTGGCAAAACGGCTGCTTAGCCTCTGCTCTGGCACTCTGAGCGGTGGCCGCACCAACATTTGTAAGCTGTAGGGCTACGATTGCTACCGCCATCACGAAGCGGCTGGTGAGTTTCATGCTAGAAGTCTCCATTGGTCACCTCGTCGAGCTTAGAAACACTCTGAAGGTCGGCTGCAGCTGCTTTATCGGTGCTATTGTCGGCTATTAGCTGGCTGGCGTCGTTTTCGGCATCTGCGAGGTTGAGATTATGGATATTTTCGATAGAGCCGTTAGCGGAGACGCTAGAGGTTTTGAGGCTATCGGATTTGGGCTTATTGAGAGTTAGGGCGCCAAAACCTCCGGCAACTAGAACAATCGCCGCAACTGCAACATAAGTGGTAGCTATTCGCAGGCGATGAATCTTAAATACACGGCTTATAAAACTCGCTTTGGCGACCGAAGGGTTATTGAGCGACCGAAGAGTCTGGCGCAAGGATTCCTGACCAGAACTATCCCTTACTTTGAGCTGCGAGAGCCTAGTATTTAGTATTAAGGCCTGGGTTAGTTCTTGTTTTTGACCCGAGCTCAATGATTTAGCATATTTTGGTGAAATCTGCTTAAGATTATTATCGAGATGATATTGAAGTATTTTTTGATAATTATTCATTGTTTTTTCCAGTTTTTAGGATTATTTGCAACTTCTGTATGCCTCTAGAATAGAGTTTTCGGGTTGCCACCTCGGATTTGTTGATGATTTTGGCTATCTCGGGATTCGATAACCCCTCGATAAGCCTCAGGCCCACTACCTCTTGGTAATTGTCGGGCAGCTCGGCGATAGCACTAAGTATATCGCTTAGAGCTTCGTTGCCCTGCGCGATGTCCTGCGGCCCCCTGCTACTATCTACCAAGAGCGGTATGATGTCTTCCGAGTTGCTGACCGGCCGGTTTTTGTTGGCCCTCCAGTAGTCGGCAATGACGCTCCTGGCAATAGTAAATATGTAGGCCATCGGCGAATAGCCTTGATCCTTCCAATTAGTAAGATTCTTATAAAAGCGTATAAATACTTGTTGGGAGAGATCTTCGGCATCATCTGGCGTTGGCACACGAAAAGCAATAAAGCGCAGTATTGGCTCATAGCATTCGTTATAGAGTTGTTCGAAAGCTGCTTCATCGCCAGCCTGCGCTCGGGCTACTAGCTCGAGCAAATGTTGCAACTGGTTATGTTCGGTCATAATAACGCTTTTTTATCATAATTTGTGACACCGACTGATTATACAGCAATTATACTAGTTTTG
>JBAXPC010000060.1:0-1806 GCA_037132395.1 bacterium | reverse complement strand
GCGAAGTGTAGTCAACTAGAAGTCGGTTGGTTTTATATCACTTTTGGCAGCAAAAGTGATGACTAATGAGATTAATTGATACTAATTAAAAAGAGCATTACTGCCGCATCTACTCTATGCCTAACACAGACATTAACATCTGGCGTTTTTTAGTCAACAACAATAAGCGACTTGATATGGTCTACTATATCGTAAAACTCTTTCGAGCGCTCATTGCGATGTCGTTTGATATCGACCGTGATAATCTCTTTGACCTTGCCGGGGTGGCTAGTTAGCACAACTATCTTGTCGGCCAACTGGACTGCCTCCTCGACAATGTGGGTTATCATGACCACCGACTGCTTTCTTATTTGCCAAATCTTAATTACGTCATTTCGCAATTTCTCGGCAGTGAATGCATCAAGCGACGAAAAAGGCTCATCTAGCAGTAATAAATCTGGGTCAAGTGCCAGAGCTCTTGCAATGCCGACTCTTTGCTTCATACCCCCCGATAGCTCCCTAGGGTGGAGCGACCTCGCATCATCAAGCTTCATCTGCTTAATCTCCCTTTGTATCGTATCTCGAATCTTATCATTACTAGCGCCCTGCATTTTAAGCCCAAAGGCGATATTCTCTTCTGTATTTAGCCATGGAAATATTGCCGCATTCTGAAATACCATAGCCTGTTCTAATTGCTCTGGCTGTTTGATAATTTTGCCTTCATCGGCTGGTATTAACCCGGCAATTATCCTCAATAGTGTCGATTTGCCACATCCGGATGGGCCGAGAATACAAACAAACTCTCCCTTTTGGACCTCAAAGGATACATCAGAGATCACATTGTCTGGCTTTCGATTAACACTAACGAAAGACTTAGTGATGTGTGATATTTTGAGTATAAGATTGTCCATATTTAATTATCACTCTGGTACTGTGTGGCATTTCTGAGTAGTGGGAGCCATAGGATTTTATTTATAATAAAGAGTAGCATCATCAGTACGATGATGCCTATCGCTAGCGCACCATTGAGTTGGGCAGCGCCTAGTTTGCCGAGATACGATCCGATACCTTGGTTTGCCCGAACAAGCAGCTCGGCACCAATTATGAATTCCCAGCCTTCCCCCCAGCCCACAATAGAGCCTGTTACAACAGATGGCCAAAGCGAAGGTACCGTGAAGTGCTGAAAACGTTTTAGCCCGGTAGCTCCATAAACGCTGGCAGCCTCCTCCAGGTCTATTCTTCTATTTTTTATGGAACCTATAATAGTAAATAAAATTGGCCAGATTATCGTAACAACCAGTACAATTATTATGACTAATTCTGGCGCAGAAGCCAGGGCTGTTATGAGAATCGGAAAGAGAGCAAAGCTTGGGAAGCTCTGAAGTACATCAAAAATTGGCAATAGCAATGCTTCGATTTTTGGGCTAGCTGTTATGACTATCGCCAATATTACCGCCAGAACTACAGCTGCTATATAGGATATAGTAATCCGAACAAGGCTCACCCCGAAGCCCTGCAATATTAGATTCAGACTAACATCTGTATGGCTGCTAGCTACTATTACAAATGCACCAACAAGTCCCAGTATCAAAAAGCCTATTGTTGTACTGAGCCAACGGAGCTGAAGGGCATGGCGTTTCTTGGGGTATTTGCCAGGGTAAGCATGTAGCTGTGTCGTGTATCTCATAAAATTATTGTAGAACAACTCTAAAATATTACCTAATTTTACTATTACAAAATAACCATAAGCAGTATAGTATTATTTAATTCACTATAATTACCACTTTTGATACCAAGAGTGGTGTTTAATAATATTAATTAAAAAGA
>JBAXPC010000059.1:0-2089 GCA_037132395.1 bacterium | reverse complement strand
AGAACCATCGTATTATACAATTTTAACCTGTAAAAATCAATTACAGAACCTTGAATATCATATTGACGGCAGATGAGAATAATATCAATATCAGTGTTCCGAGCATAAAGCCTATAAAAAATCCGAAGCCCAGCCTAAAGCCGTCTTTGAAGGTGTAATGAACCGACTTTTGGACATCCGACTCTATTAGTTCTCTGCGAAAAAACTGATCGGCTTTTTTTTCTCGTTTATCGTGTTCCATGATTACATTATAAACTATTTTTTAGCCATAACCACTACATGCTTGGGACTTCGTTTGACAATCTTATAATTACCAAAGTCGGCCTTCATTTGTCTGGCGACCCAGGGTTTGATGCGGGCCTCCACCACCAGTACCAGCAAGCCTTCGGCATTTAAATATTCGTAGCTGGTGGCGATCATATTTTCGACAACCTCACGCCCGCGGTGTGTGGGTGGGTTAGAGACGATGATATCGTAATGGTGGCTTTTGGGAACTTCATCGAAGCCATGGCTAGTTAGAACCTGCAAATTAAAAAGCTCGTTGGCTTTGGTGTTTTGCTGAGCCATTTTTACAGCAGCGATATCGCTATCGAGAGCTGTAATTTTGGATTTAGGGTTTTGGGTAGCCATCCAAAGAGCGATGGCGCCCCAACCACAGCCCCAATCCAAAGCCGTGGTGTAGGTAAACTTATTAAGGCAACTCAGCAGTAATTCGGTACCAATATCTAGCCCCTTGGGCGAAAATAAGTCGGGTTGGGTTTCGAACTTGACACTAACAGCCGAAACTCTAAAGCTCTTCATCAAAAATCAATCTCCTTGTCGGCGATTTTAATTTTAGATTCGCCAGCTTTGGCGCCGAGCCGAACTATCTGGCGCATAATTCCCTTGCGGCCTAGGATGTGGCGCAATCTTTGGACTGCCTGGTACTGGTCGGTGTTGGTGCGTCTGGCAAAGCCTTCGATTTCGGTGCCCGTAACCTCGTAGGTATTGCCGCGTTTTCTGACATCCCACATCGACGAATCGTCGAGCCTGATAATTGGCATTTCTTCTGGCTTTTGCTCGGCCGGCTGGGCTCTAATGATTTGCAGCTGCTTTTGAGTGGCCCGAAGCAGGTCAACCAAGCCCATATTAGCTACCGCCGAGATGGTATGGATGTTTTTCTTGGCGACCTTAGAGGCCTTAGCTAGGGCCTGTAATTTGGCTGGGATGTCTTGCCTGGGAACGCTCTCGATTTTGGATAAAACAATAATCTGGGCTCGTGAGCTGAGGTCTACTTTGTAGTTCTTGAGTTCAGCCTGAATGGTTGTGTAGTCTTTGGCGATATCATCCGATGTAGCATCGATGATATGTAGTAGCAGCTTGGTGCGCTCGACATGACGCAAAAAATCGTCGCCGAGGCCTTTGCCTGTGCTTGCCCCCTCAATTAGGCCCGGTATATCGGCGGCCAAAAAAGTGCCGTCGTCGATATCGACTACCCCAAGATTCGGCTCCAAGGTCGTAAAAGGATAATTCGCAATCTTTGGCTTGGCATTAGAAATAACCGAAAGCAAGGTCGATTTGCCAGCATTTGGTAGCCCCACCAAACCAACATCGGCCACCAGCTTGAGCTCAAAAGTTACTTCTTTGGCTTCGCCTTTTTCGCCCAGCTCGGCCATCTTTGGTGATCGCCTGACGGAGCTAATGAAGTGAGCGTTGCCAAAACCAGCCCGCCCACCGTGGGCAATAATAGCTTCATCGCCTTCTTTTTCGAGATCGGCCAAGACCTCGTCGCCTTGCATAATAACTGTACCGGGTGGTACTGGTAGTTCGATATCGGCCCCGCCCTTGCCGCGCTTGTTGTTGCTGTCGCCATTTGTGCCGTCTTCGGCATCCCACATTTTGCTAGCACGGTAGCGCGAAAGTGTACTGGTATTATGGCTGGCAACGATAATTACGCTGCCACCATGGCCACCATCGCCGCCGTCTGGTCCACCCTTGGCATTGCCTCGAGTACGCAAAAAACTAACGACACCGTCGCCGCCTTTTCCTGCCTTGATTTTTACTTTGACTACATCTGCAAACATAGCTTGACATTATACCATATTAGTTT
>JBAXPC010000058.1:0-2102 GCA_037132395.1 bacterium | reverse complement strand
CCAGCCAGTAGGTATTGCTATTTCATCAATATAGGGGGTCGAATAGTTAGAATTTACATTGCACCCGTTAACCCATAGGCTACCATGCCAGTAGGCACCTTTACCAATATCCGATGCAGGCCCGCTCCATGAAATGTTATCAGTAGAAGGCCCGCTCCATGGCCCACAGGAGGAGTTCTGGTTCGTATTAGGCGGTATGCTGTTGTGTGAAATAGTTATTACGGAACCAGCCACGGCAGCAGGCGAATTCCAAATTTCGTCTCCGCCTGCGATTGCGGTATTTGGCACTGGTATTAGCGAAGACTTTACTGTCACTATCCCACTGAGGTATGTTGCTGTTGTGGTTGCCGGCGGCGCGTCTTCTATAAAAGTAAATCTTACCACCATCAAGCCTGGGTTTTGAGCAGCAATACGTGCGGTTTTGCCGTTAAACCAAGTAGGTGGCCCGACCCATGTTGCTCCGTCTTCACCTTGGCGCCACCACTCACCTGCCCAGTGGCCATATTTTCTGACGCCAGGTAGGTCTAGGTAGGTATCGGACCCGTTTACAGAAACATCCACTTGCATCTGGCCATCTGGCACACCACCCATATTACCACACCATATCAGGTATTTCTTTGAATATGCAGCCCAGTCGAAAAAGTTTCCGCTACTAGCCCAATTAATGCTGTTGGTATCTGGGGTGCCATTGCTATTGGTGGCTAACATATGGCCATAATAGGGGGCGGAGGCTAGTGGTATTGGCGGTGTAGAGGTTGGCTTGCTTATCACTCCGGCCGAGCCTGCGGAGGCCAGCGGCTGCGAGGCGCCACCATAGGGTTGGAAGCCAGTAAACACCGATAGGCTGTTAGCGGCAGAGGCTTGAGCGCTGGAGGCGGTAGCTATGAATACTACAAAAGCCAGGGTTATTGCTGCCAGAGTCTTGGGTAGGTATTTTTTGATCATTTCAGATGAGCCTTTGCTATTTCTAATTGGGTCTGGTAGCTGTCGATAGATTTTTGCCCTTTTAATACAACCTCGATTGCAGCAACCACAAAGCCTACATCTTTTTTGACACCACTGGGAGGCTGACCCTCGTCGGAGGTTATTAGGCCTATTTCTGATACGCCTGGCTCACTAATGCTCTCAAGTACTTTATTGATCGAAGCTGCGCGTCCAGTATCGTTAGGCTTAAACAGTTTTGCGATCTCTTTGGCGAAGTCGTTAATATTGGCATTGCCACTACTTAGCGGCGACTGCGTGGTAAAGTAGCCCGATCCGTTAGTCTGATCATTGAGTTTTAGCCTGGGGTCGCGCATGAGCTCATCGGCTACTTGTTGGGGTTTGATGCTGCCAGCCAAGAGCCTTTTTTGGTAATCCTTGGCCTTGGTATCGGCATACTGTCTGTCGGCGGCGAGCACCTCTGGGTTGCCCCAATCTTTGATTTGTTCGGTCGGATACTTATTGACGACCGTATTGCCAAACCAAAAGTACAAAAGGTAGCCTTGGTAATACCCAGTGGTTTTGGCTAGCTGGGTTTTGCTGCTAATGATGTTTTCGATATAGTTTTTTATGGTGGTGGCGGCGGCTGAGTCGCCAATTGTATAGATAGCGCTTTTGGTCTCTGCGTCATTGGGCCCAAAGCCTGTCACATAGCCAGCCAAGTACTGTGGCTCGAGAGTCTTTTTGAGTTCCGCACGGTCGGCTTCGGAAAGCTTGGCGATACCCGGGAAGGCATTATACGAAGCTACGGCTTTGTCGAATACTTTTTTGTTCTTCAGGCTGTTGCCAGCAAAATTACCATTTATGACGGCACTAAAAGCCAAGTAGCCGGCCAGCGCAACTACGGCTACCACTACCGCTATAGCAAAAAGCTTAATGCCCTTTTTGGGTTTTTTGGGCTTACTGGCATCCATTGTTCGGGTAGCATTAATAGAGTCGTTGCCCTTAGGGTGTTCTGGATTTATCTGTTGCTCCATTATTTTTTTACATTTCCCTCTTATATGAATATGATTATACCCCATATGCTTAAAAACTTACAGCAATGTTATTGTACAATCAAATAATTATTTTTTTTGGGGAGGGCTAGAACCTCGGCTGGTATTCGCTGGAGTCGATCTTAG
>JBAXPC010000057.1:0-2157 GCA_037132395.1 bacterium | reverse complement strand
GTAAGCTCAGGTACTCAAAGTAGCTATCAAAGCCTAGCTGAACGCCGTCGGGAAAATGCGCTTCGGCATAAGCCTCGAAATCGTGCCCGGCATCAAACATGGCCTGCAAGTCGGCACTTACTTCTGGTAGTTTTTTCTTGTCGTACTTTTTGAGCCACAGCCAGGCCGGGTGTTTTAAGTACATCATATATTCAGATTTCGATAAAAGCATCGGCTTACTCATAGCTAGTATTATACGCTACCTTTAGGTGAGTCTGTAAGTTTTTGTATCAACTAGGGTTATGCTGTTGTAGTCCATTACGTCGGTAAACTCGAATAGCGATAAATGATACTGATTGTCTTTTTCTTTTTCAAAAAAGAGCGTCAGGACTTCTTTCTTTGTATGTTCCTGCCATTGCCTGTATGGGTAGTACAACTGCCTTATAATAGTATTTGTTGCTTTAGAGTTTTTTGCTTCGATCAATACAACCCTATCTTTACCTTCGTAGCCAGCATCTACCTCAGTTTGTACACTCTTGGTCACAATGGTGTGCACGCCAATATTAAATTGAAATTCTGGTGTATACTTGCGCCCTCTTATTGTTAGCACGAGACTATCGTCATTCACGAACGTCCTAATCATACTTGATGCGTAGGCATAATCAAGGTGTTGCATTTCTGAATTACCAACAGTGCTGGTATCGAGAGGGAACGTAATCTTGGATACATAATCAGTAACATCACCATCGGTAGGCGGTAGATCCACGTACCCCTCGCCTCTAATGATCTTGTACTTACCGTTTTTAATCGGAAGTATAAATAGACCATTTTTGATAAACACGTGTGGGCGCTGCTCACGTGTGTCTTGCTTGCAAAGTATTCTAACTTCCTTCTCTGAAGTTTTTGTAAAATTCTGACATGCCTTCTTTATTTCAGGTGCTGATATCTCGAATGGGCTCTTGTCGAAGTCGTGTTTATTGATATCATAATAATCAAATATCCTTTGCCACGACTTGCTACTTGCCATTACTTACATCCATATATCTTTTGACTGAGAGTTCTAGGTACTTTTCTTCTAGATCGATACCAATAAACTTACGCCCATGCCGATTAGCAGAAATACCAGTTGTAGAGCTGCCGGTGAATGGATCTATGATAATGTCACCTTTATTTGTCGATGCCAGTATTATTCTATCTAGTAAGGCCAAAGGTTTTTGAGTTGGGTGCTTGCCGTATAATTTTTCTACAGATTTTGGCGTGCCAATCGCCCACACTGAGCGCATCTGTTTGTTATCTTTTTTTATAATATCATCATCGTGCCAGTCGCCACCCTTCATTGCCTGATAGTTGAAGGTGTGCTTGCCCCTCGGATCCTTACGTGCCCATAGTAGTGTCTCGTGGCTGGCAGTAAAATACCTGCAGCTGAGGTTGGGGCTGGCGTTTGGTTTAAACCACGAAATGTCATTTAATATCTTATACCCAGACACCTGAAGTGCATAACCGCACTGATAGATAGAGTGGTACGTACCACTTACCCAAATTGTACCATTGGGCTTTAAAACCCTATAACATTCAGTTATCCAGTTCTTGTGAAAGATGTAATCTTGATCGACACCTTTGCTTACATCCCATTCGCCCTTATTGACACTGACCATTCTGCCGGATTGGACAGTAAACCCTCCATTTGAGAGGTTGTATGGTGGGTCTGCAAAGATCATATCGACGCTATTGGCGGGCAGACCTCTTAAGAAACTAATCGAGTCTTGAAGGTATAATTCAAAATCCTTGTCTTTAAAATAAGGCACGGAATTATGCGTAAGCATCATTGCATTCTTTTGTTGGTTCACAGTTTTTTCACGCTGCTCAGCTTCTTTAGTTAGCAACCCTTTATGTTCTGGCTTAGTGATTAGTTTACTTTGCATATTATGGTACCTCCAATTATATAGTTTTATTGCTTTATATTATACCAAACAAAATACGAACATGTAAAGAATATAAATTACACCCCAAGAACATACTCGCCGCCCTGCTTATTAAGCTGGTAGATGGTGTTTTTTCGTTCCACCACAACCTTCCAGCCCTGAGCCATGGCGTATTCAAATAAATCGCGGGAGGGGTTAAAAGCAATCGCCTGCTCCACATATTCGAGCATCGCCAAATCGCCCATCGAGTCACCAA
>JBAXPC010000056.1:0-2276 GCA_037132395.1 bacterium | reverse complement strand
CGTTCAGTCAGAAGATGTATTCCCTATCCACAAACAATTCCGACAAACCTACAAAATATTAAACCCTACTACCACGGACATAAGGTGCATTACTCAACTAGGTCTCTGGGTTGATCCTACTACCACAGGAATAAGAGTAGAGATCAGAAGAAAATGGGGCAATGTGTACGCTCAAAGTGCCTGGATGAGCTTTCCGTAGCAGTCAGCATCCCCAATAAACCTATTTATCACTCCAATTAAGCTTGTATCCATTAATAAAGTCTGCTGCATTCACCGGACCCTTGCTGCCACTGGGCCAAAACTTTTAGCGGGGCAGGCTAGATGAGTGTAAGCTACTTTTTGTGATTATCTCAAATGCTCGTAGACTGAATAATGCTCACGTCTTTAACTAGCTGTTATAATTAAAAGTATTGCTGAAGTATTATTTATGCATAAACAACAAGATGCTATCTAAACTAAAAAAATACGATTGGACCAGACTGCTTCTAATATTAGTCAGCGGTGTGCTTCTTGGCATCCCTTATCTACATTACCAAACCAGCTGGCTAGTTTTTTTTAGCCTATTGCCCATCTTGGCCCTGATCCAGCACCTTAGAAACCAAAAAGCCTCTAGTAGGCGGATCATAACTAGTATTTTATTGGTTGGCGCTATAGATATGTCGATAGTATTCGTATGGGTATACCAACTAAATATTATAGACTTAGTGCAAGACACTGTGACACGGTCGATATTTATACAACTTACTCTGGTGTTAATGGTACTCTTCTTCGCTTCCGGATTTTTAATATTTGGCTATCTTGTCTCTAGACTAAAAATATCCCTCGATAGCAAAAAATCTTTTTTGCTGCTGCCTGCCATCTGGGTCGTCGGCGAGTTTATGCGTAGCGTAATCTTTTCTATTTTATCCTTGGGCGACGGCGGGAGTATCGGGATGCACTGGAATTTCGGAGCGCTGGGTTTGGCGGGCAGCGCCACGCCACTGGTTTACCTTTCTAGGCTAACAGGCTTATTTGGGCTCAGTTTTGCAGTAGCACTGATAAATATTAGTATTTTCCAGCTCCTTCGCAAAAAGTTTATCAAGCTCTCCATAATTGTTATCGCTAGTATTACGATCGCGACTCTAGTAGCATATTATGCTTATCGTGCCCCGTCAGGTACAGCCGACCTAAAGGTTGGGCTGGTGCACTTGAGCCCTAAAGACTATGGTGGTGACTTCCAGGATATACTCTTAAAATCTATTAGTGATAACGGCGGAGGTAAGCTTGATGCCGTGATATTCCCTGAGTACTCAAGCTACTTCGAGGAAAATAGGTTAGCCGAAAAAGACCGCCAAATAGCCAAGCTTCTTCTTAAAAATAGTTCCAGCAGAATAATTACCACCAGATCCATAGCTACAGAAAAGACCAAGATAAATGCCATTGTAGAGTTAAATTCAGATGGGCAGCAAGTCAGCGCCCAGGGCAAGACATTTCTGGTGCCTGGTGGGGAATATGTTCCATATCTCTATAAAGGAATTTTATTGGCCTCCGGCAATTATAAATTATTAGCCAGCCATGAAGGTGAAAAGACAATTATTCAATCCAAAAAACCAATCGAGCCAATCACCATTAATGGCATAAGCTATGGTGTCCTGGCCTGCTCAGGCATTATTGCCCCCGAGTATTATCGGGAGCTAACCAACCGTGGTGCCGAGGTGCTGGTAAACGCCGCATCGCTTTCGACAATGGGTCTTGGAGAGGAGTTTTTTGATCAGGCTAAGCAAATGGCTCGCTTTCAGGCCGTGGCTAATGCCCGGACACTAGTTCAGTCGGCCAGAGGTAAGCAATCTTATATAATGACTCAAGATGGAGCTATACAGATACAAAATGTGTCTGACGCCACTAGTTATATGCAGGGCTCCATACAGCCCAACAGTACTCGCACAGTCTATACTTTGCTCGGCGAATGGACTGTGCTGGTGAGCTTCGTCGGCTTGGCACTGTTTGCCTACCTCAGAAAAAAAAGCTAACTATCTAGACTAAGCCACCGAGGCAAAAGCAATTTGACTTTTAACAAGCATAATAGGTATAGATAGATATGAAAAAAGAAATCACACACCAGAGCCTAGGTGATAGCAGTTTTTTTAAGCTTTGATTACGCAAGCTTAGTACATCAAATAAGCTAACCATAAAACAAACCATAATAAGTTTGACTTCCCAGTATAAGAAGCACATAGTAGGCTGTATCTAATTAATTATTAATACAAATAAGGAACTATTCATTATGGCTCAGATCA
>JBAXPC010000055.1:0-2544 GCA_037132395.1 bacterium | reverse complement strand
AAGAAGAAGTAAAAGAAGAGACTGCCGCTAAGGTGGAAGACTCAAAAGAAACACCAACAGAAGTTCCTGCAAAATTCAAGGCGCTCGTAGATCAGATTTCTGAGCTTAGCGTACTTGACCTAGCCGAACTCGTAAAAGTACTAGAAGGTCACTTTGGCGTTAGTGCAGCTGCTCCTGTAGCAGTCGCCGCAGCCGGTGGTCCAGCTGGTGCCGAAGATGCCGTAGAAGCCAAAAGCTCATACGACATCATGCTAACAGCAGCCGGCGAAAAGAAAATCGACGTAATCAAGGCTGTACGTGAAGTATCAGGTCTTGGTCTTGCCGAAAGTAAAGCCGTTGTAGACAGTGCTCCAAAGATGGTGAAGGAAGGTGTTCCTGCCGAAGAAGCCGAAGAAGCCAAGAAAAAGCTTGAAGAAGCTGGCGCAACTGTAGAACTACAGTAAGGTACCAACAGATGTAAATCACAAAAAATGACCCCTCGGGGTCATTTTTGTTTGGTTTTTATACTTTCTTTTGCTACACTATTAGCAAATAGTAATTTATGTAAGGTAGGCAAACAAATGACAGATAAAGATAAACAACAAGTTTTACAGAATTTAGCAACACAAATGCAGTTGGCGCAAGACACCATCAAGCAAGTCGAAGATGAGCTTCAGAAGCTCGGCGTCACCCAAAAAGACTTGCCTAAACCCAAGAAGCAAGACCTAGTCGAGCCAGGATCGGCTGACTCTGTCGGAAAGATTATCGAAGGCCAGTTCGATGGTCAAAATATGATTGGACCTGACGGAAAGGTTTACCCTGTGCCAGCCAACTACGCCTCCAAGTCCAAATTGGTCGAGGGCGACACGCTAAAGCTTACCATAGCCCAAGACGGCAGTTTTATTTATAAGCAAATCGGCCCAATCGAACGCAAAAAAATTATTGCAAAAATGACCCTAGAAAATGGCCAATACATTGCTGTAATCGGCGAAAAGCATTACCGCGTACTCTATGCTAGCGTAACTTACTTCAAGGCTCAGCCTGGAGACGAGGTAACAATTGTTGTACCCGCTAACGCCGATGCCACATGGGCTGCCATCGAAGCTGTCATATCGGCCTCCTAAATATCTGTAAAATACATATCTAATAAGATATAATAGTACCAGAAAGTGGAGGGAACTTTGGCTAATTTGGCTTTGTATCGCAAATACCGTTCAGCAGACTTTAGCGAGGTCGTTGCCCAGGAGCATGTCGTTAAGACGCTTAGTAACGCCATCGCAGCTGGCAAGCATAGCCATGCTTACCTCTTAACGGGGCCTCGCGGTGTAGGCAAAACGACAGTTGCGCGCATCATTGCCAAGCAGCTCAATGGCCTCAAGAAAAACGACCTAATTAGTGACTATCTTGATATTATCGAAATCGATGGTGCCAGTAACCGTGGTATCGATGAAATCAGAAGCCTACGCGAAAAGGTTCGGGTATCTCCGGCTAAGCTTCCATACAAGGTTTATATTATCGATGAAGTCCATATGCTTACCAAAGAGGCTTTTAACGCCCTGCTAAAAACTCTCGAGGAACCACCCGAACACGTGGTGTTCATATTCGCAACCACCGAAGTACACAAACTACCCGAAACGATTATCTCGCGCACCCAGCGTTTTGACTTCAAGCCTATCCCCGCCACGGCCATCGCCAAGCATTTGCGATTCATCGCTACCCAAGAAAAAATCACCATCGATGACCCGGCCCTTGCAGTGATAGCCAGAGTTAGTAATGGCGGATTTCGAGACGCAATTAGCTTACTAGACCAGATTGCATCGGCAGGAGGCAAGATCACCACCGACACTGTGGTCGAGTTTACGGGCTTGCAAGATAGCGCTACAATCGAGGCAATTATTGAGGCCAGACAAAAAGGCGATTTTAGCCTATTGCTAGAGCTGGTACAGAAATTAGTCGATGGCGGTATCGATGCCAGCCTCTTAACTCAACAAATGCTAGATTATATTCAATTTAGTCTGCTAGGTGCCGATACTACCGAGCAGAGTTTTTTATTAAAACTAGCCAGCGACTTACACTGGGCACAGACCAACCTTCGCTACTCGAGCTCGCCAGCATTGGTTTTGCAGGTGGCCCTAACAAAAAATAGTCATCAAGGCGAAGCTAAGCCGATGGTAGACTCAAAAAACCCAGCCCAGCCAAATGTTGTACCTACCGACTTATTCAAGAAGCCAAATATCGAGCCAAAGACCACCAGCAAGCCACCACTTGCTAGCAAATCACAATCACTCGGAAGCGATGACCTGCTCATTAAGTCTCTTAGTGTTATCAAACACTATAATAATTCGCTATACGCTGTTTTGAGAGGATCCGAGATAGAGGTAGCCGATGATGAAATCATAGTAAAGTGCCAGTTTAGCTTCCATAAAGATAGAATATCCGAACCCCGCAATACAAATTTAGTTGAGAAAGCCTTTAGTAAGGTGTATGGTCAAAATATGCATTTAACAACCAAGCTTGATACCGCTAAGCAAACAGCTGCCGTTAGCTCCCAAGAAGAGCTAGCTA
>JBAXPC010000054.1:0-2629 GCA_037132395.1 bacterium | reverse complement strand
AGCCCATACAGCCCAGATACTATTTTGAGGTGTTGGTTGGCGTATGCTAGGTCTTTTTTATCAAAGCTCGTCACCTGTAGGCCACTAAAAACATCGCCCCGAAAGCTATGCAGCGCCGAGCCTTGGTGGTTACTGCTTGGCCAGCTGCTAGCTGTGGCCATGATTTCTTGAGCCAGATTGCCAGAAACTCCCATGATGCTCTGTATCTCTTTGAGCTTCATACTAGCCAAATAGACCCCTAGCTTTTGAGCTTGAGCCGCCAGCGCTGGCCTAGATAGCTCTAGCCCAGCTGGCCTGGTGAGCTTCATGGTCTTAGATGAGTGCAGTAAAATTATCATTATATACGATTGCTATTATAGCAAATCGCCTTAGCAGAAGCGGCCTGAAGCTGTCTTTAATGTAGTAAAATATAAGCTATTAGTAATATTTCAAAAAGGAGCAAGAATTGAGCATATACGACTATAAAGTAAAACAGGTTGATGGCAAGATGCAGAGTATCGATAAGTATCGCGGCAAAGTACTACTTATAGTCAATACAGCACCAAAGTGTGGCTTTGCACCACAGTACGCCGGACTCGAGGCGCTCTACAAAAACTATCACTCCAAAGGCCTCGAGATACTAGACTTCCCGAGCAATCAGTTCGCCAACCAAGCACCTGGGACTGACCAAGAAATAGTCAATTTTTGCCAGGTTAATTTTGATGTCACCTTCGAAACCTTTTCAAAGATCAAGGTCAATGGCCCAGATGCCGACCCGCTCTACAAGTACCTCAAGCAACAAAAGGGTGGCTTACTTGGCAGCCAAATAAAATGGAACTTCACGAAGTTTTTGGTCGATCGAGACGGCAAAGTTATTAAGCGCTTCGCCTCAAATATTGAGCCCGATAAAATCGAGGCCGATATTAAAAAGCTGCTATAACTTCCGAACTGCAATCTCTCAGACAAATAAGGCTAAAAAAGCAAAAAAAAACCGAGTGTAAAAACCCAGCTTACTAGAGTTGGCTGGGGCGGCTGGCTGGCGGCTAGCGCCTTCTTCCTGCGGTGCTCGGCAAAAGCTCAAGTAAAGTTGGCTTTTGCTCTGCGCTCCTCGTACACCGAACCTTGGGTTATGAACCCTAGCTACCAAACAAATGAAAAATACCCGAGGCAAGCTCAGGTATTTTTCATTGGCTGGGCGTTGTAACCCAGGTTAGAACTGCTTTAATTATACACCAAAGCATATATAAATAAGCGTAAAAGGCTTGTAATCCATATTTATTTATGATATTGTAGGTCTCATGAAAACGTGCTCGCACAACTTATTTTTTAACTTTATTCTCAACCCGTCTCGAGGATAGAGTCCCCATTGCCATAATTTGGAACCTGCCCTCGAGGCAGGTTTTTTATTTTGCCTCGAACAACTAATATAATAATAAGGAGTATTAAAATGAAAATGTATATTGAGCCTATCAGCCAGGAGGCTCTCAAGAAATATCTAGAAATTAGTGACCTTACGCAGTCACAAAAACCCCATGCTATTAAGATGGTATATGAAAAAGTCGAACAGTATATGCGTTCAAGTCACCAACAGAGTGAAGTTTTAGTGTATCGAAAAGACCCTGTGGTTAAGGTAGAAGATAATTATGACAATCTCCTAATTTCAGGCGACAATATAAGCCGTTCTTCAACTTACACACATTATGTCGATAATTCACATATACTCCGCACCCACACCAGTGCACACCTGCCAGGTATCTTAAGAGAGCTTGCAAGGCGAGATGATTGGGATGATGTTGTTATACTGCTACCAGGATTAGCCTATAGGCGTGATGTGTCTGATAAAAAACACGTAAGTGAAGTCCACATGCTTGAAATGTGGAGAATTGTAAAAAACTCTGCCCGCAAAACAATTGTAAAGGACGATCTAGCTAGCGTCGTAAAGGGCGTGGCGAAAACTGCTGCACCAGGCTGGAAGTTGCGTATTGTAGATTCACCACATCCTTATACGAACGAAGGTATTGAAGTAAACGCAGTACAAGGTGATCATGATATTGAGATTCTGGAATGTGGATTGATAAAAGAAAAAATCTTAACAAATGCGGGTCTTGACCCAAGTGAATACTCTGGCTGGGCATTGGGTATGGGCCTAGATCGTTTGGTTATGACCCTCAAAGGCATTTCGGATGTTCGTTATCTACGATCTAGCAACCCTAAGATTGCTGAACAAATGGGTAATCTTGAACCTTACAGGGCGGTATCAAATCAGCCCGCTATTGTACGAGATATATCTTATAGTGTACCGAGTGGTTATGTTGAAGAAGATATTAGCTCTGATATTCGCGATGCACTTGGAAATAAACTTGATTCCCTTGAGAGTGTAGAGATTTTAAGCGAAACGAGCTACGAAGTATTGCCCGATAAGGTTAGAAGTCGCTTAGGCATTAACCCTAATCAAAAGAATGTGCTTGTACGCATTACGCTTCGTCATTTAGAAAAGTCACTAACTCACTCTGAAGCAAACATAATATATAAACAGATTTATTCAAAAATAAACAAAGGAACAGGCGGGTATCTAGAATAATAATCATAAGTACTATTGGCTGGGGCGGCAGGGTTCGAACCTGCGTATGACGGTACCAAAAACCGTTGC
>JBAXPC010000053.1:0-2631 GCA_037132395.1 bacterium | reverse complement strand
CTATTGACAAAATAACCATAAGCCAGTATAATCATAACTACATTAATAATTAACCCAAGAGTTTAACAGCTACTTGGAGGGTGAGTGCGGATAGAGCTTGTTGAACTCCTTGAAAAAAGGAGTTTTTTCATATGCCAGGTACAAGAGAAGGCGGAATCAAAGCCGCATCAACCAACAAGAAGCGTTACGGTAAAGAGTTTTACACTCGTATCGGCGCCGTCGGTGGTAAAAAAAGTCGTGGTGGTGGATTCGCCGCCAACCCAGAGCTAGCAAGACTTGCTGGTGCCAAGGGTGGTCGCGCAAGCCGTCGTGGCAAATCTGCCAAGTAAGTACTAATTACTTATTTAAAAGATATAAAAAAGTCCCCGAGCAATCGGGGCTTTTTTATTTTATACGATAACTTGCCCAATAATTTAATCAGATTGCCATTGCGACCAGAGCTATTTAATAACAACCCGGCGTATCGAGCTCTGGATGTCTTGGCTGACCTTCCAGCGAGTCAGGCAGCGGTAGCACCTAAACTCGTTGGGTTTGGATTGCAAATTAAACTGATTGCAACGCGGGCAGGTGCCGCGCTTGGTTAGCCAGATGTCGTAGCTATCCATACATTCATTGATATAGCTCTCCTGAACTCCCACGGCGTGCTTAATTGCCAGCGTGCGAGTCATGTTCCAGGCATCCATTTCCATAGCAAACAGCTCAAAGTCGAAGCGGTAGTGAAAGTGCCCCAAAAGGGCGTGGCTTATTTCATGGAGCAGCGCCAATTTACCAGAGTTTCGCCGTAGCAAACCTGGATCGTAATTCACGATATCTTCGCTTGCGTCGTAGGCAAAATAGCCTGCTGGCAAGAACCGTTGCTCTGGATATGCAGCGATAATTTCCATTCACCCTCCCCTTCGTTATTACCTACTTTACGCTACTATCGGTGATGGTGTAAACAAGTATTTGCATTGTAAGCATTTTGGGGTGTAAAATAGCCTAAAACCAATTGGGAGCGAACCAATAAGCCCGACTCAAACTAAACAACAGGGGGAACATCATGAACAAACCAAACATTATTAAGCTCATCATTGCCGGCTTGCTGGTAGTGGTAATAGTTACTGCTACAGCTAGCTATGGTAATTCTCAAAGGCAAAAGGCCTCCCAGTCGGCCAGCTCAAAGGACAGCACCAAAAGCTCCTTGCCAAGCGTCCAAGATGGCAGTCCTCAAGCCAAGCCAGCTGATGCCCAGCCAGCCCCTGTAGTAGCCGTGCCCAGTGGCGATTCTCCTACGGTCGTTATAGTCAAATCGCCTGGCCAAATAGCTAGCACAACTCCACGTACTGGCCCTCAAGACAATTTGCTGGCAGTCATTGTACTAGGACTTTTAGCTGGGCTTTATTTGGTTAGCGTCCGCCGAGTCAAAAGCCAATAAATAGCTTTACATTGAGGCTCAAATAAGATATAGTTTATCTAAACGAGTAGCGAGGCATTGCCTCACTATCTTTTCGTTATAACGCTACAAACTTTAAGGAGAACAATTTAATATGTCAAAATCCACTATTTCAATGGACGATTTATTGGGCGATCAGGCTATTGCTGCTATCAATGTCGAGGATGTTGTTGAGGGTACTATTATTGCTAAGGACCGCCGTGAGCTCTGGCTCGATTTGGGTCCCCACGGAACAGGTGTTGTAAGTGGTCGCGATGTCGAACACTCGGCAAAAGACCTTCAAATAGGTGATGTTATATCAGCCTCTGTTATCGACCCCGAAGACGACTCGGGTTATGTTCAGTTGAGTCTAAAACGAGTTGCCAAAGAAAAAGGCTGGGACGAGCTCGAAACTCGCTTCAAAAATAAAGAAGTATTCGGTATTGTACCTTTCGATGCCAACAAGGGCGGAATGCTAATTGAAATCGACGGAGTCAGAGGTTTCTTACCTGTCAGTCAGCTTTCGGCAGAGAATTACCCTCGCGTTACTGGCGCCGACAAAGACGAAATACTACACCGCCTCAACACTCTAGTAGGCCGAACACTAATGATTCGAATCCTAGATTTAGATCGCAAGGAGAGCAAGCTGATTGTTTCCGAAAAAGAAGCCCAACGCGAATTTACTGAAGGCAAAATTGCCGCTTTTAAGGTTGGCGATACTATCAAAGGAATCGTTACTGGCGTTGTTGATTTTGGAGTTTTTGTAAATATCGATGGCATCGAAGGCTTGGTGCATATTTCTGAGATTGCTTGGGATAGAGTCGATAACCCTTCCAAATATGTTAAGGTCGGGCAAGAAGTCGAAGCAATTATTATCGCAATCGACCAAGATAAGCTTTCGCTCTCGATGAAACAACTCACCGACGACCCTTGGCAAAAAGAAATATCTACCTACAAACTAGGCGACTCTATCGATGGCAAAGTTACTCGCATTACACCTTTTGGTGCATTTGTAGAAATTACTCCAGTTATCGAGGCTCTGGTGCATATCTCGGAGCTATCGGACGACCATATTACAGACCCCAACGCCCTAGTAAAAGTTGGTGAAACTAAAAAGTTTCGGGTTATTGCAATCGACATTGACCAGCACAAACTATCGTTGAGTCTTAAGACTGGCAAAGAGCCAGCCACCAAGCCAGCAGCAGAAACAGCCAAGGCAG
>JBAXPC010000052.1:0-2686 GCA_037132395.1 bacterium | reverse complement strand
TCCTGATATTGACGGCGGTATTAAGAGTCAGGCTATTGCAATAAATATCTTTGGTGGCGCAAGCAATTCCAGTAGCGTCTGCGGTGCCGGTAATAACTTGCAGCCTAATTGTAACCGATAAAACACCCGGGTAGACCGTGGTGCCGGCGCCGCGAATCTTAGTAACTACAAAGGCAGCGGCCGTGGCTCTGGTATTAAACACCGACTGAGCCGTACCAAAATCAGTAACAGTACTGGTAGTACAGTCTGCGGGCACCGAATCGTGGGTAGTGCCCGAGGTGGATTTATTAATGACATTAGAGCCAGATAGTTTTTCGTACTTCACGACTGTGTGGTCGGCTTTTTTATAAACGCACAGAGTGCTAGAAGGGGTCGAGTCAAGCGGCTCAATGAGCTGCCCGAAGCGCACATCACGCGATATGGTATCGAGCACATTGCGGGCGTTTTCTTGATTAGTGCGGACGCTGCCAGCAAAAACATAAAACCTCAGCATCCCAACAAAAACTACCAGCGCCAAAGCGAACATTGTACCCATCACAACTATCGCAAAGAGCAGCTCGATAAAAGTAAAGCCGGGCCGGGTGCTGGCTCGATAATGGCGGGCTGGGGAGATTATTTTTTTCATAGTTGCTTTCATCGTTGTTTGGTTAATAGTATGGTGTTGGTGACCTTCTCGGTAATGGCCGAATTATTGGCGGCCTTGTAGCTGACCGTCACGGTCGCCTTAATGGAGTCATTGGTGATAGCACTGAGGGTAATCTGCATCGTTGGGCTATTGAGATTCGGGGCGAGAGTTTTGGCAAAACTGTCGCAGTAGGGGTTGGAGTTAATGTGCCAATAGGTTACATCCTGAACAAAACCCATACAAAACGGAGCACCTTGGGTGTTTAGTGCAACTGGGAGGTAGGTGGTACTCATTGCAGTGAGTTTGTCGATGACGGTAGGGCCGTCCTTAAAAGAAGCCAGGTTGTTCTCGGTGCTATCCCACGCCAGCGAGTCGCGGTAGGTTTTGAGCGCATCGGCCTGGTACTGAGCCAAGAACAGCGCCTGGGTACGGTTTTGGGCAGTTTGAGCCGATTTGTAGCTGCTTAGTGCTCCACTAAAGGCGACGCTAATAACGGCCGATAAAATCGTAAAGGCAAATAGCACCTCTATAAGGGTGTCGCCTGCGGGTCGGTGAGGTCGGCGCGATGACATAAGCTTTTTCATAAACTTAATTATATACCAATTAGGTTTATTTGTCTGTTGTCTGTTGTCTGTTGTCTGTTGTCTGTCTTACGCCGACATCGAGCACCAAGAAAGCAACAGACTAGTGGGCTGATCTGCATTTAAGAATTGTTCGAAGACCTGAAGCGTTAGCAATCAGGTCAAGTTTATTCTTAAATCAGACTGGCTGGTAGGCTGGGGCGCTTATTGGGGCGAGCCACAGTCGGCTGGTTTTGCTCCACTTTTGGCAGCAAAAGTGGTAACTAATGAGATAATTACTAGTATTAGTTCGTACTAATTAAAAAAGCAATTATTACCGCATCTGTACTATGCCTTACGCCGACATCGAGCACCAAGAAAGCAACAGACTAGCGGACAAATCTGCATTTAAGAATTGTTTGAAGCCCTGAAGCGCTAGCAATCAGGGCAAGTTTATTCTTAGGATCAGATTGGCTGGTAGCCTGGAGCGCTTATTGGGGCGAAGCAAAGTCGGTTGGTTTTATATTACTTTTGCCATCAAAAGTAATAGCTAATGAGATTAGTTAAAAAACAATTACATCATATAATTATTGCTGCACATGTCCGCTGTCATTTGACCACCTTCAGATCTTGGTTGTTTGGTATTGAGAGGTCAAAATTGGCGTAGTACTTGCTCGAGCCAGCGGCGAACTTGTCTAGGTCGGTGGCGCCTGTGCCTGGTATACCGAAGGCCAGCCTTAGTGCTAGTTGGCGAGAGGGAGTAGTGGTGTAATTTGCAATATCCGAGGCATCTCCAATAGTAGACGGCGGGACCGCAAAAGCGTAGCTCTGGCCGGTGTTATTGCGAAAGACCAAAAGGATTCTGGGGTTAAAGGTGCTGTCTTGGGATGGCGGAGTGGCACCAAGATAAGCGAGTGGGCTGTTGTAGCACGAAGTGAAGTAAGTAGTGCAATAAGGTGCAAAGCTACCGCGCTCAATAAACCACTTTAATCCGCCGGGCATCTTGATGGTATAGCTTTCGTAACTTCTAATATAAGAGTCGGTGCGCGATTGCATGAGCTTATAGACCGTAATATCGCTTGAGTTTGGCGCTAGGATAATCGCCTGCCCGAACATTTCATTGCCGGTAGGTATGGTGCCGGTACTAGCCCCCTGCCCTTGCTGAGCTTGGTTACGAACTTTGGCTATTTCGCTCATCACCTGACGAGCGGCGTCGTCGGACGCAGCCTTGCGCCGTGTCGCGAAGGTGCCGATGACAACCCCAAAGAGTAATGCCGAGATGGTCATTACCAATATAACCTCAATTATCGCTAGGCCTGGCCGCTGAGAAGACATAAGCTTTTTCATAAACTTAATTATATACCAATTAGGTTTATTTGTCTGTTCTCTGCCCTCTAGACGCTTAAGGTTAGTATTATTTTATTTTAATTTATTATCTTTTATTTAATTACCACTTTTGGTATCAAAGCGAAAGCAAAAATAACCGACTTCTAGTTGACTA
>JBAXPC010000051.1:0-2774 GCA_037132395.1 bacterium | reverse complement strand
GCAATCAACCCCCTGCTAGGTGCACCTGCTATTAAGGCTACCGATAAAGATTTGATTGGTGCCAAGGCGCTGACAAACCAAGGTGATACCGGCCTAATAGCTATAGGGTCCAGTAACCTCTGGCAGTACAACCCTGCGAGTGGTCTACAGTCACTAAGGACAGACCCTGGTGGAGCGGTTGATATCGAAAGCTATCTCAGCAACCTGTACCTCTTGGTGCCTAGCCAGTCGCAAATAGTTCGATATATAAAATCTGGGCTGAGCCTTAGTTCCAAAGCTGATATCCTTAAATCACCAAGCACTGGAGGTCTTGCCAAAGCTAGCTCACTGATGATTAATGGCAATATATTCGTTACCGAGGGCAATAAGATTAAATTGTTCGAGCAAGGAACCGAGAGTAGCTATGATACCAATGGTTTGCCTGATAGTTTTGGGGATATCAAAGACAGCTACTTCGATTTGGAATCTGGCTACTTTATACTGCTCAATAAAGACCTAAACAAGCTGGCCATTCTTACTATCAGCTCCGATTCGGCCAATTTTGTAAGGTTTTATGCGCTTGAAGGCAATGCACCAATATATTCATTTGCAATTGAGCCAAAAAGTGGTCAGTTATTTATAAATACTGACAAGAAAATTATCACATATAAGATACAAAAATAGTTGCTTTTTTTACTACGCCCGCAAAAGTATAAAGCTACATTTTTTGGAGCAAATCAACACCTAGGATAGCAAATACCGACTGGTAGGCAAGCTTAAATTGGGCAATAAAGACTAATTTTTGGGCAGCCTTAGGATTGCCAACGATTCTTTCTTTTTCATAGTAGTCGTGGAAGGCTCTGGCGACCTCGACCGTCTGGTGCAACAGCTGATGAACTTTGTGCGTGGTGGTGATCTCCTCTAGTAGCTCGCCTATCTTGGATAGCTCTAGGGTAAGCTGCTTTTCGGCCACTGTTAGTTGGTATCCCTTGAGGTTTTTGGCGGGTAAAATGCCCTGCTCGGTGGCTTTTTCTTGAATCGAACAGGCTCTGGCGTAGGCGTAGAGCGAATAATAGACCGGGTTTTTGGCAGAACGCTCCTTGACTAGGTCAATATCAAAGTCCATGTGCGTATTGGTATCGCGCATCGCAAAATAAAAACGGGCGGCCTCGGTTGGGACTTCATTCAAAAAGTCATCGAGCAAAATGTAGTTGCCTTTACGCTTGCTCATCTTAAACTCTTTTCCGTCCTTAATAAGCCTAATTGTCTGGGTAGATATCTCGGTGAAGCTCTCGTGGCCAAGCGCTCGCAGAGTATTGATGAGTCTAATGGCCTGCCCATGATGGTCTGGCCCGACAATCGTGATGGTTTCATCAAAGCCGCGCTCTTCGAGGCGCTCCAGCTGGTAGGCGATGTCTTTAAGAAAATAGCTATCGCCGTTATCGTACGATCTAACCAGTACTTCATCTTGTTTGAGCCCAACTTCTGAGCCAATTAGCCAGGTTGCGCCGTCTTTTTTGGTGGTCAGGCCGGCCTCTTGCAGGCGCTTCAGAGTTTTCTTGATATCTGGTTTGTTTTCGGAGTAAATCGAATCATGGTGGACCTCCAGTCGGGCTAGGTCGGGCTTGATGTAGGTTTCCATAATAATCTCTGCTGCCCTGGCGCCAATTTCTGACGGCTCAGACAGCTTAATTTGCTCTACTGAGCCCATTTCTGTTGTAATTATTTCAGCAGTATTGTCGATATAATCGCCTCGGTACAGATTGGCGGAGATTTCGGGCTCAAATTCAACTCCAATCGATTGCTGTATCGCTTTGCCAAGGGCTATCAGCTGATTGCCGCCGTCATTGAGGTAATACTCGCGGTTGGTTTTGTAGCCTTGAGAATCGTAGATGTTCGATAAAATATCGCCATAGTACCCCTGCCAGGCGTTCGTCACCACCAACGGGCCAGTTGGGTTAGCTGATATAAACTCTATCTGGATCGACCGCCCCTTGCCTAGCTGGCTATGGGCGAAGCTAGTATTAAACGACATGGCGTAATCGAGCCAAAGCTGGTTAATGAGAGTAACATTGATAAATCCAGGTGGCGCAAATTCGGCTGCTTCGATGGAGTTATGCTGCTTTAGGCTATCGACGATACCTCGGGCTACATCAGATGGGCTCTGGCCTTCGAGCTTGGAGAGCTTGAAGGCGATGTTGGTGCTATAATCACCAAATTGAGCGTCGCAATGGCTAATGCTGTGGCCGATGTCAGATTGGCTAACCGAATTAAAGGCTTTTGTGGTGATATCGGTCAGAATATCGTTAAAGATGTCTTTGGGGTATTGCATATTACTTATCATTATATCGCAAAAGCTAGGATTTGAGCTATAATCAAGCTATGAAGATTATCGCCACCAATCGCCGAGCTCGGCACGACTACGAACTCAAAGACAAATTTGAGGCTGGTTTGGTATTGACGGGAGCCGAGGTTAAAAGCATCAAGGCCGGACATATTGACCTCAAGGGTAGCTACATATCGATCAGAAGCAACGAAGCTTATCTGGTAAAAGCCCACGTTAGCCCCTACAAACAGGCCTCAAATAGCGCCGATTACGATCCCGAGGCCGAGCGTAAATTGCTACTACACAAAAAAGAACTGCTCAAAATCATCGAAAGTGGTACTGCCGAGCATCTTAGCGTGGTTCCGACTGCTGTGGGGCTTGTACGCGGCCGTGTGAAGCTCGAAATAGCGCTGGCTCGTGGTAAAAAGCTCTACGACAAGCGCGAAACCAAAAAGCGCCAGTCGATGTT
>JBAXPC010000050.1:0-2913 GCA_037132395.1 bacterium | reverse complement strand
AAAGCCGATAAGAAAACCGAGAAAGAATAACCCCCAATGGTAACTGCGCAATCACATACTCCGATTCGCAGTTGTAAAGGTTGTCGCAAAAAGCAGGCTAAGGGCCAGCTTCAGCGCTGGGTCTTACAAGACGGTCAGCCGGTATACGATGAAAAACAGAATATCTCGAGCCGCGGGGTCTATGTTTGCTCGGAGAGTTGCTATAATAGTATCAAAGACCATTTACCCCAAATAATTAATAGGAGACGCTCATGAGTGAGGACACAACTAAAGTAGAGGTAGCAGAGGTCATTAGCGTTGGTGAGTTTGCCGAACTTTTGGGCAAAGGCCCGGCCGCTGTGGTTGGTGAGCTCATGAAAAACGGCGTTATGGCCACCATCAACGAGCAGATCGATTTTGACACAGCTCAAATTATTGGTGCTGAGCTTGGCTTTGAGGTTGTACCCAAGCCTGCGGGCAAGGAGCTTAGACCAAACGAAATAGACGAAACCAAGCAAGTGCCAAGACCGCCGGTTATAGCGGTAATGGGACACGTCGATCATGGTAAAACTAGCCTGCTCGACGCCATCCGTAATGCCGAAGTAGCAGCTGGCGAAGCCGGTGGTATTACTCAGCATATTGGCGCCTACCAAGTTACCAAAAACGATCGAGTTATTACATTTTTAGATACGCCAGGTCACGAAGCTTTTTCGGCTCTGCGCGAACACGGCGCCAAAATAGCCGATATCGCAATTATTGTAGTAGCAGCCGACGACGGCGTTAAGCCTCAAACTCGCGAAGCAATCGACCACGCCAAGCAAGCTGGCGTGGCTCTCGTAGTGGCGATTAATAAAATCGACAAAGAAGGAGCCGATGTTAATAGAGTCAAGCAAGAGCTCTCGGAAGTTGGTATTTTACCAGACGACTGGGGTGGCGATGTGCCTTGTGTCGAGGTCTCAGCCAAAACTGGCGACGGCATAACTAAGCTTCTGGAAGTTGTTTTGCTGGTTGCCGATATCGCAGAGTCGGTGGCTCGTGTCGATGGCTTTGGCAGGGGTGTAGTGATCGAATCGCACCTCGATACTGGCAAAGGTCCAATCGTTACTTTGCTCGTCCAAGAAGGCATTATTAAACCAGGCGATTGGATTATCGCCGGAGTTAGCTATGGCAAAATCCGAACCATGGAAGACTTTAAGGGTAACAAAATCAAACAGGCCGAGCCATCGATGCCGGCGGTAGTTTCGGGCCTGAAGTCGCTTCCAGAATTCGGCAACTGGTTCGAGCAAGTCAACACCGAAAAAG
The DNA here is from genome assembly GCA_037132395.1 of bacterium. Taxonomy (GTDB): domain Bacteria; phylum Patescibacteriota; class Saccharimonadia; order CAILAD01; family BJGX01; genus SICB01. Next base: position 1,632 of record JBAXPC010000050.1, on the reverse strand, counting down.
AGGCCAAGGATTGGGTCGATCGCCAAAGCCGCAAAAAAACCTACAAATCAGTAACGTCTATTAAGAGTGTTACAGCCGAGGATATCGCCAACGCCGTAGTTGAGGGTGCAGTTAAGGAATTGCCAATAGTCGTAAAGGCCGATGTACAGGGCTCGCTCGAGTCGCTAATTTCGGCACTCGACCAAGTTGGTAATGACGAAGTCAGAGTCAAAATAGTAGCTTCTGGTATCGGTGATATTTCAGAAGGTGATGTGCAGGCTGCCACGGCTGGTAAAGCAATTATTTTGGGCTTTAATGTTAGTATTAACGCCGCCGTCAATCAGCAGGCCAAACGCTCGGGTGTAGAGTTCCAGCTTTATAAAGTTATCTACGAGCTACTCGACGATACCCGCGAGTGGCTATCTTCGATGCTCGAGCCAGAAATTATCGAAACCGAGCTAGCCAAGCTTAAAATACTCGGAGTTTTTAAAACTACTAAAGACAAGGTAATTTGTGGGGGCAAGGTTTTGAGCGGCAAGGTTACGTCAGACACTGATCTCAAAATCACCAGAGCCGGTAAGGTTGTTGGCACTGGCAAGCTCAAGAGCCTCCAAAAAGACAAGCAAGAATCCAAAGAAGCTATGCAGAACGAAGAGTGCGGCCTAGAAGTCGCAACCAACAAGGCAATAGAACTCGGCGACGAGCTAGTGTTTTATACCACCACCTCGCATGCCCGAAAGCTATAAGCTGCTATGAACTTGCGACTCGAAAAGTTCAGCTCAATGGTCAAAAAACAACTCGCCCCGATATTGCTCGAGTACCAAATGCCCGGCAGCTCGGTTAGTGTTAATGGTGTCAAAATCAGCCCCGACCTAAAAATTGCCCATATTTATATTTCGGTTTGGGGCAAAGATGCCGAAGTTGTTTTTGAGCTTATTCAAAAAAACCGCGGTGAAATATCTAAGGCCCTGGCAAGCAAGATTAAATCGAAGTTTTCGCCGAGTTTGAGCTTTCATTTGGATTCGGGCCAGGCCGATAGTGAGCTGATCGAAGATTTGCTTAAAACCTAGACCAGCTAGACCTTTTGAGGCCAGCAGCACACTTACCGTCCAAGACTAAACCATGTGCATATTGCTCGGCGAATGGACGGTGCTAGCGAGCTCCATAGGATTAGCATTGTTTATGTATCTCAATAAAAAAAGATAATTACGAAGTATACAATGACAAGCAAAAGCATTTGACTTTTAACAAGCATAATAGGTATAGTATAGATATGAAAAAAGTTTGCTTGCTTGTCGAAGACAACGATTTTATCCGCAATATGTATAATCTGAAGCTATCGAAATCTAAAATTGATGTGGTCGAGGCTACTGACGGAGCTATGGCCCTAACAAAAATCAATGAGCATCAGCCGCAAGTTGTATTGCTAGATTTGATGATGCCAAATGTCAGCGGCATTGAAGTGCTCGAGGAACTCAAAAAACACAATATAACCCCGGACCTGCCTGTGGTTGTTCTGACTAACGTCATGGACCAAGCCACTATCGACCAAGCCAAAAGCCTTGGCGCGCGCGACTATATTGTAAAGACCGACCTAACTCCTAGTGAAGTAGTCGAAAAAATTATACCGTTTTTGTCCTAATAACTTTTTAA
>JBAXPC010000049.1:0-2916 GCA_037132395.1 bacterium | reverse complement strand
ATGCAGTAGCTAGCTCGCTGGAGTCTGGCCTCATATCGCGCCCTACCGCGATCTCTCCGGTAGGCAAGAAGTCTGCCAGGGCCCGTCCGACAGCTCTTGCGACATCTGGAGTCAGCTCAGAGGGTACTTTGCCACGTATATCGTAGGCTTTGAATATCGATTCATTAAATTTCATAATTCAAATTATAGCAAGATTAATAAAATAAATTCTTTTTAATTGTAATTTCTTTTTTGACGGCCAATCTTTCACCAAATTTTTGCCACTGCCGGTACTTCGTTGGGCTAATTGGCCAATCGTAAACGCCGACATACTCTGTAACCTCAGAGTTAAAGCCAGTTTTAAACTGCACTAGTCCATTAAGAGGGTGATTTTTGTCGTCTAGGCTCTTTTTAGGTGGTGCTCCCCCCAGGTCGTACTCGGCAACCCCTCGTGCCTTGAGCCACCTCATAATCTCCCACTGCATAGTATAAGGTGCCATCAAATTTTTATGCTCTCGGCTCGAGCCGCCGTCTTTGTAGAGTGCTTTTTTGCCCTGCAGAGTAACAAAAGCGCCGCTCAGAACTTCGTTTTCGAGGTAAGCAAAAAATAGTTGCCCCTGCCCCGCTTTGGTGTGATATTCCCAAAAAGAGCGAGCATAGGCCTGCGAGCGCATGAAAAAGCCATTGCGCGACTGGGTTTGCAATAGCAATTCGTACATTATTTTGATATTTTCTGGAGTCAGATCGACCGGCTTAACTACTACTCCCTTTCGTGCTGAGAGCCTGATGTTGTAACGAGTTTTTTGCTTAAACCCAGACATTATTTCATCTTCCGAAGCAGACAAATCAACAATAATAGTAGATTTGTTGAGCTGCAGGTCAAATAAAGCCTTATTTAGGCTGAGCGCTAGCAATTGCTTGCTATGCGAATCTGTAAGTAATATATTGGGCTCAAACTTAACCAAAAAAGCCGACTTTAGCTCCGGCTCGATGGCTGTCATAACATCTTTGATTTGGCTAATAGTGGCCACCGACGGGCCCCTGGGGGCGTACCAGATTTCACCAAAATACGGCAGCTTGCGCACCAAAAATAGCACGGCAATTATGGCGCCAGAGCTTTCAAAAACATAATGCCTTGCCCCCCAGCCAAAGCTACTCTTCAGCTGACCGTAAGCACTGCCCTGCATAGTCTCGTCTGGCCACGGATTGCCCGATACGAGCTCGCTCCAATTTTTGATTTCTTCTGGCGTGGCTTTACGCGCGGTCATTTTTTGTTGAACCTCTTGGCAAGCCGATAAAAACTATACTTGGGCTTGTTTATAGGCAAGTCCCAGGTGCCCGAACCTTCAATAATTTCCCCGCCAAATCGAGATTTGAAGCGAGTGTGTCCGATCCATGGGTGGCTATCCCAATCGAGCGGCACAACGCCACCGTAATCAAAGCGCTTCAGGCCGGTAGTCTTGGCGTTTTCGATGAGCCACCACAAAAGCACCGTAGCACCTCTGGTGGTGCGGTTGAGGTCGTCATCGGTAGCGGCATAGGCGTAGTAGCGAGTTTTGCCCCAATCAATGCATAGCGCACTGGCGATGTACTGGTCTTTGGTGCGAGCGAAGTACAGCTTGCAGGCTCCTGTTGGCATTAGTGCCGATAGCAAATGTTCGTAGTAGCTGTCTGGGTGATTACGAATGCCCTGTCGCTGAGCAGTAATAGTCTGCATTTTCAAAAAAATCTTTAAATCGGCGGGTTTTTCGCTAATCTCAAATTCGAGACCACGCTTTTTGGCGCTATTGATATAGCTGCGGGCGCTTTGTGATACGCCCATCCAGAGTTCGTCACGGCTTTTATCGATGTCTAGCGCCATTCGGTACTTGGGTTGCATGTCTGGTCTTGGCACTAGCCCCATGGCCTTAAGTTTGCTGGGGCTAAAATTTTTGATTATGTCGGTGCGCACAAATACCACACCGGCTGCAATGGCGTGATGTCTAATAGAAGCTAGGCACTTTTTTAGAGCCGCCTCGTCGCGAACGGTGGGGCCATAAGCGACATACAGATAGTTTATTTTAAGTGCACTGCGCCTAATGGCGCCCATCCAGAGCCAACCATCGCCTTCGTCTTGTAGCACTTCCCGCCCCTGCGCCTGCTGAAATTTGACCCATAGTGAGGACTGGTACAGGTGCCCGCCGAGCTGGCTTAGACTCTGGTCCCAATTTTGTTGGCTGGTTTTTTTCATAGTCTTTATTATAACAAGCATATTTGCCTATGTCTTGGGGTGTTATACAATGACAGCTATGAACATCCTTGCAATCGAATCTAGTTGCGACGAAACGGCGGCGGCCGTAATTCGCGATGGCCACACCACGCTATCGAACATTATCGCCTCTCAAGTCGAGATCCACGCCCGCTACGGAGGTGTCGTGCCAGAAGTAGCGGCTCGCTCGCATATCGAGGTAATTATTGCAGTTATCGAAAAGTCGCTGTCCGATGCCAAGCTGAGCTGGGACGATATCGATGCTATCGCTGTTACCAAGGGTCCAGGTTTGATTGGTTCGCTGTTAATAGGTGTCATGACCGCCAAAACGCTGGCCTTGGTGAAACAAAAACCACTAATTGGGGTCAATCATATTTGGGCGCACGCCTTTGCCAGCTTTCTGGATGCCGAAAAGCCGAAGTTTCCGATGCTAGCCCTAACGGTATCGGGTGGGCACAGCGCACTCTCGCTGTACCACGAAGACCTTTCGCGCGAAGTGGTCGGTGAGACCCTCGACGACGCCGCTGGTGAGGCTTTCGATAAAGTGGCCAAATTGCTTGGGCTTAGTTATCCGGGCGGGCCAGCAATCTCTAAGGCAGCTCTAGAGGGCAATCCTGACGCCTACAAGTTTCCAATAGCCAATTTGGGCAAGGCTAGCTTTGATTTCAGCTTTTCGGGCCTCAAGACGG
>JBAXPC010000048.1:0-2932 GCA_037132395.1 bacterium | reverse complement strand
CTGATATCGGCAAAAGACTCCATCACCAATTTGCAATCTAGGTACTCCGGAAGTTCGCTCAATATATAATCAACTACCGGGATGTCTTCGACCTCGGCATGTTCTTGTCGGCTGGTTGCTATAACTAACCCTTTTTTTCGGGTAATATTGCCGACAAATTCATCATCTTCGCCATTGATTAGACCAAGCAAAGTAGTCTTGCCGACGCCATTACGTCCGATGATGGCTATCTTTTGGTTGGCTTGCAAATTTAAGTTCAGGTCCTTAAGCAAGAGCTTAGAACCAATGGTTTTTTCTTCGATGTTAATACTGACTATCATGGCTAATATCCTGCCTCTAACAGATTAAAAAACCCCTTTATTCAGAGGTTTTTTAATCATGTCTTTGGGTCTTTACATTTTAATTTCGATGTTCACACCATTGGGCAAGCTGAGGTTAGTCAGACTATCGATAGTCTTGGCACTATGGTCGTAAATTTCGATTAGGCGCTTGTGAGTTCGCATCTCGAACTGCTCACGAGCATCCTTATAAACATGAGGGCTACTAAGAACTGTATATTTGTCCTTTTTGGTTGGTAGCGGTATCGGTCCTGCCACTCTAGCGCCAGTACGAATAGCGGTATCGATAATCTGCTTGGCAGACTGATCGATGATCTTATTGTCATAAGCTTTTAATTTGATTCGTATTCGTTGCTTTTCTTGTTTTTCTGGCATGTGCTTTAGAGGTGCTTTCTATAGTTACGGGAATTATTTGATAATCTTAGTTACTACGCCTGCTCCAACGGTCTTACCACCCTCACGGATAGCAAACCTAAGGCCTTCGTCCATGGCAATTGGTGCAAGTAGCTTTACTTTGACACTAATATTATCGCCAGGCATTACCATTTCGGTACCTTCTGGAAGTTCAACTTCGCCAGTCACATCAGTAGTACGGAAGTAAAACTGTGGTTTGTAACCCTTTAGGAAAGGTGTGTGGCGTCCGCCTTCATCCTTCTTAAGAACATACACTTCGCAGTCAAATTCGGTGTGTGGAGTAATAGAGCCTGGTTTAGCAAGGACTTGTCCGCGCTCGATATCATCGCGTTCAATACCACGTAATAGTACGCCGACATTGTCGCCAGCTTGGCCTTCGTCGAGGAGCTTTTTGAACATCTCTACACCTGTTACTACGGTTTTGGTGGTCTTTCTGATTCCTACGATTTCAACTTCTTCATTGATATTGACCTTACCCTGTTCGATTCGGCCAGTAGCTACTGTACCACGACCTTTGATAGAAAAAACGTCTTCGATAGGCATAAGGAATGGCTTGTCGAGCTCACGGATTGGCTCAGGAATGTATTCATCCATTGCTTTGACGAGCTCCATAATGGCATCTTCGTTGGCGGCGTCGCCTTCGAGGGCCTTAAGGGCCGAGCCCTTAATAATTGGGGCGTCTTTGTCGTATTCGTACTTTTCGAGTAATTCTCGGATTTCGAGCTCAACTAGCTCAGCAAGCTCTGGGTCGGCCATATCCATTTTGTTCATGAAAACTAGGATTTTTGGAACGCCTACTTGGCGAGCCAATAGTACGTGCTCGCGAGTTTGGGGCATAGGGCCGTCAGCAGCAGAAACCACCAAGATAGCTCCATCAATCTGAGCAGCGCCGGTGATCATGTTTTTAATATAGTCAGCGTGTCCTGGCATATCGACGTGGGCATAGTGCCGCTTTTCGCTTTCATACTCCTGGTGAGAAGTAGCAATAGTAATACCACGCTCTCTTTCTTCTGGAGCTTTATCGATCTGGTCGTAGGCAACTGGCTTATTGATATCGCTAGGAAGCTTTTTGGCTAGTACTGAAGTAATAGCGGCTGTTAGGGTAGTTTTACCATGATCGACATGACCCATAGTTCCTACATTAACGTGTGGTTTATCTCGGTTAAATTTGTCTGACATTGATTCTCCTTAGTTTAAAATTAATTACTTGGTTATTTGGTTTTTTAGACAATAATAATATCGCCATATTGTTTGACCCCTTTATTATAAGGAGATTCTGCCGATTTGTAAAGACTTAATTTGCATTACTGCTGCTAGCGGCTTTCGCCGGCTTCGCGCGATGCGGTGTACTTGCCCTTGAGGTCTTCGGCGACATTATTAGGAACCTCAGCATAATGATCAAACTGCATGGCGTACGATGCTCTACCTTGGGTCATACTTCTAAGACTAGTGGCATATCCGAACATTTCAGCTAGTGGCACGTAGGCCTTGATGATCTTGGCACCAGCGCGGTCTTCCATAGTATCTACCTTGCCTCGCTTGGAATTGATATCACCGATGACATCACCCATGAATTCTTCAGGCGTGGTGACTTCTATTTCCATTGTTGGCTCCATAATTACGGGGTCGGCTTTTTTGACACCTTCTTGGAGGGCCATTGAGGCAGCGATTTTGAAGGCAATTTCAGATGAATCGACATCATGATAGCTGCCATCGTACAATTTGCAGTGCAAATCAACCACCGGGTAGCCAGCAATCACGCCGTTGCGCATGGCCTCTTTGACGCCGGCCTCAACAGGAGCGATGTACTCTTTAGGAATCGAGCCTCCAACAATGGCGTTTTGAAATTCAAATGTTTTGGTCTTATCGCTGTCTTCGGTATGAACTAGCGGGCTAAGCTCCAGATAGACATGGCCGTATTGTCCGCGACCACCCGATTGGCGCACGAATTTATGCTCAACCTGGGTAGTGCCTTTGATAGTTTCACGGAAGGCGACCTGAGGTCGGCCAACATTGGCTTCTACTTTGAATTCACGCTTCATTCTATCTACTAATACTTCTAGGTGAAGTTCGCCCATTCCGGCAATAATTGTCTGGCCAGACTCTTCGTCTGTACTAACTCGGAAAGTAGGATCCTCTTCGGCCAAACGACCAAGTGCGATGCCCATTTTTTCTTGGTC
>JBAXPC010000047.1:0-2988 GCA_037132395.1 bacterium | reverse complement strand
ATATGATGTAATTGTTTTTTAACTAATCTCATTAGCTATTACTTTTGCCGTCCCTTACCGACATCGAGCACCGAGAAAGCATCAGACTAGCAGGCTAATCTCTATCCATAATTGTTTAAAGCCCTGAAGCGCTAGCAATCAGGGCAAGTTTATTCTGGATAAAGATTGTTTGGTAGGCTGGGGCGCTTATTGGGGCGAAGCAAAGTCGGTTGGTTTTGCTTTCGCTTTGATACCAAAAGTGGTAAATATAGCGAATTAAAATAAAATAGTACTAGCCTAAGGCGCCTAGAGGACAGAGGACGGAGGTCGGCCGCCGTAATAAATACCTTTGCAATCTACTTTAAAATGCCTCTGCTAAAGTGCTATAATAGTACCAAATGCAACAAGAACAAGAAAAAGAAAAAGATCCGGCCGATGTAAGTGCTAGGCTAGACGAATCGGAACTGCTGAAGCCAGGGACCGACATTAAGCCAGGACAACAAGCCCCAGCAGTACCACCAGAGTCGGCCTCTGCTGCTCAGTCGCACCTCGACTCGGACATCAAGGAATTTAATAATTTCGCTAGTTCGCTAGAACAACAAACAGCCGAGCCTGAGCCCAAAAAAGGCATTCTGCATATCGTTTGGGAAATAGGAAAAACCCTAATCATTGCCGCTGTAGTAGTGATATTTATTAACACCTTTATATTTCAGGCCTACTACGTCGATGGGAGTAGTATGAACCCCGACTTCATCAATGGCGACTATTTGTTGGTGGACAAAACCAAGACTTCTTTAAAAAATATCACATCTTTCTTCGGCGACAAGAGCAATATGCAATTTACTCGTGGCGACGTGCTGGTTTTTAGACCTCCAGAGAATATGCAGATATTTTATATAAAACGAGTTGTCGGTTTGCCGGGCGAACGAGTGACACTCAAAGATGGAGTGCTAAAAATATACAACGAAAAACACCCCGAAGGTTTTGTGCTCGATGAGAGCTATATTGACCAAAATACCAAAATGGAAGGCGAAGTAGACACAGTGGTGCTTCCAGGCAACCTATTTGTAATGGGCGATAACCGTAAACCCGGAGGTAGTTATGATTCTCGTTTCTGGGGGCAGCTACCACAGAAAAATGTAATCGGAACGGCTTTCTTTAGAGTTATACCGCTAAACGATGCTGGCTTTTTGAACCTCCCGAAATACGATTCGGCCCAGTAGCTAGTCTTGGCCTTGTATCTGCCCGGCTATGCGCGCCAGCTCTTCATCTGAATAATATTCAATAACTAGCCTACCGCCTCTCGCGGTGGGCATAACATTGACTTTAGTACCGAGCAGTTTGCCCAAGCTAGTAGTGAGGGCGCTATGTTGGTTTCGGATGGTTTTGGCCTTGGTGGGTACTTCAGCCTGATTGCCGGCTTTTAGTTTGCGGGTAAATTCTTCGGCTTCGCGAACCGTCAGCTTGGATTTGATTATCGCCTCTAATAGTATGGTCTGATCGGTCGAATTATCGAGCGATAGTACAGCCCGGGCGTGGCCCTCAGTAATTTGACCTTTTTGCAGCGCTAGCTTGGCGGCGTGCGGCAAATTAATAAGCCTAATAGAATTTGAAATTGTCGAGCCGCCCTTGCCGACGCGTTTGGCGATTGCTTCGTGCGTCATATTGAATTGTTCGACCAGCTTGGTGTACGCTATCGCAAGCTCGAGTGGCTTAAGCTCAGCTCGCTGGATGTTTTCGATAACAGCCAGCTCTAGCTGCTCTTGCTCGGAAAAAGTTCGTACAATCGCCGGAATGGCCTTTAAACCAAGCTGTTTGACAGCTCTGAGCCTTCGCTCACCCGCAATTAGCTGGTAATTACCTGGCCCGATTTTTATAACGATGACTGGCTGTAAAATCCCGTGTTGCTCAATACTCTGCGCCAAGCCGTCGAGATCCGATCTTGAAAACTCCGATCTTGGCTGGTGGGGGTTGGGTGATATTTCGTTCGGGTTGAGCTTTAAGATGTTGTTTTCGTCTGTCTTGAGCTGTTGCGGTAGGCTATCGGCCACAAAATCGTCGATATCGCCCGGTATTAGGGCATCGAGCCCTCGTCCTAATCTATTGCCTGAACTCATAATTTTATAGCCTCTTTTCTATTTCTTTGGTCAATTTTTTGTAAGCTTGGGCGCCTTTCGAGAATCTGTCGTACTCGTATATTGGCTTGCCGTGGCTAGGTGCTTCTGCTAATCGTATATTGCGGGGTATTATGGTGTCAAATATTTTAGATGGAAAATGCTTTTTGAGTTCTTCCAATACCTGCTCGCCAAGGCTTGTGCGGCGGTTGTGCATAGTTACAACAAGACCTAGTATGTCGAGCCTAGGGTTGAGGCCGACCCTGACGCGCTTAATGGTATCGAGCAGCTCCGATAACCCTTCCAGTGCATAGTACTCGCTTTGGACCGGTATAATAATCGAGTCGCTAGCCACAAAGGCGTTAATGGTGAGTAGCCCCAGTGATGGTGGGCAGTCGATGATGACTACATCATACTGCAAATGCTGTAGAGCAAGCTTTAAGATTTTTTCCCGTCCTGGAGCAGACGAAACCTCGACTTCTGCTGCAGCAAGCTCCGACTTGGCTGGGAGAATATCAAGGTTATTGATTTTGGTTTTGACGATTACCTCGGCTACGGGAGTCTTGTCGACCAGCACATTATAAATACTAGCCTTAAGCGCTTGTTTATTGATGGCCAGCCCACTCGTGCTATTTCCCTGAGGGTCTAGATCCACCAGCAGTACTTTATGGCCAAACTTAGCTAGGTAGGAGGCGACGCTAATGGTGGTGGTGGTTTTACCGACCCCACCTTTTTGATTAGCAATTGATATAACTTTTTTTGGGCTTTCCATATGCTACTAATTATAGCAGGTTAGGGGGCTGTTTTTGCTAGTTGATTGGGTGCGATTGGCTTCAGGATGCCATTTGTATGCCCAAGCCCAGACCCCGTCATTATAGCAATCGCCCGCTAGTTG
>JBAXPC010000046.1:0-3379 GCA_037132395.1 bacterium | reverse complement strand
GCGCTTATTGGAGTGAGCCACAGTCGGTTATTTTTGCTCCACTTTTGATACCAAAAGTGGTAATTAATAAAAAATAAGAAAAACATAAAATTGAGCGATGCTAGTTTGGTTGCCTAGAGGACAGAAGACAGAAATAAATAATCTTTATCTGCGCTTCTTATGCGCCGAACCCTGTGTTCGATCCCCAACTAACTACCAAAGCCTACTAACCAAGAGGGTTAATAGGCTTTGGTGCCCTTGAGGAGGGAAGGCGTCCGCCGCGGCGGACTTCTTCCTGCGGTGCTCGCAAAAAGCTCAAGTAAACTTGGCTTTTTATCTGCGCTCCTCGTACACCGAACCCAGGCTACAGAGGGGGTTCTCTTGCCCTCCCAGCAAACAAAAAGCCTTGCTTGTAAAAAAAAATACAATCAAGGCTTTGGTGCCCTGGGAGGGAATCGAACCCCCGACGCTCTCCTTAGGACGGAGACGCTCTATCCACTGAGCTACCAGGGCTTTCTACTAGAGCATTATAACCCAGCACCTAGCAGATTGACAACATCGAGCTTAAGTTGTATAGTATAGGTCACTAGTTTGCATCCGGCAAACTCGCACCTAAAGGTAGGCAAATGCCAAACATATACGTTACCGCGCGCACCAGATATGGCGACGCAAGAGTTCGTGTTTCAGCGCAGCAGTGGAATGTCGCGATCGGCGGCGGTAAGGGCAGTACTAATGCCAGAGCTTATATAGCAATAAAGGTTAAGAGCCGTCTAAATGAGGCGGGCGCGATCATTATTTGGCTTAGCTGGGACGAAATCACTTTTGGGCCGATCAGCCCCCGAAAAGAGCCAGAAAGTCTAACCCAGCCCCAGCCCCAGCCATCTGCTTTAGCCCTGCATAATGCAAAGGTTGCCCAGATGGCCAAGGAGGCTGAGGCTATGGCTGCGGAAGAAGACTTCGACGAAGCCACCAGGCTTTTTCCTGAAGCCTTCGGCCTCACCCCACCCTCATCGCGTTTCGACGCCTGTGGGTGCACCCCCCGTCCTATCACAGCAATGTGATGGGGTGGGGGTTTTTATTTATCTGCGATTTTAAGTTACAATAAAGCTTATGCAACAACACAAAAAAGACCGCGTTCGTAAGCGGATCTCAATTACCTCAGAAAACGAGCAGGTCATAGCCGTCGAGAGGCAGTTTCCGATTGTCATGAGGCGTACGCTTATATACGGGCTGCTAATTGTGCTGGTGGCAATCATCCCTTGGGTTATCGCCTTTGGTACAATGGCTAGCTGGCTCGCCGTCGCATACTTCTGGATGGCAATCTGTGGCGGGGTGCTGTTTATGTTTTGGCTACGCAGCTGGGTTGGTTGGCATTACAGTGTTTATGTACTCACCAACCAACGCCTTATGGTGGTCAAACAGAGTGGTTTTTTTTCACGAGATGTCGCTGATCTGGCCTTGCATAATATTCAAAATGTTAATTATTCTATTAAGGGTATGCAGGGTGCGATGTTCGGCTTTGGTACGCTGAGTATCGATACAATGTCGGGTGCAGGTTCATTAAAACTCAGCTATGTTCATAAGCCGGCCCATTTCCAAAAGTTAATTATGTCGGAAGTACACAAAAGCGGGCCGAGCTCTGATCAGCCGAGTTCGACAAAAGATGACTAACAATGTAATATATAATCTATTAAAGAAAGGGTGGTAAAAGTGCCTAAAGATCCAGATATCAAATCAAGTTCAGTCAAGAGTACTGCCAAAAAGGGCAGTAAATTTAATATTTCAAGCAAGCTTAAATCGGATACCAAAAAAACATCAACCAAGCAGCTTAGCTTTAAAGATAAAATCAGTAAAATAGGCATTAAAACCGGACCAAAAAAGAAGTCTATCGTTGTGGTGGCATCTGCTGCTCTAGTAGCTCTTGTTGTAACAATCGCAGTCTTTGGGGTTTTTGTGTACAAGTACAAATCTTCCGATAGGGCCGTTAAAATTGCCAGCAAAATAGTACCTTACCCAGTAGCAAGTATTAATGGTAACGTATTGTGGAATACAGTAACTTACAACCAGTATCTGTTCGAGTTGGCCTCGATCCAAAAATTCTACCAATCGCAGGGGCAAGATTTGACCACTCAAGAGGGTAAAGAAAAGCTCAACCAGCTAAAAAACGATATCATTACGCAACTCGAGGATAATGAGATCATCAGGCAGCAGGCCCAGAAATACGGAATTAAGGTTTCTGCTAAGGAAATATCTGACCAATACGACGAGCTAGTCAAAAATGCCGGCGGAGTTGAGAAAGTCAAAACTACTCTTGATAAGCTCTATGGCTGGACTGTTGCAGACTTTAAAGAAAAAATCCAGCAGAGTATCATCCAAAAGAAGCTCGCAGAGAAGATTTTGGCCGACGATGCGCTGAATCAGCCTGCGAAGAAACAGATTGAAGACATCAAGAATCAGATTACAGCAGGAGCCGACTTTGCAGATCTAGCCAAGAAGTTCTCGGCCGATGGAAGTGCTAGCAATGGCGGAGACCTTGGGCTAATCAGCAAGGGCCAGACCGTACCAGAATTTGAAGCTGCTGCATTTGCACTAGGCGAAGGCCAGGTCAGTGGCGTAGTCAAGACCCAATACGGCTACCACATCATTAAGGCCACAGGCAAAGAAGGCGAGCAAGTCCGTGTCAGCCACATCCTAATAAAAGGTGCTGATCTTGAGAGCTGGCTAAAAGACCAACGCGCTAAGGCCCGTATTGTTCAATACTTTAAGCCATAGCTCAAGCCAATGGTCAGAGCTCGTCTTAACAAACTAAGTAACTACAATAAATTTGCTCTTGTATTGGTGTCGGCTAGCTCGATTGGGCTAGCCGCATCATTCATACTGACGCTCGAGAAGTTCAGTTTACTCAAAAACCCTGTCGCAGTACTGAGTTGCGACCTCAATCCGGTAGTTAGCTGTGGGTCCGTAATACAATCTAAGCAAGCAGAGGCCTTCGGGTTCGCTAACCCCCTGATAGGGCTGATTGGCTTCGCAGTCATAATAACCATCGGCATGGGAATTTTGGCCGGTGCCAAGTACAAGCGCTGGTTTTGGCTTGGGCTCGAGTCGGGTACAATTCTGGGTATATTATTCAGCCACTGGCTGGTATACCAGAGTATTTTTGTGATCCAAGCCCTCTGTCCGTTTTGTATCGTGGTTTGGTCAGTTGTAATAGCCCTATTTGTACTCGTGACGCGCTTTAACCTCCAGCAGGGCAATATTAAGCCCCCACAGATACTTAAGGGTGCCTCACGGCTGCTTGTTGGCTACCCTTGGATAGTAATAGGCTCATGGTACCTGATAATAGCTCTATTGATACTAAGTCACTTCTGGTACTACTGGAAAACTCTGTTTTAAGTAGCGT
>JBAXPC010000045.1:0-3689 GCA_037132395.1 bacterium | reverse complement strand
TCGGAATAAAGTTTTTCTTCGTTGGTATCATAATTTAGCACGCTAATGACACCGTCACCAAGATGCAAGGCGGCCTCTACCGACTCGACTAGGCGCTGTGGGTTCTGCTTATCGATTGTCAAACGATCCGTTACAACCTCGATGGTGTGTTTTTTTTGTTTATTGAGGCTGGGTACTTCATCGATCGGGATGATATTGCCGTTTAGCCGCACCCTGGTGTAGCCAGCTTTTTGAATTTCATCGAGCAAATGAAGGTGCTCGCCTTTTTTATCTTTGACGATTGGCGCCAGCAAAACAACCTTAGTATCTTTGGTGTTTTCAAATATCAGATCAACTATCTGTTGTGGAGTTTGCTTGGTTAAGATTTCGCCAGTTTTAGGATTATGTGGTACGCCGACTCTAGCAAATAATAGTCGCAAATAATCATATATTTCTGTTACGGTCGCAACCGTACTACGGGGGTTTCGGCTCGATGACTTTTGGTCGATAGATATGGCCGGGCTCAAGCCATCGATTTGATCGACATCGGGCTTTTCCATGAGGCCTAAAAATTGCCTGGCGTAAGCGCTGAGGCTTTCGACATACCTGCGTTGACCTTCGGCATAGATGGTGTCAAACGCCAGTGACGACTTGCCGCTTCCGGAGAGTCCAGTAATTACCACTAGTTTATCGCGTGGTATTTCGACATCGATATTTTTGAGGTTGTGCTCGCGGGCACCCTTGACAATAATTTTATCGTGCATTGACTAACTCCTTTGGCTTAGTGATAATTAAGTCGCAAAATCAGCTATCAATTGTACTCTTGATGTCAATATAATTCAAGGGTTAGTTAGGCTAGCTTATAACTCTGTTTTCACCGTTATTGAGGTTTTGGCGTCGTTTTTCACTGTTTTCGCTTTTGTCTTGCATGCTCGCGACTCTGGATATTTCATTTTGCCCCAATTCATCACCTAGCCAACCACCACGACTCATTACATCGGCCCTGATTGATGCCTTGCCAGCTAAGATATCAGCAGCTAGCCTGTGCCTGCCACCTCCAATAGTCCAGTAAAACTTGTCGTCTTGGTCTCGACTTAAGGTAAGGTATACGCGGTCCATACGGTCGGCTTCCTCGCGGTTGGTTTCGCTTGAGAGCCAGTCGATTCTGTCTTTACTTGAGACGCCATCTTTAGATTGGCTGCTCATCTGGGCTAGTAGATCTGTAATTTGCTGACTTTGCAATAACTCGGCGATTGGAACATTACAGCTACCAAATATTACGGCTTTTGTCTGCTCTGGATTATTATAATCCAAAACTTTCTCATGGCGCGCCGGCAGCTTGCCTGCTAGATCCTTCATGTCTTGGCTAAATTCTTCGACAGCGGCGCCTTGTTCGTTTTTAGCTATCGACTCCCGTAGCTCGAGGTAGATGGTGTTGGGGGGCTGATTGCTCGATTTTGGTATAGGCTCGCGGTTCATTTGATTCTCTGGCTCTTAACAACATCAGCGATTTCTTCGATCTGGTCACGCAGCTCGGCGGCCTTCTCGAATTGCAGGTTAGCAGCTGCCAGCTCCATCTGCTCGGTCATTTGTTTTTCAAGAAAGGCGAGCTCGTCTTTTGGCACTTTATAAAAGTCGATGGTTTCGAGGTCGGCTTTTTCGGCTTCAGCTTCGGCTCGCATGCTCTCTGATATAGCCTTCTGAATCGTGGTCGGGGTAATATTGTGCTTTTCGTTGTAGCGCTGCTGTAATTCACGGCGATTATTGGTGGTTTCGATTGCTCGCTGCATACTGCCAGTCATATTGTCGGCATATAGTATTACTTTGCCATCTTGATGTCGAGCTGCTCTACCGATAGTTTGTATTAGGGCCGTCTCGGATCGCAAAAAGCCTTCTTTGTCGGCATCAATAATTGCCACCAAGCTTACCTCTGGCAAATCTAGACCCTCGCGCAAGAGGTTAATACCGACCAGTACATCATAAACGCCAGCCCTGAGGTCTCTTAATATATCTACTCGCTCCATAGTATCAACATCCGAATGAAGGTACTGGACCTTTATCTTTAGCTCGCTGAGGTAGTCGGTGAGATCTTCCGACATTCGCTTGGTCAGTGTCGTTACTAGTACGCGCTGGCGTTTTGCTACTCGCTCTCGGATTTCTGCAATTAAGTCATCGACCTGGTGCTCGCTAGGGCGGACCTCGAGTATCGGGTCGAGCAACCCGGTCGGGCGAATAATCTGCTTTACTATCTGCTGCGATCTGCTGAGTTCGTATGTACTTGGTGTAGCCGAAACATAGATAACCTTATCGACATGGCGCTCGAACTCGCTGAAGTTGAGTGGTCTATTGTCCAAGGCGCTAGGAAGCCTAAATCCGTGCTCGATGAGGTTTTCTTTGCGTGCCCGGTCGCCGGCATACATTCCGCCGACTTGAGGTATCGACATATGGCTTTCGTCGATGAGCATCAAGAAGTCATCGGGAAAATAGTCCATTAGTGTGGCCGGCTGCTCGCCTGGCTCGCGGTTGGTGAGGTAGCGTGAGTAATTTTCGATACCCTTGACGTAGCCGGTCTGCTCCATAATCTCAATATCATACTTAATACGGCTTTCGAGTCGTTGGGCTTCGATGAATTTGGCATTTTTCTTAAACCAAGCTACTCGCTCTTCAGCCTCGGCTCTGATTTCACTAATGGCTCTTTGTAGCTGTTCTCTTGGAGTAACATAGTGCTTGGCCGGAAAAATACTAACATCGCCGAGCTTTGCAATAACTTCACCTGTTAAGTAATCGATTTGTTTGATAGAAGCTATGTCATCTCCAAAAAACTCAATCCTGTAGGCACATTCCTCGCCAATCGGGAATATATCTAGGTTTTCACCACGAACCCTGAAGCTGCCACGCTCGAAGCTAATATCGTTGCGCTGATATTGAATATCGTTTAGCTGCCTCAAAAGCTTGTCGCGTTTACGGACATCTCCCACACTAAGCTTAATTGTCATACTGGAGTAGTCTTCAATACTACCAATACCGTATATACAGCTGACAGATGCAATAATAATAACGTCCTTGCGGCTAAGCAAGCTAGCCGTAGCGGCATGTCGCAAACGATCGATTTCTTCATTGATTGCACTGTCTTTTTCGATATAAGTATCACTACGTGCGATATAGGCCTCTGGCTGATAGTAATCGAAGTAGCTCACGAAGTAATGAACTGCATTATCTGGGAAAAATTCCTTAAACTCACCATAGAGCTGAGCTGCAAGAGTTTTATTATGGCTCAAAACCAAAGTCGGCTTACCATAATTAGCAATGACATTGGCCATAGTAAAGGTTTTTCCTGAGCCGGTTATCCCTAGTAGGGTTTGGTCTTTTATATTTTTACTCAAACCCAGGCTGAGTTTTTTAATAGCCTCAGGCTGGTCTCCAGCTGGCGGAAACTTTGAATGTATATTAAAAATGGTCACGCTACTATTGTAGCAACTTTAGCGACCAATAAGTACAGATTTTAGCACAGTAACAAAATTAGGTTTTTGGATAGCCAAAACCTTGATTTCTGCTTCTGAACTATAATATTCGATTCGTATTTTTTTGTTTTGTGTTGTAAGCATTTCTTTTTATTTTAATTATTCTTAAATTTAATTGTGAATCACCATAAGAACTATGTCAATAGTTAATTTTAAATTTTATTAAATAATTATTTAATTCCAACTGTT
>JBAXPC010000044.1:0-3861 GCA_037132395.1 bacterium | reverse complement strand
ATAGCCCTGCCTAGTGACGAATCACCCACCCTCGCCACCGTACTGGATAAAGACAAGCTTAAAGACCAGCCGTTTTTTGCCAACACCCAAAACGGCGATGTGATACTCATCTATACCAAGGCCAAAAAAGCCATCGTGTACCGCGAAAAAGAAAACAAAATCATTAATGTCGGCCCCATTAGTATCGACCAAAAGAACGGCACACCTATTGCCCTAGTAAATGCTGGTGGTGATATCGATGCTACAGTCAAAAAACTCAATAACAAGTTTAATGGTGCAATAACTATTACCGACACCACCGAAGCCAAAAACAAAAGCAGCGTAAAGGGTGTAACCGTAGTGGATGTAGCTGGCAACAACGGAGACTTGGCCAAGCAGATAGCAACCGAGCTGAGTGGAACCGTAGGAAGCCTACCAAGTGGCGAAACCGCACCAGCTGGCGCGAATATATTAATATTTGTTAAATAAGAAGCGAGGTAAAATGGAAATCAAGAAAACAGGCAAACTAAATATAATAATCTCTGCGGTATTGGTGGTAATTGCTGTAGCCCTAGCTGCACTTACCTTCTACTTTTTTACGCAGTATCAAAACATCAAAAAGAACCCCAACCAAGTAGCTCAGGCCGAAGTTGATGCTATTGTGGCAAATGTCAGCAAAATAATCGACCTGCCAAAAGACGAAACCCCAACGCTTGCAACAGTGCTCGATAAGGACAAACTCAAAGACCAGCCGTTTTTTGCAATGGCCGAAAATGGCGATAAGATCTTGATTTATACCAAGGCAAAGAAAGCCATAATTTATCGCACCAAAGATAACAAATTAATAAACGTTGGCCCAATCGTGATCGACCCTAAGACTTTGCCACAATTAACCATTGTGGATGCTGGCGGCGATGTGAAGGGCGTAACTCAGAAAATTGCTGATAAATTCCCTGACACCATTTCGGTTTCAGCTGCTGCTACCGCCAAGAACAAAGCTGCGGTCAAACAAATAACAGTAATAGATGTTACTGGCAAGGCCGGCGATTTGGTCAGCCAAATAGCGGCCGAAATTGGTGGAACGGTATCAAATACCCTACCAGCAGGTGAAACAATCCCAGAAAATACAAGCATAATAGTATACGTAAAATAGCAAAGTACTGCTCTTAATTGAGCAGCGGTAACACTATATGAATCCCAAAACTGAGCACATACATATAATAGGAGTAGGCGGGATCGGCACCTCGGCTTTGGCACAGTACTACCAGTCGCAAGGCCAGGTGGTGAGTGGCTCCGACGCCGCCAGCTCCGAGATAACCGACCTGCTGAAATCTAAAGGTATCATTGTGCATATCGGTCATAATGCCGAAAACGTGCGTGGGGCTAACCTAGTAATTCATAGCGCTGCCATCAAAAAAGGCAACGAAGAGTACGATGCTGCCAAGCTTGGTAAAATACCAACCAAACTTTATGCCAAGGCCGTCGGTGAAATAACCGAACGCTACACTACTATTGCCATCTCTGGTAGTCACGGCAAAAGCACCACCACTGCTATGGTTGCCAAAATTATGATTGAGGCAGGCCTAGACCCGACCGTAATAGTAGGTACCAAAATGCACGAGCTAGGTGGAAATAACTTTCGTATGGGCAAAAGCGACTATTTTGTTCTTGAGGCCGACGATTATAATCGCCACTTTCATAACTACCACCCAACTATCGCGGTGGTTACCAACATCGACCGCGAACACCTCGATATATACAAGGACCTTGCTGGCGTTAAATTGGCTTTTCAGCAGTTTTTGCGCAACACCAAGATAGGAGGCACCGTAATTGCCAACGGCCAAGATAGCAACACCCGCGAGGCCATCAACAACACCGAGCTATCGGAACGCCAGGTGATATTGTATAACCCGGCCGACCTCGCCCATCACAAACTCGGCGTACCGGGCGACCACAACCAAAGCAACGCCGAGGCCGCCTACCAGGTTGGCGAGGTATTGGGCATCAAAAAGCAATCTATTGCCAAGAGTTTGGCTGGCTTTCGTGGTAGCTGGCGTCGACTCGAGGAAATAACTGAGGGCGTGTATAGCGATTACGCCCACCACCCAACCGAAATCAAGGCTACCTTGCAAGCTCTCAAACAGGCCAACCCAACCAAACAAATTGTTTGTGTTTTTCAGCCACATCAGCGCGACAGGCTAAACCAACTGTTCGACGACTTTATCGATTCGTTTGACAGCGCCGACCAGCTGTATATGCTACCTTTATACGCTGTGCGTGGTCGAGACGACGGCGAGGGCAAAACCGCGCGCCAGCTGGCCAAGCTCATCACTAGCCCCAAGGCAATTTACGAGCCGACCTTCGCAAAAGCCTTCGCAAAAGTCCAGCCACTGTTTAATAAAGACCACATCGTGGTGTTCATGGGCGCCGGCGACATCGACGAGCAACTCAGGGCGAATATTTAAATACCAATATTCCCTTTACAAACCAGATAAATCTTGATACTATAATTAAGTTAAAGCAAAGGTAATCACATATGAACAAACAAAACCACGGAGGCGCTAGAGTTTAGGACCAAGGTTTTGCTTACTCTTATGTGGTCGCCTCAACCGCCAAAAGCAACCGAGCGGCCATTTTTTGTTCGTTGATAATCAAATATGTTAAATGGGTAAATGAAATATAAGCATCTTACTGATAATTTTGCTAATTTGTAAAAGTAGTTTTGCTATTTGCAAGTTGTCAGTGTAATTGAAAGTAAATAAAAAGTAGTTACGGGCATATGATGAATGCCTTGACGTGCAATGCCGATGAAGGACGTAGTAGGCTGCGAAAAGCCTCGGGGAGCTGCCAAACAAGCTTTGATCCGTGGATATCCGAATGGGAAAACCCAGTACGAGTAATGTCGTATTACCCATAACTGAATACATAGGTTATGTGGAGGGCACCTGGAGAACTGAAACATCTTAGTACCCAGAGGAAAAGAAATCAAATGAGAGTCCCTTAGTAGCGGCGAGCGAAACGGGATGAGCCGAAACTTATCTACTCCTTCGCATTTATGTGGAGTTTTCTTTAGTAATAGTAGAGAGCGTTGCGAGGTATCGACTCTTTTTTGTGGCAATTAGAGAAGTTGAATGGTGCTTGCACCAGCCAACTTCTCTGCTACAAGAAAGCCATCGCCAAAGATCGAATGGATGAAGTTACAAAACAAGAGTGTTATTGGAAGGCGCCTGGAAAGGACCGTCAAAGAGCGTGAAAACCGCGTACAATAAAACCTTTTGTCTTCATTGTTGATATTCTCAAGTAGGACGGGACACGTGAAACCCTGTCTGAATCCGGGAGGACCACCTTCCAAGGCTAATTACATTGCATGATCGATAGCGCACAAGTACCGTGAGGGAAAGGTGAAAAGAACCCCGCAAGGGGAGTGAAATAGAATCCTGAAATCATATGCTTACAATGAGTCGGAGCCCAGCACCTTTGTAATTAAGGTGTATACTACAGCGCATGTATTACTTATATATGTTGCAGAGTATACAAAATCCGAAACAGTTTTATTTTGGCCAAACCAAAGTTTGAAATCTCGTTTTGCCAAACATAATTCAGGTCTTAATGCTTCCACAAAGCGTTATAGACCATGGAAAGTAGTTTATTTTGAAGCTTACAGCACTAGGTCACAAGCGATACTGCGAGAAAAGCAGTTGAAGCATTATGGCCAGGCTAGAACAGCACTAAAGAAACGACTAAAACTGTTTTGAACTTTAATACCAAAGGTGCTGGGTGACGGCGTGCTTTTTGTAGAACGATCCAGCGAGTTAATGTGTATGGCAAGGTTAAGTGTGCAAACGCCACGGAGCCGTAGTGAAAGCGAGGGTTAATAGCCCG
>JBAXPC010000043.1:0-4043 GCA_037132395.1 bacterium | reverse complement strand
GCGGCGACATTACCCGCAAAAAGAAGCTACTTCAAAAGCAAAAGAAGGGTAAGGCCCGCATGAAGCAAATTGGCAAGGTCTCGATACCGTCGAGTGTTTTTATGGATCTAATAAAAAAAGGCTAGTTTGTTGCAACTTGCTTAATTACGCTTACAATTAATTGCAGATATAGACTGAAAAGGCTAAAACAGTAATAATTAATATTTATCATCAGCACTCTTGACATAGGAGTGCTAATTTTTGTACAATAGTAAACAAGTTGGCACTCTAGGGTGTTGACTGCCAATAAGGCTTGTATTACTATTAAAACAACGATGAATACTATATCTAAGCGACAAAGTGGTATTTTAGCTGAAATTGTTCGGCTTTATGCTGATAGTGCTGAGCCAGTTAGCTCGCGAGAGCTGGCAAATCATTTCGGTCTGAGCTCAGCTACCATCAGGGCCGAGATGTCGGCTCTAGAAGACGCCGGCTTAATATCTCAGCCACACATTTCAGCTGGTCGAATACCAACTGATGCTGGCTACCGGCAGTTCGTAAATGAGATATCTAGCCAATCTTCACTATCTGGGCGCAGTATTCAGACTATCTCTAAAAGAGTCGATAGCCTTAAGGATCGCACCGACGGTGCTATCAAGATGGCCGCCGAAACGCTTAGTGACATGACAGGTAATATGGCCTTTGCAACCTTAAGCGACTCAGTTTATTTTCATGGTATGAGCCAGCTTTTTAGCCAGCCGGAGTTTATGGATATTTCACAAGTTGGTGAAGCAGCGCGTTTTTTAGATTCGATGCAAGGCTGGCTGGCTAGCGCCAATATCGACAAGATGCAAGTCTATATCGGCCAAGAAAACCCTATTGCCAAGGCCAGTGGCCTGACTATGATCATCAACCGCTTCTCGAGCCCGTACTCCGACCAAAGCTATATCGGTATCGTTGGGCCAACCCGCCAGAGCTACGAGAAGGTCTTAAACCTAGTCGACGGCACCAGTAAGGCCCTGCAAGAAGTGTTTAGCGAGTAAAATAGTAACTCAAAAAAAGGATTAATAACCATGAAGCAAAACCCCAACCCAGCCAAACCAAATAAGAGTAGCCTCAAGCCCAACGGCCCTAAAAAGTCGCAGCCTAGCCAGGCCGACCAAGCCCAACAAAGAATTGCCGAATTGACCAATTCGCTGCAGCTACTTCAAGCTGA
Source organism: bacterium (assembly GCA_037132395.1). Taxonomy (GTDB): domain Bacteria; phylum Patescibacteriota; class Saccharimonadia; order CAILAD01; family BJGX01; genus SICB01. The sequence goes on along the minus strand of JBAXPC010000043.1, from coordinate 2,848 downwards.
GTTTGAAAACTTCAAAAAGCGCCAAAACGAAGAGCAAATGGCAACGATGCTTCGTGCCAAAGAAATGGTTTTGAGTGAAATATTGCCAGCACTAGACAATTTTGATTTGGCTTCCACACACTTACCAGCCGAGCTCGAAGGCAATTCGTGGGCTCAAGGGATGGTTTATGTTGGTCAGCAACTAACTCAAAAGCTAGATGAACTCGGCATAATAAAGCTAAATCCGATTAATCAAGCTTTTGACCATAATATTCATGAAGCAATCGAGCATGTCCAATCTGATAAGCCGGAGGGAATCATCACCGAAGTGATTACGCCGGGCTATCAGATAGGAGATAGAGTCGTCCGCCCGGCTCGCGTTAAAGTAAGCGGCGGAACCAACCCAGAAACCCAATAAATTAAATACTTAAAAAAGAAGGAGAACTATCAAATGGGAAAAATAATCGGAATCGACCTAGGAACAACAAACTCAGCAATGGCCGTAATGGAAGGCGGAGAAGCAACAATAATTGCTAACGCCGAAGGCGGACGCACCACGCCAAGTATCGTAGCTGTCAATAAAAACGGCGAGCGATTAGTAGGCCAAACTGCCAAGCGACAGGCTGTTGTTAACCCCGACAACACCATTTTTAGTGTCAAAAGACTTATTGGCCGTACTATCGACGACGAAGAGGTGAAGCGCGATATCGATCTAATGCCGTATCAGATACTCAAAGCCGATGGCCATGTCAAAGTTAAGATTGGCGATAAGGACTATACTCCAGAAGAAGTGTCAGCAATGATATTATCTAAGCTCAAGGCCGACGCTGAGAAGTTTCTTGGCCAGCCTGTAACCGAAGCAGTTATTACTGTACCGGCTTACTTTAATGACGCTCAACGCCAAGCCACCAAAGATGCAGGCAAGATTGCCGGCCTTGAAGTTAAGCGCATCATCAATGAGCCGACTGCCGCTGCCTTAGCTTACGGACTAGACAAGAAAAAAGAAGAAAAGGTTATAGTTTATGACCTTGGTGGTGGTACATTCGATGTCTCGGTACTCGAATTGGGAGATGGCGTTTTTGAGGTCAAAAGCACCAATGGCGATACCCACCTTGGTGGTGATGATTTTGATTTGCTACTTATAAATCACCTCATCGCTGAGTTTAAAAAGGACCAAGGTATTGACCTGAAGGCCGATAAGGCAGCTATGCAAAGACTCAAAGAGGCTGCCGAAAAAGCTAAAATTGAACTCTCCTCGACCAACCAAACTAGTGTCAATATACCCTTCATTACAGCCGATGCAGAAGGCCCAAAACACCTAGATATGACCCTTAGCCGAGCCGACTTCGAGAAGCTCGTAATGGAACTAGTTGAAAAAACGCTCAAGCCCTGTGAGGCAGCTCTTAAAGATGCTGGAATCAAAAAAGAAGATGTCAACGAAATAATTTTAGTAGGCGGAATGACTCGAATGCCCCTAGTGCAAAAGAAAGTCGAAGAGTTTTTTGGCAAAAAGCCACTTCAGGGAGTCAACCCAGACGAAGTAGTTGCAACCGGAGCAGCCATTCAGGGTGGAGTGTTGGGCGGTGACGTTAAGGATGTCTTACTATTAGATGTCACACCACTTAGCCTTGGTATCGAAACACTAGGTGGAGTTAGCACCAAGCTTATTGAGCGCAATACCACCGTGCCTACAAGCAAAAGCCAGGTCTTTAGCACTGCTGCAGACAACCAGACTAGTGTCGAGATAAATGTCTTGCAGGGGGATCGCGAAATGGCCAACGACAACAAATCGCTTGGAAGGTTTGTGCTAGATGGTATTCCACCATCACCTCGCGGAGTTCCACAAATTGAAGTCAGTTTTAACATCGACGCCAACGGAATTGTAAATGTTAGTGCCAAAGATAAGGCCACCAATAAAGAGCAAAAAATTACTATCACCGGCGGCGGAAGCTTATCTGATGATGAAATCAAGAAGATGCAAGAAGATGCCGAGGTCCATGCCGAAGATGATAAGAAAACTAAAGCTATGGTCGAAGCGCGTAACCACGCCGATACACTTATATATACTGCTGAGAAAACTCTTTTAGATGCTGGCGATAAAGTTAGTGACGACGATAAAAAGCCTGTCGCTGATGCCATCGCTGCGCTTAAAGAAAAGAAAGACAGCGAAGATATCGATGAGCTCACAAAGCTGACAGATGACCTCAATACCAAACTCATGAAGGTTGGCGAGCAGATGTACAAAGAAGAAGCGGAAAAAAAGCCCGAAGACTCTGCCAGCACCGATAAAAAAGCAGATGAAGAGACTGGCAAAAACACAGACGAAAAAGGCGAAGAGGCTGAAGAAGGCGAAGTCGTCGATGACAAGGAAAATACAAAGTAGCTAAAAAGCTATTATTGTATAACTCATGGACAAACGCGATTACTACGAAGTACTAGGTATCTCAAAAGGTGCGACTCAAGATGAAATAAAAAAAGCTTTTCGTAAAAAAGCTGTTGAGTTGCACCCTGATCGCGGAGGCGACGAAGCTAAATTTAAGGAGGCCAATGAGGCCTATGAGGTTTTAAAAGACGAATCTAAGCGCCAAGCCTACGACCAGTTCGGTCATTCGGCCGGTGCCGACCAGGCTGGTGGCGGAGCCTATGGCGGCGGCAACCCTTTCGCAGGCTTCCAGGGCGGTCAAGGCTTTGACCCCAACGAAATCAGGTTCGATTTTGGAGGCGGTGGAGGTGGCGGTATCAACGACATCTTTGATATGTTTTTTAGAGGCCAACAAAACCGAACTCGCGATGTTGAGGTCGTAATAACAATCGACTTTGATGATGCCATTAATGGATCTACCAAAGAGCTGAGCCTGCGTATTGCCGA
>JBAXPC010000042.1:0-4203 GCA_037132395.1 bacterium | reverse complement strand
ACATCAATCAGCCCTATGGTATAGCCTTTTTTACGAGCGATGGCTAAGATCTCCATATCGAAACCCCAGCTATCGATTGTCTGGAGCGGAAATATTACTTGTACAGCTTCGTTGGTGAAAGCCTTAAAGCCACACTGAGTATCGCCGATTCCTGGAAGCAACAAGGTTTGCACTAATGTATTACCAAAGCCCGATATTAGCTTGCGTAGGCCTTTGTGGCTTTTTTGCAGATCCCTGACGCATATTGCTACCTGCTTGCCGGAGTCGAGCTCTGCAATGGCCTGCTCGACGTATTTGAGTGGGGTTGCCAAATCGGCATCCATGAAAAGCACGTATTTACCTTTGGCCTGGAGCATACCTTTTTTGACCTGGAGTCCCTTGACGAATTGGCCTTTTGGTTTTGGTCCGACACTAACAACTCGAAGACTTTTAAATTTGTTAGTGTATTTTGCGACTTCGCCGGCAGTACCGTCGGGGCTATCGGCATCAAGAACCAAAACTTCGGCAGTCAACTTTTGCTTATCTAGATATTCCGAAAGGCCTTGCAGCGTCGCGCCGATTCGCTGTGCTTCATTGTAGGTTGGTATGATAATACTTAGTTGGTAGCTCACTGTTTGACCTCAAAGACGCTAAATAAATACCTATCGTTAAATGTTGAGTTGATATTGGTAACAGTACCTTTAGGGAACTTGGCCCTAAGAATTGCAACTCGCGTGTCGGCATCAGGGCCAGCAGGAATTATAATAATCTCGTTGATTGGCCCTTCGATTGGCAAATCGCGTAGGCGCTGTTCATCGATTAGTTCGTAGTCTACTTTGTTGTGTGTCAAGTATTGCATTGGGTTGGCTTCATAGCCACCCATCAGCACCAAATTCTTGCTACCGCTGCGGCTATTGGCAATTAGATACTTAGCAGCCGCTACCGATCCTTCGCTGTAGGCTTCGTAGGTTCTGGAATCCTGAGCCCAGGCTATGAAGTACTGACGATACGACTGCACTAGCGTTAGCGCTAGCAGCGTGCAAATTACAGCTAGGCCGGTTGCTCTGGCGAGCTTATTAATGGGGAATGTCCGATACCAAATATACAATAAGTAGTTGGCTCCCATGCCAGCAAGCATAAATACTGGCACAGCAGTACCGATTGATCTGAGTGCGTGCGGCAATCCCTCGGCCGTCAAGAGTGATGGCAACATCATAGCACCAAGCACTATCAGAAGCATTACGTACCTGGGCTTAGTCAGGTTAAATAAGCACATCACGATTCCTAAGACAAACATTATCCCGACAAATATATTAAGTAGTGGTTGGCCGGGTGTATTGTGACGGCTATTTTCGTCTCCGATGTAGTTATATTGTAAGAGTGTCTTAGCTGTACCAGAAAGGAAGGTCTGAATTGGCTGTCCATGGTTGAGGTCTTTATTCAAAAAACTCGTGCCACTGGCCCGGGCGGTCGATCCGCCAGGGTCTTTAATTGTAGTAACTATTAGAGGCATCATTACTAGGCCAAATACTGCAAAGCTGAGTAGTATCTTTTTCCAGTTTTGTTTTACATAGTCGCGTCTGACTATTAGCATATAAATAAAGCCCAGCAGCAGGGCTGGCAGCACCATTATAAATGCAGTATAGGTATAGAACCCTAGGCCAAGGGCTATGGCAGATAAAATATAGTAAATAGTTTTATTAGACTTGTAGGCCTTGGCCGCTAGCCACAAGAAAAGACCAAGAAAGAGTGGTACTAGGCTAGCCCTGAAGCCATCGCGCTGAATGGTAACTACCCAAGGATTAACTGCCATAAAAAAAGCCGCCAGAAGTGCAGTTCGGCGGTTAAACCAAGTCTTGGTCGCAAGATAAATTACTACAACACTGGCTACACCAAAAATAGCCGGAGCCATACGTAAAGCCAAAATAGTGTTGCCCATAAAAAATACGAATACCGCTTGCAGGTAAAAGAACAATGCTTCCCTTGGTCCGTTAGTGTTATATATGATTCTGAAATCGTGATTTTCTAGAATTCTAAATATATCTAGTCCATTGGCTGCTTCGTCTGGGTGGAGGCCTGGTGGGAGAGTGTTGAGCTGGTAGAATCTAAAAAATACGGCGAGGGCAATAATCCCTAGCAACAGAATTAGAGGTAGGTATTTTTTAAATAATGATTTTTCTGGCTTATTTTTCATCGTTGAATATAAAATATTTATACATTAGATAGTTATACACCAAAACAACCGCGATTGCGCCTACCAAGGCTAGGTTTACATCGGTAAAGCCCCGGCTAAATGGTAAGTGCAGCCAGCTGCTTGTATTGTAAGCCAACTGCGACGGCCAGAGCCAGAGATCGCTAAATATATAGAGTATGACTGGCCGAATAAGGTAAAGTCCGGCGGCTGTAATGACAAAAAACAGCACTAGTTTGCGGGTAGTTAAGTTTTTGGCTTTGAACGTAAAATTTTTATTAAATACGAAGCTGTTGATCATTGCCGCCGTGCCAGAAATGATGCCGGCCAGTATTAGTCCTGTGATGTTGTAGGTATTGCCAAATAAGCTAACACTAAAAACCACTAAAGTCTTAGGGAGAAGCGTAACTGCCAAGACATTGAGAATTACAAAATCTACCAAGGTGTTTAATATTCCAACTAAGCCAAAGCGGCCAACCTGGGCAATTTCTGATTTCTTCTTTATTGGTTTTGTGGGATGCTTACTATCTTTCATACTGCTTATGTAGTAATTATACATTAGAGTGAGCTCTAGCCCAATACTTTAATTGGGTGCCCTTTCGATAGATCTAAATAGCGTCTGGTCGGGCTGGAAGAATAATTCGACTTCGCCAGTTGGTCCGTTACGGTGTTTTTTAATTAAAATGTCAGCAATATTTTTCTTTTCGGTGTCCTTGTCGTAATAATCTTCTCGATAGATAAACATCACGACATCGGCATCTTGCTCGATTGAGCCAGATTCGCGAAGGTCCGAGAGCTGAGGAATTTTGGGTGAGCGTTGCTCGACCGAACGGCTCAACTGAGAAAGGGCGATAACCGGCACATTAAGCTCCCTGGCTAAGCCCTTGAGCCCACGCGATATTTCTGAAATTTCCTGAACTCGGTTCTCGGAGTTGTTGCTGCGGCCACTCATAAGCTGGATATAATCGATAACGATTAGGCCTAGGTCGTGCTCGGATTGTAAGCGCCTGGCCTTGGTGCGCATTTCCATGACATTTGCCATTGCTGAGTCGTCAATGTATAGCGGTGCTTCGGCCAAAACACCCATTGCCTTGTTGATTTTCTCAAAGTCTTTATCTTCTAGGTTGCCAGTACGAAGCTTCCAGCTATCAATACCAGCCTCTGAGGCCAGTAGTCTATCAATTAGCTGCTCTTTGCTCATTTCTAGACTAAATATGCCAACCGGCACACCCTCTTTGGTAGCAACATTTTGGGCTATATTTAGGGCCAAGCTGGTTTTACCCATACTTGGTCTGGCTCCCAGTATAATAAGGTCTGATTTTTGCAAACCAGCAAGAATATTATCGATGCCCTTGAAGCCAGTGGGGATGCCGCGCAGACTATCTTTGTCTTTATGCAAACTATCGAGTCGATTAAAACTTTCGGCCAGCACATCTTTGATCGATACAAAATTCTGACGTAGGTGTTTTTGGCTAACGTCAAATAGAGTTTGTTCGGCCTTATCGAGCAGCCCATCGAGTTGTTGGTCTTCGTCGTAAGCCAGGTTGTTTATTTCGCTGGCAGCTCCGATGAGCCTTCGCAGTGTAGCCTTTTGGGCAACAATTTGGCCGTATTGAGCAACGTGGGCTGCCGACGGAACATTATTGACCATGTCGGTAATATAGCTCGAACCCCCGACTTCTTTTAGGACTCCTTGTTTTTCGAGCTCTTCGGAGAGGGTTACCATATCGATTGGCTCACGTTTTTCGAATAGTCGTATAATTGCATCAAAAATCAGACCGTTTTTTTCGACATAAAAATCTTCGGTATGGACGATATCAGCGACCTTGATGATGGCATCTTTATCGAGCAATAATGAGCCTATTAAGCTAGCCTCGGCTTGGGGGTTTTGTGGTGGCACCTTAGCCTTTAGGGCTTCTTTAGCTGTCATCTTATTAGCCATCGACTACTTCTCCTCCAAAGATTGCTAAGGCCGAGCTAGCTAGCTCTTCTTGGGAGCTAACGGCAGCTGTTTGCTTAGCGGTATCAAGCTT
>JBAXPC010000041.1:0-4496 GCA_037132395.1 bacterium | reverse complement strand
AAGGCCGGCGATGTTAGCTTTGAGCAAGGCCCCTTTAAGTTCGATTTGGTTATCGCACTAGGCGTACCACAGATTATAAAACTCGACAAAATTGTCGAAAAAAACCCGACCATATTCGACGGCCTACATCTTATTAATATCGATTATCATCGCATCAACGAAGAGTACGGTAGTGTCAATTATATCGACCAAAACTCTAGCTCAGTCTGCGAAATGCTAGTATCGCTATTTGAGTCCCTAGAGCAGGGAATGGTCGACGAATCAATTGCCACAGCACTATATACCGGTATTTCTACTGCCACACACAACTTTACTACCCCCGATACAACCGCCAAGTCTATGACGGTCGCTGCTCAGATGCTAGCAGCTGGCGCCAAACAGCAAGAGATTGTAAGGGTTTTGCAATCTAATAACACCCCCAAGCCTACATCATCTCCTGCGCCATACAACAAACCGAACCCAATAGCCACCAATCCTAAGCCACCGACTGCTGCTAAAGAGCCCAATACCGAAGCTGTAGCTCCTGACCCGACCGCCGCAACTAGTATTAAAGAGGCTATCAAGCAGGCTCAAATAGCTGCCGAAGCCGATTCTGAAGCAGATAAAATAACCGAAATTACTGCAAAAACCGAAGCTCCAGCCCCCGAGGCTGGCGATGCTCAAGACAACGGCTCAAAAAAAAAGATCTAATTTGGTCTAAAGGCGAGTTTCAAGACACAGACGAAGCTTTTAAGCCTGGACCTTTCCAAGGCAAAATTGGCCCAACTGCCGCCCAAGCTTAGACCGCACTTTAGCCAGATTTTAAGCTACAATATAAACTATGGATATCAAATCAGAAGGACTACATCTAATAAACAAACCTCGAGGCCGCAGTAGTTTTAGTATGGTGGCTCAAGTTCGCCGTACCAGCGGCATCAAAAAGGTTGGCCACGCCGGCACCCTCGACCCAGAGGCCGAAGGCCTTTTGATAGTCTTGGTCGGCAAGGAATTTACTAGGCAAGCCGGTGACTATTCGAAACTCGACAAAACATACCAATTCGATATAAAGCTTGGTGAGTTTTCTAGCACAGACGACCAAGAGGGTGAAAAAACTAAGGTCTCTGATGCCAAACCAACTAAGGCCAGACTAGCCGAAGTTATAAAAGCCCTAACAGGCCAAATAACCCAAACACCACCCATTTATTCGGCCATCAAGATTGGTGGCCAGCGAGCCTACAAGCTAGCCCGACAAGGCCAAACACCAGATATGCCCAGCCGCGAGGTGAGCATTGCAAGTTTTGAAATTATTGCTTACCACTACCCAAATGTTAGCTTAAAAGCCGATGTTAGCTCTGGTACCTACATTAGGTCGCTGGCCCGCACTATCGGCGAAGAGCTAAAAACTGGCGCTTATTGTACAAAAATTGTGCGCACCCGAATTGGGCAATTCGATTTGAAAGACGCCCTAAGCATTGATTAATTTGCTGGTATCTGTTAAGATAGTCCCATAATGATTCAAAAGACTATCAAAGCTAAGGTAATGAAAGACAACGGTATCCACGCCAAAGACACTGGCTCGGCCGAAGTTCAGGTTGCGCTTTTTACGGAGCAGATCAAGCAATTGACCGAGCACCTCAAGGAGCACAAAAAAGACAACCACTCTCGTCGTGGCTTACTGGCTATGGTCAGCAAAAGACGCCGATTGCTAGATTACTTGAGCAAAAAAGACGCCAAGCGTTACGAAGCGCTCGTCAAAAAGCTCAAACTACGACGATAGTTTTTCCGGGTCAGTACATTGTAATTAATAAATAATGCTTAATAAATAATCTCAGGTCTCGTAGCTAATCGTAGCTAATCATAGATAGTGGCGGAACGGATTGATCTAATACGAATTGATCAATTGATTCCGAAACTAACTATCATCTCGAGTCCTTTAAGAAAGGTATATAAATAAAATGGAAATAATTCATCCTTTTGGAGGCAAAACCTTCAAATTCGAAACCGATTTTGCTGATAAAAAACTAATAATCGAAACAGGCAATATGGCCTTTAGGGCCGACGGTGCAGTCACTGTTCGCTACGGCGACACCATGGTACTAGCAACTGCAATAGTCGAACCCAAACCGAGGCCCGACACCGATTTCTTCCCATTAATGATCGACTACGAAGAGCGTTGGTATGCCTCTGGAAAGATTTCTGGAAGCCGCTACATGAAACGCGAAGCCAGGCCCTCGGACAAGGCGATACTAACGGCTCGACTTATCGACCGCCCAATCCGCCCGCTATTTCCCAAAGGCTACCGCAATGATGTGCAGGTAGTAATTACGGTCTTGAGTGTTGATCTCGAAAACGAGCCCGATGTGGTCTCTATTATTGCTGCTTCCACAGCTTTAATGCTGGCTGGCACACCTTTTGAGGGCCCTGTCGCAGCGGTTCGTATTGGCCAAATCGACGGCAAGCTGGTTGTTAACCCCACCCTCACCGAGCAGCTAGATAGCAAACTAAACCTCACCGTTGCAGGCACCAAAGACGCCATAATGATGGTCGAGTCGGTCGCCTCAGAGGTCTCGGAAGCTGTCATTCTCGACGGCTTCGAGCTGGCTATTAAGGCCTGGCAGCCGGTTATCGAATTACAAAACAAAATGGTCAAAGACCTCGGCATTACAAAAAAAGACTTTGAGCTATTTAAGCCAAACGCTGAAGTCGAGCTCAAAATTGGCGAATACCTCAAAACCCGCTTGGGCGAGCGTGTTCGGCACGCCGACAAATCTAAACGCCACGAGGCGATTGGCGAATTACACGACGAGGTAATGGCCGAATTCGGACTATTGCCTGGCGATGTTCAAGACGATGGCAAAACTCGCTACGGCCACCCAGATATCGAGATAACTTTCGAAAAAATCATCGATGCCGAAATCCGCCGAGCTATTCTTGAGGAAGCCACCCGACCAGATAACCGCAAAAACACCGAGATCCGACCATTGAGTATGCAGGTTGGTATTATTCCGCGAACTCACGGCAGCGGCTTATTTACACGCGGTGCGACCCAAGCCCTAACCCTAACCACACTGGCTCCGGCCGGTGCCGCCCAGCAAATAGAAAGTATGGACGAAGACACCGAAAAGTTCTTTTTGCACCACTACAACTTCGCATCTTTTTCGATTGGCGAGGCCCGCCCAATGCGCTCTACTAGTCGCCGCGAAATAGGCCACGGCAATTTGGCCGAACGAGCCCTGCAAGCAGTTTTGCCGACCAAAGAAGACTTTCCTTATACCATTCGAATTGTTACCGAAATACTAAGTAGCGCTGGCTCGACCTCAATGGCCGCCACTTGTGGTAGTAGCTTGAGCCTAATGGACGCTGGTGTACCAATTACCAGCCCAGTTAGTGGTATTGCCATGGGTCTAATCGTTAACCACGCCGACCCCAGCCAGTATGTGATACTATCAGACATCCAAGACGCCGAAGATTTTGCTGGCGATATGGACTTCAAGGTAGCTGGTACCAGCCAGGGCGTTACGGCAGTCCAGATGGATATCAAGCTCAAGGGTCTGAGCCTTGAAATCCTCAAAGCCGCTCTCGAGCAAGGCCAGCAGGGCCGAGCCGAAATCCTCTCAGCTATGAACAAGGTTTTAGATAAGCCCCGCGCCGAGCTCAGCCCCTATGCACCACGCATCACGAAGCTCCAAATTAACCCCGATAAAATCCGCGAAGTTATTGGCAAGGGTGGCGAAACAATCCAGCGCATCACCGCTGAGACTGGTGTTGATATCGATATCGAAGATTCCGGCCTAATTATGATATCTAGCGCCGATTCGGGTGCCGCTCAAGTTGCCAAGGAAATGATTGAGGCAATTGTGGCCGAGCCAGAAGTTGGTAAAGTGTATAATGGTAAGGTTATTAAGGTTATGGACTTCGGTGCTTTCGTCGAGATTATGCCCGGCAAAGAAGGCATGGTCCATGTCAGCCAAATTCGCGACGAGCGTGTCGAGGATATTCGTAAGGAACTCAACGAAGGCGATGAGGTTAAGGTAAAACTGACCGAAATCGACGACCGCGGACGGCTCAACCTTTCGATTAAGGCCGCCAAGTAAGACCCCTTGTCGTTCCAGAGCCTGCCCAGCTGCTAGCTGGGTAGAACTGGGGGGATAAATGAAACAAGATAAACGGCAAGCCAAGCTAGATTCTATCGCCAGTGTTATCGCTAACCGCGCTATAGATATTGAGCTCGCCAAATCTTGTTTGAACCCCGTACCAGGAGAGGGAAGCGCCAGTGCCGAGCTAATGATAATTGGCGAAGCACCAGGTGCCAAAGAAGACCAACTCGGGCGTCCTTTTGTCGGAGCTAGTGGTAAATCCCTCGATGCCATGCTTGCTAGTATTGGCCTCGAGCGGCAGGATGTTTTTATAACCAACATCGTCAAGTTCCGACCACCCAAGAACCGTGATCCCAGGCCTGGCGAAATCAAGGCCTGTATGCACATTTTGTATCAGGAAATCGACGCCTTACGACCGAA
>JBAXPC010000040.1:0-5231 GCA_037132395.1 bacterium | reverse complement strand
ATATTACAGCGTCTAATAAACTTACTTTACAGATTGGTAGCGGCAGAATTGTACATATAAATAGTGCTTTAGCACTAGGTATGTGTGCTAAAAATCAGAGCTCAAAGATCTGAGATAAGTGATGGATGCGGCAATTAATAGGAGCATAATTATTACCATCAGGCCGGTCTGAACATAGAAAAATAGTAAAAATCCGATTCCGCCCGGGGTCGTTGGCCCGGCAAAGATAACTTCATTGCTTAGATAGCGTAATACTTGCATCAAAACCACACAACCCAGGGCATAAAGCACAAAGCGACGGGTTCGGGTGCGGTTGAGGTGTTGGGCAGCCGCTACTAGCTTGGCCTTGGTGGGCCTAGTGATGGTTTTAGAAGTACCAGATGTGAGTTTGAGCTGATTAGTGCGTTTTTTTACATTTCTAGATTTCTTGATACTACTCATGTTTATAATAATACTCTTATTGGTACTTATAATCCAGACATCCACCAAGGGAGCTTCAACTTAACACCTTGATTGCGTCTCCGATAAGCAGTTGGCTCAAAATATTTATCTAAAATGGTTGGCCAATTTTCTTTTAGCCACTTATCTTGCTCTATATACATATATTCCAGTCCTCTTTCAGCGAATTCACGCCTAATAACGCCCCCACGGTGTGGATGTTGTTGTTTTTGCTCTAGGGGTGAGTTAAAGCCGTGTGCATAATGTGTCATTTCGTGAACAATAGTAGCTACGATTACAAATTCTGGTACCTCCAAGTCCTTGAATATAGGGTTTATCCTAATCACCGATACCTCTGGGCTATCTTTATCGATACCAATCGAGCCTAGACGACGCTTAGCTTTTTTACCAAATATAATATTGACTTGATTAGCTCTTGGGATGTCGTCAAAGTGAGAGTTCCAGATAAAGTCGAGTGTACTCTCGAGCCAGCGCTGGTTGCGATATGAATCGATTTTCATATCAGTAACTTGTTAAAATCAAGTTGGCTTTGGCCCTTGTCGTCGAACTTCATGGCCTTAATGCCCTCTACTGCTTGAGTAATCAACTGGAGGGTTTTTTCGTTATCAATTTTGGTGTTTTTACCTATCACGAAGTCCTCGATAAACTCCAGGCTAGTTGTAGATACTGGACTTTGTTGTAATTTTTCCCACGATAGGGCGTATATTCCTAGCTGGACGCTAGCTTTGGCCTTGCTGTCGGCTGATTTTTGATCCTTTACCCTAGAGGTCTTGAAGTCTCTTATTTCGATGCCATCTTTGGAGCTCAAAATAATATCATAACGACCCGAGATTACTGTTTTTAGGTCTGGTAGTTGCAATTCAAAGGGTTTTTCAATGGCGATCGGTTTGGCTTCGTCTTTATCGTGATTACGGATATAGTTTATAAGTGCTTTTTGTCCGGTCTCGAACAGCTCTTTTTCGTGCTCAACAGATACAAAACCTTCACTGCGCCAGGCACTTTTATAAACTTCCAGGACCTCTTTTTGGGATATTTTGCGATCCTTGAGCTTAAACTTGTAATAATGCTCCAACGCCGCATGCATACTGGAACCATAAACTAATGTATGAAAAGGGCCTTTTGGCAGCTTCAAGATATGAAAAAGCCAAAATTCTTTGGGAGACCGCAGGTAGTCGGCCACCTGGCTAATCGACAGATATAGCCAATCGCCTCTATAGAGCCTGGCTAGTAGGCTGTCTTTGTCGGCCACCTTAATGATTGGCTCGAACGAACCGATTAGCTCGGCCATGTTGCGCTGGTCGTCGACTTTAGTTGCTATACTGGGCCAATCGTTACCCAGTGCCTCGCCGATAAACCGTGATGGTTTTTTGGCCCTCTTGCCCCCATAGTCGGCGGCGTAGCTCAAAAATGCTCCAATTCGGGCTCTTGTTAGTGCAACGTAGAACAAGCGGCGTTCCTCTTGATAGTGGTCGCCACCGATGTGCTTCAGGACTTCTTCTGGAAACTTCACATCTTCACCTTTTCGGTAGGTCGGAAAGCTCTGCTCTACCAACTCGGGTATAAAGACATAGTCAAATTCTAGTCCTTTGGCCTTGTGAATAGTTAAAATCTGCACTCCAGAGCTATCTAACGGCGATATATCGCTCATTATATCGGCCGATGAGAGCTTAATTTCGTCGAGGTACTTGCAAAACTCTACCAGGCTGGGGTTGGTCGTGGCTAGCTCGAACTGCTTTACGAGCTTAAAGAAGTCAGTCATATACTGAACCGATAAAGCTGAATCCAGAGAAGTATTGGCGTCGTCTAGAAGATCTTTTAATAGGCCGTTAGCCTTAATAGCCACAAACAGTAGTTCACCAGCAGTATAATCGACCAACATTTCGCGCCAATCTGCGATATCGCTCATTGCTTGGTCTATCCATGGTTCCTGATCTGGCTCAGTCAAGGCATCAAAAAGACTCTTGTTCTGACGAGCTATTAGTGATGAAATGGCAACCATCTGGTGTTTGTCGTGGTTCTTGAAAAAGCCACTAATAAGAAGCTGGAAAAGCGATGATGAATCGTGCGGATCAGTGATTGCTTTGGCTAGCGCCACCAACATCTTTACACTTTTTTGATCAAATAGCTCAACATCTTGATGAACATAATACGCAATGTTTTTTTTCTGGAGCGACAAGATATATGCTTTGAGCTGACTATTTTTGCGAAGCAATATCGCAACATCTTTTTGCTCTACCCCTTCACCCAATAGGCTCGTGATTTTTTCTACAACACCATCGACTTCGCTAGGCTTATTGGGGTAGTATTCGATTCCAACCGCAGCTTTGGGGTATTTATGGGCAATTAGTTGCTTGTTGATATGCTCCGAAACCTCCAGCCTGTCTGGATTGTTGTGAGCAATCAACTTGTAGCCCGCATCGAGTATGGCTTGGCCGCTTCGAAAGTTGTCTTTTAGAACCACGAGCTCACTTTTGGGGAAAAGAGTCCTAAAATTAAGAATGTTCTGGACCGATGCCCCTCTAAAGCTGTAAATAGCCTGGTCGTCATCACCGACTACCATGATATTTTTTGACTTTGATAGCAAACTCGCTATGATATCCATTTGTATGGAGTTGGTATCCTGAAATTCGTCAACTAACAAGTACTGGTAGCGCTGATTAAGCTCTTTTTTGACTTCGGGACGGGTTTTTAACAAATGTTGTAATTTTAGCAATAAATCACCAAAGTCTAAGCTGTTTTTTGAAGCACAATGCTCTGTATAAAGTTGATAAACTTTGGCCAAATCGAGCATTGGCTCGTTCGGTTGGCCGTCGCCGGTGTCGGCTAGCTGCTTGGCTAACTTACTGAACTCTGCAGCGTCTATTCCCTCATCCTTGAGCCTTGAGATGGCACTTTTTAACGACCTAATGTATGCAAACGGGTCGTGCTGGGGCTTAAAATACTTAAAATCAACCGCCGCTATGACTTCTTGCAAGATAATGGTCTGCTGAACATCATTTAAGATCATAAACTCGGGGCTCAACCCAGCATCTAGGGCAAACTCCTGCAAAATTCTCTCCGATAAGGCGTGGAAGGTCATTATTTGAGTGTCCAAATAGCCATATGGCAGCAGCTCGTCGACCCGCTGTTGCATTTCCATAGCAGCTTTATCTGTAAAGGTTAGTGCTAGTACGGCATCGGCCTTGGCTTTGCTTGATAATATTAGGCGAGCTATTCGTTGCGTTATAACGGCTGTTTTGCCAGTGCCGGCACCTGCTACAACTAGCATAGGGCCTTCATCGTGCCCGATGGCCTCGAGTTGAGACTTGGTAAATTTTATATTTTCTGAGTCGTTTTTTTCCATAACTTCAATCTCTATCATACCTTAATACATACAGATGGTATAATAGTTATAAAAAGGATAAGCCGTATGGATGCAATAGAAATCTACACCAGACATATTCAGATCAATCATCGTCCAAAGCGCCCACTCAAGTCTGTGGCAGAGTCTTTTGCTGTTGGGTTTGAGCCATCCCCAGATGCCAGCTCGGAGTCTGGCAACCTATACTTGCTATTTGAATACAATGATGGTGACAAAAGGATCAACCTAGACAAATTCCTTGATGGCTGTGGTAAGGCTTTTTATGAGAGTGGTATCGAGACCGGCTTTGATAATCGCTTTAAGCTATGCTTGCGGTCCGTCAATGAGCTCATCAGCAGCTCCAAGAGTACCTGCAACATTGGGCTAGTCGCTATAGTGGCCAACGAAATGCTATTTGCTAATGTCGGCGAATTGACAATGATTCATTCCCGCAAAGGCAGTGCCACAAGCCTAACAACAGATAGCTCTGAAAATAAATTTAGAGAGGTCGGCTCTGGCAAGGTACGGTCCGGGGACAGCATCTTGCTCACCAGCAGGGCTGTGACGGCCAGCCTGACTCAATCGGAACTCGGCAAGATCATATCCGACCAGTCAATCGAGCAGTCACGCCAAGACATCACCAAGAACCTGCAACTGCCAGAAGAAGTTCCTTACAGTGTTTTGCTGGTTCAGGCCGAGAAGTCGCCAATACCAAAAGACCTTTTGCGCCAGGGGCCAGATGATATCCCCAAACAAGCACAAGCTAAAATAAATAGCATTCTGGTTTCACTTCAAGGCCACACAAAAAGAGGCGGTCAAAAGATCAAGCATGGCCTAAAGCAGTCAGCCACTAATACCAAAACTAAAGTAGTACCGGTAGTTCTAGCCAAATCTAAGCATGGCTGGACTAAGTTTTGGTCAAAATACATCAACCCTAATCCTAAGCAAGCATTTATCGTTGTAATTATATCTATAATAATTATTCTCGCTGTAATTTGGGGTTTTTCGTCAGTTTATAGCGGCACCAACGCATCTAAAGAGCTAGACGATGCCAGCACACTGATTGCCTCGGCGCAGACATCGCTATCTAAAAATAATTCTAAGTCTGCGCAGGAAAGTATTGATAAAGCTCACGATATTTTATCTAAAATAAGCAAATCCGACCAAGACAAGCTTAACCAACTGGCTCAGTCTAATAAAATTAAGCGTGGTTACAACGATATTAGTAGTGATCTAACTGATGTTGAAGATAAAATAACCGGCACAAAACGAATTAAGCTAGCTGACGGCTTTGGTATCGAGCAATCCAAGCTAGTGGCTATGATTTGGGTCGATAACAGCCTGTATGGCCTCGACGCGGTGTCTGGGTCTATCCTAGCAATCAACCCCCTGCTAGGTGCACCTGCTATTAAGGCTACCGATAAAGATTTGA
>JBAXPC010000039.1:0-5738 GCA_037132395.1 bacterium | reverse complement strand
ATAGCCAATTTGGGCAAGGCTAGCTTTGATTTCAGCTTTTCGGGCCTCAAGACGGCAGTCTTAAGACAAGTGCAGCAAATTACTGGCGTCAATCCTGGCGCGCTCGATGGCGTCAAGAGCTACCAGCTAGATCCGCAGGTTGTCGCCGACTTGGCAGCTTCGTTTCAGAAGGCGGCGATTGGGGCGCTTACCAAACAAACCCACAAGGCCTATATGCAATACCAGCCCAAAGCCTTGGTGGTGGGTGGTGGGGTTGCTGCCAATACCTACTTGCGTGAAAAATTGCTTGAAGTTATTCCAGAAGCAATTTTTGTACCACCCGTACTTTGTACCGACAACGCCGCCATGATTGGCGCACTAGCCTACCAAAAACACCAAAAGGGCCAAATTACTGACCCTTTTGAACTCACAGCCGATTCGAGCCTAGAAGCTATTTAAGAGATTCGAGCTGAGCTATAAACTTATCGTAATCGGCAAGTTTTTCATTGGCAGCCTTGATGCCGTCACCAATTGCAGCCATATCTTCATTGTAATCATCAGTATATTTTTTCTTGTCTTTTTCCATAGCTTCAATGCTGGCTTGAATTTTGCCTCTTTCTTCATTGAGTGTATCAACTCTTTTGAGTAGGTCATTTCTGACTTCTTCAATAGTAGTGTCTCCGGAGGCTGGTGCTGTGTCTTTGTTTTCCACTTTCGGCTCGTCAGATTTAGCTTTGGAATATTGGTCATCGGAATCTGTGCTACTAGTGTCGGCTTTGTCGTCGCTAGCTACCATTGTGTCAGTACTTTTCTCATCTGTGTCAGGGGTTATTGTACCGGTGTCGATGACAATATCGCTATCTCCTTTTGTCTCATCTTTTGGCTCTTCACCTGGCACGACTGGTGCAATAAACGGCGTAATAACTGGTACGTCAGGGCTACTAGTGCCGCCTTTTGACTGATCAATAACTTCCGGAAGCTTAACGCCAGAGTCAGCTGCTTCGCCGCCCATGACATTAGAATCAGATAATGTATCTTTAGAGTCAGGTGTTCCGTCAGGTGTTCCGTCAGGTGTTCCGTCAGGTGTTCCGTCAGCTGTTTCGTCAGCTGTTTCGCCGCCCATGACACTGATTTTGACTGGCTCAATATCGTGAGGTGTGCCTGCAATAGTAGTTTCGGGAGCTGGTTTGCCGGAAGTCGGTTCGTCAGGAGTTATCTTAACCAATCCTCTTGTGTCGTTAATATCAAAGGTGTCTCCATCAGTAGCAGCGAATCCTGGAGTGGTGACTAGGTCGGCTTTATCTGCAGAATTATCAATCAGCGCTTCGGCGGTATCGTGGGCAATGCTAGACTGGCCGGGCTCCTGGGTGCCACTATTATTAGAGTCAATGCCGGGCATTACATTGCTCTTTGACATCACATCAGGTTTGACCAGAACAGTAGTAGTCGTTGCGCCTTCAGTATTCAGTCCGCTTGCATCTGTCGGTTCATCTGGCGATACGCCAGCTGGGTGATTCATGACTGCAGCACCAGCGTCGGCCATTGGGGCGTAATTGTCCCATTCTTCGTCAATCTCTAGCGGGCTATAAATATCTTTCATTGGTTTGCCTCTCTGCCTTTCTAATAAATTTAAACAAGTTATGTATATTTTAGATGACAACATCTAGTTGTGTCAAACTTCTTGGCTCTCGCCAGATTAAGCTCCCGGATGTTATAATAATCGCTATGGAATCATCTTCTAATAACGAACTCGGCAAGGTCTACGAACCAGCCATAAATGAGCCCAAAATATCTAAAATCTGGGAGGACGCTGATGCCTTTAAGCCCGCTGGCGACCCGTCTAAAGAGCCTTTTTGTGTTATTATGCCACCGCCCAATGCCAATGGCACCCTTCATGCCGGCCACCTGATGTACACCATCGAGGATATCGCCATCAGACAAGCTCGCATGCAGGGGCGGCCCACTCTGTGGCTACCAGGTACCGACCATGCTGGTATCGAAACCCAGTATGTTTACGAAAAAGAGCTGGCAAAACAAGGCCAAAGCAGGTTCGACCTAGGTCCAGACGAGTTTTATAAGCAAGTCATGGACTTTACTAAAAAACACCAAGCTAGCGCCCTGTCTGGCTTCAAATCTATGGGTTTTTCGGCCGACTGGAGCAAACTAAAATTTACCCTCGATGAAGATATTATCGATGTTGTCTATGACGTGTTTATTAGTCTCCACGGCGATGGCCATGTCTATAGGGGTAACCGCATTGTCAATTGGTGTCCCCGCTGTCAGGCTGCCTTTCCCGATATCGAAACCGAGCACATCGACCGTGACGACGCCATGTACACCCTCGATTACGGTACGGTCAAAATAGCCACTACCAGGCCCGAGACTATCTTTGCCGATTCGGCTGTGGCTGTTAATCCCAAGGACCGTGATCACGAGATGCTAGTTGGTAAGACCGCCATGATACCGCTGATCGACCGAGCCATACCAATAATCGCCGATAGCTATGTCGACCCCAAGGCCGGCACTGGTGCGCTAAAGGTTACGCCCGCTCACGACAAAAACGACTACGAGATCGGCCAGCGGCATAGCTTGCCAGAAATTAGCGTTGTCGATGAAGAAGGCAAAATGATCAATGTACCTCAGGAGTTTGCTGGCCTCGAAGTGCTCGAAGCCCGTAAGGCCGTAGTAAAAGCTCTGAAATCGGCCGGTAAGCTCGTATCGAGCGAGCCGCTGACCCACTCAATTGCGATCCACGACAGATGCAGTACGCCAATTGAGCTGATTATATCGGAGCAGTGGTTTTTGCGTGTCAAGGAGCTCAACCAGCCCGTCATTGATGCCATCGAAAAAGACGAAGTGACCTTCTACCCTACCCGCTACAAGCGTAATGCCCTCAACTGGCTCAACCAAGAGCACGACTGGTGCATATCTCGCCCCGGCTGGTGGGGTATTCGGATTCCGGTTTATTACAAAGCCAGCAACGACCCCAATAAAGATGCCTATCTAATCGCCAAGACCGAGGCCGAAGCTATAGCGTACTACGGAGCTGGCAACTACCGCGCCGAGACAGACACCTTCGACACCTGGTTTTCGAGCAGTCAATGGCCTTACGCTACCCTTATGACAAGTGGAGGGGGCGATTTCGAGCAATTCTACCCCACCACTCTAATGGCTACGGCCCACGAAATACTGCACAAGTGGGTAACTCGCATGATCATGTTTGGGCTCTATACCACTAAGCAAGTACCCTTCAAAAATGTTTATCTATGGGGCACCGTAACAGATGAGAAAGGCCAAAAACTATCGAAATCTAAGGGCAACTACGAGGACCCAATGGCAATCACCGCCGAGTACGGCACCGATGCCCTCAGAATGGCACTCTCGATTGGTATTACAGCTGGCAACAATGGCGCCATCTATAACGAAAAAATCCAAGGATACCGCAACTTTTGTAATAAGCTCTGGAATGTTGCCCGCTTTGTGCTGGCTAAGGTTCCAGCTGGCACCGACCCCAGCAAAGCCGAGCTGCTCTCCCCTGCCGACCATTGGGTAATTAATAAAATCAATTCGGCCATCAAATCCGTTACCCGTGATATCGAAAGCTATCACTTCTCGGAAGCCGGCCAAACTATCTATACCCTGCTCTGGAATGACATTGCCGATAAATACATCGAATACTCCAAACAATCCCCCAATTATGCTCTGCTGGCCTACTGCCTGGATACGATTTTGCGCCTAGCGCACCCTTTTGCCCCTTTCATTACCGAAGCCATCTGGCAAAGCACTATGTGGACAGATTCTAATCTGATAAGCGAACATTGGCCGAACATTATCCACAAGTCGTCCACAGCCCAAGCCAAGCAATTTGAGATAGAAATCATCAAGGTTGTTAGCGCCAACCAGCAAGACGCCAATAAAGTTGAGGCCTTAAAACTGCGCAGGGAACTGGCCGCCAAGCAAAACCAGCTGAAGCTAACTGCCGCCAAGCTCAGCAACAAGAGCTTTGTCGCTAACGCACCGAGCGCCATCGTGAAGGCCGAAAAAGCCAGGTCTAAGCAGGCCGAGCAGACAATAAAAGAGCTAGAGGTTGAAATTGAAAAACTTGAATCGACATAATTCTTTTTCGTTTCGGCTGATTGCTACGGCAATAATACTAACGCTGGGCTTGTATCTGGCTATTAGCATTCCGAATCTGAAAAGCTGGCGCGATAATCAAATCGACAAGCTGCTAAGCGAAGCGAACAAAACAAACAGCCCAGCAACCAAGCAAGCCTTATTGGCTCAGGCCGGACTAATTGGTATCGACGACCCAATTGCCACAGGAGCGCTAGCCAATAACTTCTGGCAGGCAGGGAACTACCTCGAGGCTATCAAGGCCTACGAGCAGAGCTGGCTACGCATCGATAAAGCCTACCTTGGAGGGCTGGCCTTGCGAGCCGATCAGCCGGTGCTGGCCAAGCGTTTATTTAACGAATCCAACCAAGCAGGGGAGAGCTCAGAAGCACTGGCTGGGCTGGCAGTTGTCGAGTATATCGCGGGCAATACCCAAAGGGGCTGCGAATACGCCGATAGGTCTCAAAAGCTCAATTTGAGCAGTACTGTGTCCGAGAGAGCCAATGCTATTTGCCTGATTGTGCAAAACAAATCTAGGCTTACTCCAAGGCAGCAGACATACCTTTTGCTTGATGCTCATATGTATCGTTTGGCACTTACGAGGCTCGAGGCAACCGACCCCAAGGCCAACGACGACTGGCAGTCGATCGCCAAAATATACGCCAACACTGGCCAGCTCGACAAAGCGATTGCGGCCCTAGATGGTGGTCTGGATCAAAGCCCCAGCAACCAAGCTCTGCTAGAACTCAAGGTCCGATATTTGCTGGTGCAGGGAAAAGATGCCGAGGCCAAGCCGCTCCAAACCCAACTCAACGAGATGAAGTTTGCAAAATTTCAATTGCAATAATCTTTCACATCGACGCGTTATCTTTTACAGAATCAAAATAAAGTTTGCTTTATGTTCGTTTTTATTGCTTAATTGTTACCAGCTATCATGCTAGTGCTTATTGACAAAAGTCTATTATCGTTTTTTAATACAGCCAGTGCTCGGCCAGTAAGCTGGTAGGGTCTAGAAAAAAATCCGCTTTTGGCCTATAATGACACGGTAACTTTTTAGCACCTTACAAATATTCTGGGCAGCCGAAGCTGCCATCTTTGCCCAGAATTAATGAAGTTACCGAAGATCAAAAAGATGCTTACGATTTAGAAAGTAACTATGACTATAGTTTGACGCGGAGAGGTACCCAAGTGGCTGAAGGGGCTGGTTTGCTAAACCGGTAGGGGGGCGTATGCTCCCGCGAGGGTTCGAATCCCTCCCTCTCCGCCATGGATTCGACCCATTCGATGTCCTCAGGGTGCTGAGTGAAGTCGAAGCACAAGCTCACCATTGGCTGAGCTTTTTGAATTAATTATGGGTGGGGTCAGAACCCGCAGGGTACGGTGTAGTAAGGCGCTTTAGGAAAATAATAAATTTAAGTTTATTTATTTTATGAGCACCTTACGAACAAGGCGTCAGCCGCCATCCATCACTCGCCGCCAGTAATTTTGCTGAAGTTATTACCCGAGCTATCTATGATTTGTCTGTTGCTCTTAACCAATAATTAATCCGAATGAACCGCCAGGTGAATGTTTAATTATTGAAAGGAGTAATACAGCGCCGACTGGTGGCAGAATAGCCATATTCTGCCTGAAGTTTAAGCTGTACT
>JBAXPC010000038.1:0-5864 GCA_037132395.1 bacterium | reverse complement strand
CTCGTGTCGTGAGATGTTGGGTTAAGTCCCGCAACGAGCGCAACCCTCGTCGTAAGTTAGTATGTCTTACGAGACCGCCTGGGTTAACCAGGAGGAAGGTGGGGATGACGTCTGGTCAGCATGGCCCTTACACCTCGGGCTACACACGTCCTACAATGGCCGTTACAACGCGCTAGCCAAGCCGTAAGGCGGAGCGAATCGCATCAAAAGCGGCCTCAGTTCGGATTGAGGGCTGAAACTCGCCCTCATGAAGCTGGAATTGCTAGTAATGGTGGATCAGAATGCCGCCGTGAATACGTTCTCGGGTCTTGTACACACCGCCCGTCAAGTCACGGGAGTTGGGAGCACCCGAAGTGATCAATTTGATCCCTAAGGTGAGACCAGCGACTGGGGCTAAGTCGTAACAAGGTATCCGTACCGGAAGGTGCGGATGGATCACCTCCTTTCTAGGGAGTAATCGCTCAAAGCAATTTGGGTCTGTAGACATGAGGCTACAGTTATGTCGAGCCACGATTTATCGTGGGAGTAGACTAAGTACTTCTAGGTCGAATCCATCTTTTTAGATGGATTGTTACTAACGAGTCGTTTCTAGCACTACTTACCGCTCAAGGATAAAACACCCCTACATCTTTTCGATTAGGGGTGTTTTATATTGGTTTATTTATAGGCCGGGTAATTGCCTGTGAGTAACTGCCGGCTAGGCTATTGATTGAGTCTAAAAGTTTGAGAGGCCCAGTCGCTTAAGGGGTTGGTAATAAAGGTTACCGCGCCACTAAAAATCAAAATGCCTAATACCACCAGTACCACACCAAATAATTTTATAAAGCCGCGGCTACTGCCGGCGGCGTGTTTTTCGATAAAATCAATGGCCCCCGTGAAGTTATAAATCTGCTCCGAAAATACTACGGTCAGTATGCCGATGGCAGTGATGATGAATCCCCAAATAAATTGCATATGCTAATTTTATCACATCTCAGATTTTCTGGTAGCCATACCGAGTCGCCTCTTGAAAATTAAGCATTTTCAGGTTACAATAGTCTGGTTCTTGGCTCTTTTTTTGGTAATATAAAGGTATTACCTTCTGTAGCGAGGGCTTGTAGCTCAGCTGGTTAGAGCGCGTCACTGATAATGACGAGGTCGCAGGTTCGAGTCCTGCCAAGCCCACCATTTTGCGAGGGGATTCGACTGGGTTTACTCAGTCGGTCTCCACCATTTTGCCTTAGCAAAATGTCCCGAGCCTGTCGAAGGACACCACAATGTATTACCTTTATATAATTAAAAATAGTAGCGATAAGTTATATGTTGGAGTAACCAAATCTATCAACAAGAGGTTAATTCGACATAATCAAGGCTATGGCTCAAAATATACTAGTGTCAACACCTCGTACCGTTGTGTTCACAAAGAAAGTTTTGATCTTTTGTCATCAGCTATGAAACGTGAAAAGCAGATTAAAAAATGGTCAAGAGCCAAGAAATTTGCTTTAATAGAGGGAGATGCTGATTTATTAAAACAGTTATCTGGCAGCCATCGACAGGCTCAGGACGAAAACAGAAGTGTCTCTCGACAGGCTCGAGACGAATTACTTCGTAATTCGGGGCATTAGCTCAGTTGGCTAGAGCGCCTGCTTTGCAAGCAGGAAGTCCGGGGTTCGAGTCCCCGATGCTCCACCATTCAGACAATCCGCCAAAGGGCGGATTTTTTGAATGGTAGTGTATGTCGAGAACCCCGTGCCCGTAGGGCGGGGTTCGGTGGAGCCAAGCCACGCGCAGAAGCTTCCGCCAGCTGGCGGATTCGAGCATGGCGCGGCGGAGAAGGGCGTAGCCCGCTATCCCCGATGCTCCACCAAAGAAAAAACCCACCATCGGTGGGCTTTTTCTTTGTATGAATGACGGCTAGGCATTGCTGGTAAGGATAAACTCTATATAATAAAACTCATGAAGCCAAAAGTACTAATCAAAACCATCGCCCTACTTGCTGGCTCGGCGTTTTTAAAATACTACCTATCTAAATCACCGCTCGCTAGCGAGTCTAAGCTGCTGGCGATGGTCTCGGTGCTGGCGATAGTCGTCTTCGGTGGCCTAATAATTTATCAAATCGCTAAATACATCGAAGATATCACGACGGTACTAAAGGCCAAAACAGGCCTTGCGGGCGGGCTATTGCAAGCAGTCGGAACGGCCTTCCCAGATATGGCTCTTGGCATAACAGCGGCAGTCATTAGCCTCTCGTATGTTGGCAACAACGAGCTGCTGGCAGTTCAATATGCGATAGTGGCCGCCAGTACCACCTTTGGGTCTAACTTTTACAATATCGCTCATGCTAGCTGGTGTATTTATCGTCAAAATCAGGCCAATCAAAAAGACCGCAAAATCAAAATGTTCCCCTTCATCGGTGGTGGTATTGTCAGCCCTTTAAGGACACACAATATTAAGCCAAAAGTTATCGAAATCAACACAGCGATAAGCGTCTTGATGGCCCTGACTCTACTGACTACCGCGGTCGTAATTGGTATGGTGTTTTTTGGTAGCGTTGTTCCGCCTGTCGGCATCAGCGGCGATCTCTACCAGCTCAAGTGGTATGTCGGCATCATTATGGTTGCCCTGGTACTTATGGTGCTATTTATTTTTCGCAAAGACACCGGCTCGCATCAGGATGACGACACCAACGATTTTACTAAAGCCAATAATCTGGTGCTGTGGCTGGTGCTTTTAGTATCTGGAATAATCATATTATTTACGGCCGAGGCAATGATTGAAGCAGTTGTACGCTTTAGCGAGCTGACACACCTACCTACGGTCGTTAGTGGACTAATCGCTGGGCTCATTGGCTGCTTGGGCGAAATGATGGTGATTCATAATTTCACGGTTAATCCGAAGGGCAAAATCGGCGATGCCGTGGTGGGGGTTGCGATGGACAACATCATGACCTTACTAGGGGCTTCTATAGTCGCAATTATTGGTGGTATATTTTTGGGTGGCTCGGCGCTGCTAGTGATATTTACGGTCATACTCTGCCTCAATACGGTTCTAATTTGGCAGGTCTCAAAGCTCAAAGATCACTATATAGATCCTACAGCCCAAGAATAATCATCACCGCCATGGCGGCCATTAGCAGATCCTCGCCGAGGCTAACATAGCTCATCGGCAACTTAAAGACCGTGCCCAGGCAGGCGCACATCAAAACTCTTTTATCTCTAATGCCATTGTAGGCTCCAAGTGAATTGATGGTCATTAGCCCCAAAGTAATCCAAGCAACAGATATAGTCTGGTACCGAAACAAAAATGCTAACCCCAGTGCTATCTCTAAAAATGGATATATATGCGCATAAAGCTTACTGCGTTTGGCCACGACATCGTACATTGCATAGGCCTCGGCAAAGGCCGAGAGTTTGATTAGCTTAAAAGCGCCGAACACCAAAAAGAACCCGGCCATAAAATCTATCATAATACTTTGGTAGCTAAATACCTGGCGCCACCATGAGGCAATTACAGAAAGCACAATAATAAAAGCAAATATAATTATTAGCGGTACAAATGTCTTGAGCTTAAAATAAAACTTCATATGCTTGACTATACAGCACTCCCAAAAAAAGATGAAGCCTCGACAAAGCGAGGCTTCATCGGGGCTTAAATCAAATCTGAACTGTCGGAAAGCGCCGAGCTACTACGGGGCGCTTGCGCCGTTTATGTTGAATTATCAGGTAGGGGTCGGTTGGTTCGTCGACCAGCCCAATGATTTCAACACACTCTAATTCGCGCGGAAGGCTCGGGCAGGCTGCCAAATACACTCCTCGAGCTTGGTCGGGCGTTCGAGCCTGAACAAGCATTCGGCCACAAGGACCAGTTATTTCAAAAACTAACTTCGGTGCTCGCGGTTCCTTTTCTGATTTTTTATTGCTGGTACGGTCTATCTGCGATTGGCTTGCTCTTGGTGATTTCACTATAGTTTCCCCCGGTACGGACAAAACAGACTTGGTGGGTGGCTTAAAGTTAACCTTTCTCTTGAAGCTGACATATTAAGATAGCATGTGTATCTAATTTTATTACTTACTTTCGATATGTCAATTATTATTTTACATTTCCTGTTCGGCGATGTATTATTTAAATAAATGAATAATCAGATGGACAATCATAATGGCACTGAATCCAGGCATGGCTATTCTAAACTTAAAATCAATCCTTTTTTGGGCTTATTGATAATCGCTATAATTGGGATAACCGGTGTATTGTTCGCTAGATACTCACAGGCTGACACACCAGTAGTAATTTCAAAAATAGAATTAAAAAAACCAACCAGTGCTCGTACTATTGACTTTAGGGCCATAACAGTACGTTTTAAAGCTGGTAGCGAAGTTAGTATTAGTGGTGGGCGTTTTGCTAGCACTAAGGTCGATATGACAGCATTTAATGATGCTGTTTTTGGTATTTATAAAGCCAATAATGTTAGCTATCTGTTCCCAGACAAAACCGAAACTGCTAAGGCCAAGAATGCCGCCGAAAAGGCATCAGGCACCACCGCACCAAATCTGGACCAATTTTTTAGGATTAGTTTTGCGGAGAGTTACAATACTATCGAAATGAGCGCATACCTAAGGCAGTATTACTTCGTAGAAACAGCCTATCCTGCGGTATTAAGATACCTACCCTTGGCTAGCCAAGATTATACCTCTTTGCAGTTTTATGGGCTAGACATTATTAGCGGTATCAATACCGGTCTAACAGCCGGCGGCGTGTCTGTAATTGCCACTAACAGTTACGGCATGAACATGAAGGCAGTAGAGGCTATACCAGGTGCGGGCGGCAAGAATGTAACCATCTTTAATATCGACGGAGGCTACATCAGAGACCATGAAGATATCTCAAAGCTAGCCTCTAGCGCTAATTATATATCTTATATTGATCCCACGAAGGGCGAATCAAACCTACCCGACCCAACCATTGATAAGTACCAAGACCACGGCACTGCAACGGTATCGATAACATCTGCCGACAAAAATAGCTTTGGCATTACTGGCATTGCGCCCGATGCCAAGTTGCTTTTTGCCAATGGCAACTACCTAAACCCTGCCGGCACACCAGTCAGCGGCATGGCACGGGCACTACTAGCAGGCATTAGTAGGCTCGAGGCTGGTGATGTAATTACGATATCAATGGGCGCAGTTTCGACAGTCAACGGTACAGAATATAGTATTCCATTAGGTTTCTGGCCAGAGGAAGCCGCCGTCATTAAGACTGCAGTTCAAAAAGGGATTTATGTTTTGGTAGCTGCTGGTAATAGCAATAGTGATTATCAAAATAGCGCTATTTATGGCAACCAGTCTTTTTTGACTAAAACCTATGGTACCAGCTCTGACGACCCGGGCCATTATATAATTGGTGCCTCAAGCCCCGGCCCATGGTGTACTAACCTTTTCGCAAATTCGGCCCCATTACCGGCAGGTTCCAGGGCAGACTTTTCGTCATATGGGGTTAGGGTAGGCCCTAGCTCTTGGGGCAATTGTGTTATGGCCGCAGGCAGTGCCGTATATGACTTTTCTCAGACACCGACTGTGCTGACAGACAATTATAGCCTATTTTTTAATGGCACTTCGGCCGCCACACCAATAACAGCCGGCTTAGTTGCATCATTTTCTAGTGCCTTTTTTGAAAAGAACAAATTTAATCTTACGCCTGCCGAGTTGTATAAAAAGCTGATTGCTACTGGTAAGCCACAGGTTACCAGTACCGGCTCCTTGGCGGGCAATATTGGCCCAATGTCAAATGCCCTAAACTTATTCAGAGATGCCAAGCTCTTTCCTGGCCAGGATGTTACACCACCACCTGTACCACCACCAAGCGATGTGGGCATCGAGAGGCCCCACGAG
>JBAXPC010000037.1:0-6058 GCA_037132395.1 bacterium | reverse complement strand
CACCAGTTTTGGTAGCAATGTCGGCCTCGGCGATGAGCTGATAGGCCCCTGAGATATCTTCGATATCTAGCCCCTTGACCAAAGGCAGGGCTTTTTGGGTTGAATACGGCGATATTTTGTAGGCCTGATTGAGCTGAGGGTTGTTGATAATAACCAGCATCAAAACCCGGAACTGATAAATAATAGCCCCTAGTATCATCTGGTCGGCGTAGCCCTGCAGCTTAAGGCTTTTGTATAATTTTATTACTCGCGGTAAATCCTTACGTACCAAGGCTTCGGCCAAAATGAAGGCGTTGTTTTCAAGACTCGGCGTAGCCAGCTCGTCGACCGATGCCCGAGAAATATCGCTATTGTAGCTGGCCAGCTTGGCTATTTCGTTATGCAAACTCCACTGGCTTTCGCCCACTAGGTCGATGAGATAGCCGGCTAGCTGGCTATCGAGCGTCGCACCTGCTCTATGAGCCTCGACCAGTGCCCATTTTGTTAGCTCGACTCGGCTAGGCCGCCTAAACTCCGTAGCGCCCTTAACCTTACTAAGGCTCTTATAAAGAGTGGTGCGCTTATCTGGATTGGGGTCGATAATCACCAAATTGGTACTCTCGCTGGTGTTTTGCAATATAGCATCAATCTGCTTTTGGCTTGGCTTCGATTTGGGCAGATTAGTCAAAACAATCAGCCGGCTACTAACAAACATCGGCATGGCGGACAAATTAGCAATCAGGCTATCATTACCCTGCTCGAGGGCATCGATAGTTTGCATATCTCCCTCGGAGCCTGTTTTTTTGATATATTGAGATTTTATTAGACTCAGCTGGCGACTGATTGCATAACTATTTTCGCCATATAAATACAAGATCATTTTTAAAACCTCCGCTTTCGAGGTTAATTATACTTCATATCACCCTAGTCTCGCTAACTGAAGTGAAACTAAAATTGATACTTGTAGTCTAGTAGTATATAGTTGCCTTTGCTGAGTACCTACCACCACGGGGAGATAAGTGAAGCTCAAAGTACTTGCCGAACAGCTAGTAAGTAACTACCAGCGCAGACGAGATCAGCTCCTAGCTATCGAGTCGGTAAAAAATGAAAATGCCTACGAGGCGAGCTACAGGGCTGCTATAAAGCAGCTCGAATGGCAGCTCGGATGCAGCTGTTTTGAAACTAAAATCAATAATTTTTCACGAGCTGTAAGCATACACGATGATGAGTATAACCACATGATTGATTGCGTAATGTGGCGCCAGACTGGCATTCTTCGCGATCGTTGGGTCTGTATTGCCATCAACGACTGTTCCACACACGATGGAGCCCACCAGATTCTAGGCGACGAGATAAAGAACTTCCAGGATATCCAGAAGTCGCTCTCGGCTGAAATATCATGTCCTTATACCTACGACTAGCAACAAATAAAACCGTTGGTATCGACCTAAGCTAAGCTGCTTGGGTCGAATTTATTTAGTATGACTTCTCGTTATTTTTTGGCAGTGTGGACAGATGTGAGTACCCCTGCCTGCGGCGCGGATCTTGATAATTTTATGCCCACAGTTGGGGCAAGCGCTACCCTCTTTGCGAAAAACTTGAGCAAATTTTAAGTAGCTGCCTTTGTTACCCTTGGCATCGACGTAATTTCGGTCGCTACTCCCACCTAAACTAATACTGAGGCTCATGACCTCTCTGACTGCGTTAAAAAGCCTTCTGAGCTTCACAGCGCTAACATCACCAACTTTGGTAAGGGGGTGGATTCTGGCCATAAAGAGAGACTCGTCGGCATAGATGTTGCCAACCCCGGCCAGTACCGTCTGGTCTAGTAGAGCGGCCTTGATGCTTGTTCTGGAGCGTTTTTTTAGGGCCATAGCGAATTGGTCAAAAGTGTAGCTATCTTCGAGTGGTTCGGGGCCGAGCTTTTTCAAAAAAGCATTATTTTGGTACAAGCCATCAGTTTGCTCGAGCTTGATCCACCCAAATTTACGCTGGTCGTTAAAAAATAGCGTGCCGCGGGTAAGCTCCATGATGACCCTGGTAGATTTGTCAGGAAGTTTATCGACCAAGCTGGCATTGGGGTGCCCTCCCCCGAAGCCACGGCCAGATTTTGGCCGATACACCAATTGTCCGGTCATCTTGAGGTGTATCAAAATACTGTAACCACTGCTTAGTGGCATAATTATAAGCTTGCCGCGGCGCTGGACTGATTGGACTGTGGCACCAATCAGCTTACTGGCCATCAGCGCCTCACTTATGGCCAAGCTCTTTGGCCAGTCACAAGTAGCTGATACTACCTTTTGCGTAGGCAGAAACTCTTGTAAGCCGAATCGAACTGTCTCGACTTCAGGCAGCTCAGGCATTTGGTGATTTCTGGTTTGAATTGTTCATTAGACTATTGTTCATTAGACTATTGTTCATTAAACCATTATACCTGATAATTAAGCTTTACTTTTATACAATTTTGTTATATTATGTTTTATTGAAATCCGCACCTACTACCGAAAGGCGTTTGTTGTCCAGAGCTAGTATTCCAGAGACAATAAAAACTTTAGCAGCCGTCGTGACCATCTGCATTGCCGCCATGGCATGCATGATTGTCGTCATTAGCCTGCCCTGAACCATGAGGAGCTACCGTGTCTTATATCAGCAGAAGCAAGCTTGAAGGCCACGGCCTTGTCGCTAAACTCATCAGAATGACAAAACGGCTCGACCTGTATAGCTACCAGGAACAGCAGATTGTTAATACAAAAAGGTCACAAAAAATGATTGTTCGTTTCATGCACGAACACCAAGTAATGTTTTTTGAGTTTGAGGGCTTTGGCGACCTGCTCGGTCAGGAAGCCACCCTATACTCAGGGAATGTTGAAATATCGAGTGGATTTATTGGAATCAATAACGATGTCTCGCTCTACTATCGATGTCCGCTACCAAAAGATGGCATTGCGGTTACCGTTGCCAATCCCAACGAGTCTAGCTTTTATTAGCTAGGCTCGTTTTATTTATTGGCTATTTGAGATCCCCCCAGCTAGAGCCTTGGCGAACTTCTGCGACAATAGGAACCTCGAACCGATGCACCCCCTCCATAGCCTGCTTGATAATCTTGGCTATTTGCTCGGCGTCGGCCTTGGGACATTCGGCTATTAATTCGTCGTGAATTTGCAGTAGCAAGTTTGCTTGCTCTGGGGCCTTCTTGCCCTCATTAAAATGCTCTAGTCTGTTGGCTATATCGACCATTGCTAGCTTCATCATATCGGCCGCTGTACCCTGGAGGGGCAGGTTGACTGCCGCTCGTTCGGCAGAGGCACGAACTATAAAATTGCTAGAGCTAACATCTGGGCATGGGCGGCGGCGTCCAAAATATGTTTCGGTGTAGCCTTCGTCGTGGGCAAACTTCTTAATACTAGCGATGTATGCAGCAACGCCTTTGCGCAACCCAAAGTAGCTGTCTATAAACTCTCGAGCTTTATCGTAATCAAAACCCGTGGCAACCGATAGCCCGTGGGGGTTCATACCATACAGCACTCCAAAATTGATGGTCTTGGCGGCGTAGCGCATTTCTTTGGTTACTTTTGCTGGCGCAACGCCGAACATTTCGGCTGCGGTTAAGGTGTGGATGTCAGCCCCGCTCTTAAAATCGTTGATCATTGGTTGGTCTTTAGATAGCTCGGCAGCTAGGCGCAATTCTATTTGGCTATAATCGGCCGAAACCAGCACCTTGCCTGGGCTTGCCACAAAAGCTTTGCGTATTTCTCGGCCCATCTCGCTGCGAATCGGTATATTCTGAAGGTTCGGATTAGTACTACTGAGGCGCCCCGTCTGGGCGATAGTTTGGTTGTAACTAGTGTGGATGCGGCCGTCTGGCTTAACTAACTTTGGAAGCGCGTCGACATAGGTACTGGCGAGTTTTGTTAGCTCTCGATACTCGAACATCATATCGACCAGCTCATGCTTGCCACGAAGTTTTTCGAGCTCACTAGCAGCAGTACTAATGCCAGTCTTGGTTTTTTTGAGGCCTGCCGTTGGTATCTTGAGCTTTTCAAATAGCACGATCTGAAGCTGAGCCGGCGAGCTAATATTGAACTCCCCGCCAGCTAGTTTCCAGATATCTTTTTGTAGCTGATTGATTTTTGAAGCGTATCCAGCGGAGAGTTTATTCAAGAAATTCGAGTCTAGCTCGACCCCGCAATACTCCATATCGCCAAGCACCGCAATTAGCGGCCACTCCATTTGCTCGGCAAGTTCGGAAAGTCGCCCAATGGCCTTCAGGTCTTTTTGCAACTTCAGGTACAATCGCCAGCTAATATCGGCGTCCTCGGCGGCATACTGGCTGGCCTCTTTAATGGGAACTGAATCAAAAGTTTGTTGTTTTTTGCCTTTTGGTCCAATCAGCTCCTCGATGCCGATCATCGATATTCCGAGCTCATTATAGGCCAGTTGACTGAGGCTCTGGGCCCGGCCGATGGGGTTTATCAGATAAGCTGCGACCATCGTATCGAAAACAATCGGCCCGAGTCGCAGATCGTTAAACGGACGCATCATAACATAATCGTATTTGATATTGTGCCCGACCTTGCCAATTTTATCGTCTTCTAAGATAGGGCCAATCAGCTCTACAAACTTGCCGTAGTCGATTTCGGTTTTTTCGGCGTGGGCGAGCGGCACATAGTACGCCTCGCCGGCCTTGAAGCTAAAAGATGCGCCTACTAACTCGGCGTCGATTTGGTCGGTACTGGTGGTCTCGGTATCAAAAGCAAAAACTTTTTGCTGAGACAGCAGCTTGGCTAAGTCCTGGAGCTCGGAAACTTTTGTGATGAGCTGGTACTTGGCATCTTTGAGGTGTTGGCGGTTAAACTCTGCGGCATCATTTTTGTGTTCATCGAAGGCTTCGGTTTGGTCGTCCGTGACTTTTTTATTCGGCAGTTTGGCCAGCAGGCTCTTGAACTCGAGCTGATGAAAAAGGTCGTAGACACTTTTCTTGTCGTAATCATGTATAACTGCGTCCTTGAGGTCAAAATCGAGCTTCAGATCGAGCTTGATGGTCGATAACTCTTGGCTCATATAGGCACTATCTTTACCGAGCGTCAGCTTTTTGGCTACTGCAGGCTTTATATTATTCAGGTTTTCATAAATGGTATCCAAATCGTGATACTCCCGAACCAGCTCGGTGGCGGTCTTGTCGCCAATACCAGAAACGCCGGGGATATTGTCGCTAGTATCGCCCTTGAGTGCCTTATAAACAATAAACTCTTTGGGGTTAACACCATACTTGTCGATGACGGCTTGGGTATCATAAATAAAGGTATCGCTAAAACCCTTGCGCATAGTAAATACCGTTGTGCCGTCACTTACCAGCTGGAGCTCATCCATATCGCCCGTCACTACTACTACATCGACCTCGTCCTGGTACTGGGCGCTGAGTGAGCCAATGATATCGTCGGCTTCAAAGCCAGGCATCTCCAAAAGCGGAATATTAAAGGCCGCAACCACAGCCTTGGTTGTTGGAAACTGATCGTAGAGTTCTTGATCGGCCTTTTTACGGGTAGCCTTGTATTGGTCGTACTGGTCGTGTCGAAAAGTTTTGCCTGGCGCGTCCCAGGCCACAGCGACGTAATCTGGCTTGAGCTCGCGCAACGCCAAGAGCATCATCATCGTAAAGCCATAGACCGCGTTGGTCGGAGTACCATCTTTGGTCGTCAAGTGCGGAATTGCATGGTAGCCCCTATGGACTAAGGCATGGCCGTCGAATACAACTAGTTTTTTGCGTTTATTCATACTTAAAATTATACACCTTATCATATCAGCAAATTAGCAAAATAGTATGCCGATGTGTTTTAATGTAGCTATGAATTACGAAACACCATCGCTATTTGATGATGAAAATGGCAATGAAAATAATAGCCCAGCCACGCCGCCGCGAACTAGTGAGCAACGAATTGCGGACCTCAAGCAAATCATTGAGCAGCAAAAGCAAGAACAAAAAAGATCTGCTGCCTACCTAGACGAAAGGGCTCGCCAAGACAAAGAGCGCAAAGAACGCGCTGCCGAGCAAGGAGTAGACCTCACATCTCATCAAGAG
>JBAXPC010000036.1:0-6191 GCA_037132395.1 bacterium | reverse complement strand
GCCCTCCAAACAAAGAACTCCCTTTTTGGGAGTTTTTTGTTTGGTGGTCTTATGTGATTTGCCTCCGTTTTTTTGATATACTTAGACAAATGCAGACTGAAATTGAAGCAAAATGGCTTGATATAAATTTAGTGTCAATGCGAAAGCTACTACTGAGTATTGGCGCAAAACTTATTGCCGAAGAAAGGCTCATGACCCGTAAGGTTTATGACTACCCAGATAAAAGACTTACAAAAATCGGGGGTTGGGTTAGGGTTCGAAATGAAGGAGATAAAATCACTCTAAGCTATAAGCAGCTAAATGATAGGACTGTTCACGGTACTAAAGAAGTAAATGTAGTTGTAGAAAATTTTGATGCGGCCTGTAGCTTTCTTGAGTCAATCGGTATGGAATCAAAGTCATTTCAAGAAACAAAGCGCGAAAGCTGGAAGCTTGGAAGCACGGAAATAGAACTAGACACTTGGCCCTGGATACCTAGTTTTGTAGAAATTGAAGCAAAAAATGAAAAAGAGTTAAAAAGCGTAGCGATAAAACTTGGCCTAGACTTTTCAGACGCTCTCCACGGTAGCGTGGAGACTGCATACCAAGCAATTTATGATGTCACCGAGGAAGAGATTGATAGTTGGGAAGAAATCAGCTTTATTGAAGTCCCGGACTGGTTGGCTTTAAAGTCAAAGAAGCCCTAATTATAGTTGCGATAGCTTCCCCGTTACCCCTCCATCCTTATTTGTATTTGTTCGCAGCATAAGCTTATAATACATATTATGAAGGTACTCCCTAAGTCATGGACAGGCAGAATCGGCTGTACATTGGCAGCCATAACAATAATATATAATTACGCAACTCCACCTCAAACTACTTGGGCTAGTTGGAACCTACTTCCAGGTTTGATCGGATTGATGGCCGTGTGGGCGGCTTTTTTATTATGTTTGTATAGTGTATGGGCGGACAAAGAAAGACGATATTGACATACCTAGTGCTACTACTTAGTTTTGCGACCTCTGGTTTACCGATCCTGTATTCATTGGTTTCTTGAAATCTGAAATATTATCCAGCTTGCTGTTAGTAATACACCAATGCAATATACAATCGCAAACCAAGCCCTAGTTTTGCCGAGTTTCTCAGGGTGTTTTTTGATATCTCGTAGTGCTAAAATGCCAAGTACTATACCAAGAGGTGCAGGTATAACTAAAGTGCCCAGTAGTGCTACATATCCTGCCGCAATGGCAAGTCCTGACCTACCGATAGGCACAAGGTATTTTACGCCGGGGTGCTCTTCTAACAGAGATTTCATTTGGCTCGTGCCTTCACCTGGAATTACTTTACTGGCCTCTGCTGTTTGATCAGTTGGCTGATTCTGATTGGGTTTTTGATCCATAAAATTATCATAGCAGAACTTCAAGCAAAAGAATAACATAATTATGTTAAGATAATGCTTAAGGTTAATGACTATGAAAGCTATTAGTATCAATCGACTCAGCAAGAACTACGGCAAACTAGCTGCTGTAGACAATATTAATCTCGATATCAGCTATGGAGACTTTTTTGGTTTTATTGGACCCAACGGTGCTGGTAAAACCACAACCATCAAGACCATGCTAAATTTGCTAAACCCCTACACAGGCCATATTAAGCTACTGGGAAAAGACATTAAGCTCAATCAGTTCCAGAAAGATATTGGCTATGTACCGGGCGAAGCTAGCCTCTATGATAACTTGCGAGTTAAAGAACAAATAAACTATTTTGGTAGGTTTTTCGATAAGTTAGATCAGGACTATGTCAATGAACTCAAAACTATGTTCCTCATTGATGACAGAAAAAAAATATCAGAATTGTCGCTAGGTAATAAAAAAAAGGTTGCGATAGTTTGTGCCCTTATGAACAAGCCAAAGCTGCTTATCTTCGACGAAGTCTCCAATAGTCTTGACCCTATGATGCAAAAGGCCCTATTTGGCGAACTTCTAAGACTCAACAAACTGGGTACGACCATTTTTTTCTCTAGTCACAACCTAGAAGAAGTCCAAACTTATTGCAAAAATATCGCTATTATCCGAGAGGGGAAAATTATCAAAAAAGATAATGTCAAAAAGATAATTGATTCCAATGGCATACAAATAACTATCAAAACAAAACAAAAGCTCAACCCTGGTTTCCTTCAAAAACATAATATTAAACATGACGAGATGGGCACGGGCGCTATAACCTTTGCCTACAAAGGCGATGTCGATGAACTCATCTACTATCTGTCTAAATACAAGCTAGAGTATTTAAGAATTACAGATGTTAAGCTCGAAAACATATTCGATGAATACTACGAAGGAGGTAGTGATGAATCATAATAACAAAAGTTACCGCAACCTGTACCGCTTTGAAGTAAGGCAAAACTACAGATCGTTTATAATCTGGATTTTAGTTATAATCGGGGTGATGGTTTTGTTTATGTCTACTTACCCATCATTTCAATCCGCCGATTACATGCAGCTGGTTAATGCCAAAATCGATGCTCTACCAAAGGGTTTTGGTGTGGCCTTTGGATTGGGCGGTATCACCGGCATAAACTTTAAGGATTTATATTTTTTCTATAGCTATATGTCTCAGTTTTATGTAATAGCGATAGTTATATATGCAATTAGCCTAGGATCTAATATTATATCAAAGGAAAATTCAGAAAAACACATAGATTATTTAGCGACTAAGCCAATCCGTAAAGGAACCATAATAATAGCAAAGTATGCTGTGCTTGTGACTTTCATATTAGCCATTACGGCTGGGTTACTGTTAGCCGGTTGCCTCACAATACTCTTCTTAAATACCAACAACTCGCCGTTTTTTTATCAAATAATCCGTCTATCAGTTAAATCTTTTTTGGTTTATTTATTTTTTGGTACTTTGGCATTTTCAATATCGGCTGCTTCTAAAAAAACTTCACGCTCCTCGCTGTTTGTGGTAGGGCTGTTTTTTATTAGCTACCTGACTGGGATCATATCGCAGATCCAGCCCAAATTTGAGAGTCTTAAGTACCTTTCGCCGTTTTTTATGTTCGAAACCACTAAAGCCGGCCAGGGCTTTTCCCAGCAAGACTACCTTTATATGCTAGCCTTAACCCTTGCTAGTACTGTGCTTATTGTAATTGCATACTGGCGCTATACCACTAAAGATCTTAGCTTATAGTGAGCCAAAAGATACGCGATGACAAACGGGATGCGGAGCCTAGCTTTGCTATAATAAGTCTATGATCAAAAAAATCTTAATTGTTGACAACTCCACACACAAAAAATGCGACAGATGTAGCCAATTTCACCGGCATTTCAACCCTAAGACCAGCGTAATTCACTCGGCCGATAGAGCACTGCCTAAAAATGTTGAGGCCTACAGCCATATCATTCTTACCGGCTCGGCCGATAGCGTCGATGAACTTAGCAGGGTTTATGCCAGGTTGCGCCCCTTTATTCTCAGAGTCAAAAAAGCCGGAATACCAATGCTGGGTATATGCTATGGCTTTCAGGCTATCGCGGCGGCGCTATCCGATGTCGAGGCTATAGACCACTACCAGCACGCCGAGATTGGCTGGACTAAAATTTATACCACCAAGCAATCAACGCTTTTTAAAGATGTTCCAAAATCGTTTTACGCCCTAGAGAACCATACATCATCTGTTAGGAGCCTTCCTAGCGAACTAATCCAAACGGCCGAATCTCAACGCAGGTACATTCAGGCATTTGAGCATGAGTCTAAGCCTATATACGGAGTACAGTTTCACCCAGAAGCCACAAGCTACGGCGGGCTAAAGGTAGTGGCGCTTAGGTTAAAACACAGAGCTCCCCTAAGCTGGTTTACTGGAACTACCAAACCAGCTAGTTACAAACCCGAAATACCCGAAAAAATCATTCGGAACTTTTATAATACAGCCAAACAAAAACCTAGCTAGCAGAGTGCTCTTCTTCAATAAGCTTGAGTATCCGATTGAAGATCTTTCTTCCGTCGCCGCCAATTTTTTCTCGCTCGGGGTGAAACTGAACGCCCCATATCGGCTTAGTTTTGTGCCTAATGATCTCAGCCCCCTCATCCGAAGCTGCTACACAGACCAGATCTTTTGGTAGCTCAGTGATGATCCAGTGATTAGACTGAAAAACCATCGACTTGTCTTGGCCGCCCAGCACTCTGCTGCGGCGAACTGCAACAATCGGAAAAAGTCCTTTACGGAGATTCTTAAACTGCTTATACAGACTTGCGCCATAGGAGTAGCCAATAATCTGACAACCAAGACAAATACCGACGATTGGTTTTTTGGATGTCTTGACCAGTTTAATCTGGGCCTCATAAAGATGTGGAAATTTCTTTAGCGAACGTTTTTTACCTTCAAACAATATTCCGCCACCAGAGAGCACGATTACATCATATGGCTTGGTATCGAAACCACCGACCTCATCGTAGTTGATAGTGGTCAGATCGTGGCTCCTTAACAAATTAGCAAGCCTATTTTTGTAATATGTATTGTTATTTACTAATAAAACTTTCATCGGCTTCATATCTGAATATTATTATGAAAGGATACCATAAATTGGCTTTATTACAAGGAGTTTATTAAGCGCCTACTTTGTCGCGCTTACGTCTCTTAGGTACATGATCTTCGACATACTCAATAATTTTACCGGCAATATCTTGTTTTGTAACCTCTTCAATTGCTGCTAGCATCGGGAAGGCATTGACCTCCATTACCAGTGGTCCTCTCTCGGCCTGTAGCAAATCAACTCCGGCAATATCGAGGTTCATGGCTTTGGCAGCTCCGAGGGACATTTGTCTTTCTGCTCGTGTCAACTTAATAGGTGTGCCCTGGCCACCTAGATAAATATTAGAACGGAACTCACCTTCTGGAGCTTGGCGTTTCATTGCTCCGACAATTTTACCATCTACTATGAATACTCTTACGTCACTTCCGCCCGATTCTTCAATAAACTCCTGGATCAAAATATTGACTTTCTGAGAGTAGAAAGCCTGAATAATGGCCTTGGCGGCACTTCTAGTTTCGGCTAGCATCACCCCCATACCTTGGCTTCCACGAGCAACCTTTACTATTAGAGGTGCTCCGCCGACCATTGCGATTAGCTCATCGCTAGAGTCGGTGCTATTAGCTACAACTGTCTTAGGAATATCAATATCGTGCCTAGCCAAGAGCTGCATGCTTCGAAGCTTATCTCTGGTTCGGATAAACGCCAGCGAGCCTGTTGTTGAGAACACATTCATCATTTCAAATTGTCGAAT
Organism: bacterium; assembly: GCA_037132395.1. GTDB lineage: Bacteria > Patescibacteriota > Saccharimonadia > CAILAD01 > BJGX01 > SICB01. The sequence continues at coordinate 929 of JBAXPC010000036.1, read as the reverse complement.
GATGGCACTACCATAGGACTGGCTAATAATTGATATACGAGGAATTATTGCGTCGATGCCTTCTAGTGGTTTGCCTTCGTAATAAACCTGGGGTTTACTCTTAACGACATTACAATAACATCTTGTATAATCAATTATCTTAGCCTGGTGGCCTCTTTGCAGAGCTGCCTCAAGCAGCCGATCGGCACCGTTTTTACGATTAGGTCTTGATAGAATCACTATCTTCATAGCGCCTCCCTTCTTTTTACTTATGCTTTAATTTTAATTCATAAATGCAATAAAGCATAGAATATTGTTGTGCGTTATAATTTTACAGATTAAACAGCTCAAAAGTCAACCCTATTTTTGGGGTATTGGCCAAGACAATGCCCTTGGCAAAACCAATAAACCTCCCACTTTTAAAGTATTTTTGCTATCTTTTGGCCTTACCTACCAACACATAGCTAGCCATCAGCCAAAGCATCAAGCCAGAAAGCGAGACTAGCCGCGTGTTATAAGCTATTGCAGCCAAATTGTGTTCAGTTACTAGCTTATTAAAGCTACTATCACCTAGCAGCGATAGGCCATAGCCAATAATTACAAACCCGAGCAATAAACCTGCGATAACTGATTTGATCTTACTCTTGGGCCACTTAGAATCTCGAACATTTTTGCCTAGCAGGCAGATAATTACCGCTAAGGCTAGCAGAGCTATCGCTATGTTAGATTGATTTATAAAGCTGGCTTTAGCCGATACAATCTTTTCGATTGGCTCAGCAAGCTGTGATCCTGCCAGGATACCCACCAATGTAGCTATTACTAGGCGTTGAGTTTTTTCTTCGCCAATTATAAAGCAGGCTACAGCAGAGCCTATAACAGTTGCAAAAAAGATGATGTCAAAACCTATATTCATAATTGTTAAGCTTAGAAGCTAGTATATTACTTTATGC
>JBAXPC010000035.1:0-6550 GCA_037132395.1 bacterium | reverse complement strand
TAATGAGATTAGTTAATGAGATTAGTTAAAAAAAACAATTATTATTACTGCAGATGTCTGCTAGTGGCGCACAAGGAGCTCGGATAAAAATATTATTGACTTGAGTTACGATAAGTTCTAATCTAGTACTCAACCCATTACCCGTGGGTGTACCCAGCAAACCTCATAGAAGGAATGATATAACTTGGCAATCACAAATGGTCCACAGGAAGTGCATAGCTCACGCAAGCAAAAGTCACGCAGGAAGCACAAGGAACACATCGACAGAAGTCGATTTGCAAGAAGCCGCTTGAGGCGTCGTACCAGCTCCAGCAGCATCGAGATTTATCAGGATTTTGAGATACTGAACTCTGGCGAGGTCATCAATTTCACTGCTCTAAGCTAGCCCTTTACTTCAACCAAAAGCCCCGCTCTAGATATTATCTGGAGCGGGGCTTTAACTTTAATTGCTGTTGGCTGGCTGGCAAGCCGTGCTAATTGCCATAGATGTGCTGCGAATCACTCTTGAGGTAGTCGAATAGCTCATTGGTAGCAAAAAATCGAGCAAGCTCGACCTTGCCATTTTCGACACTATCCGAGGCATGCACGATGTTATTGGAGCACAGATCCGAGGCGCCTTAAGACGGAGGTATTCTATCCATTGAACTACAACGACAAATGCTCTTCGGCACAGAGCCACGCTGTTGATTGTGCTACTTTTTTTGGAGATTAGACGTGTTTTTCTAGGCGCGGGTGAACTGTTCGTGGACTGTTTCGTAGTCAAACAGTTCGGTTTTTTTGAACCACATTGCTATCTCTTTTTTGGCTTCTTCGGCTGTACCAGATGCGTGTATCAGGTTGGCAGCACCCTTTCTCTGCAGAGACGCCTGCCCTAAGCTGAGGTGAGCGTAATCACCCCTGATGGTTCCTGGAGCTGAATCCTTCGGTCCTGTGCTACCTACCATTTTGCGAACTACCTCTACCGCGTGTCCACCCTGTAATACTACGGCAACGACTGGACCGCTACTCATAAAGTCTCTAGTTGAATCCACTATCATTCGACCAATTTGTTCGGCTGTTTCGGAGTAATCTATGCCATACGAATCCCAATCAGCTTTTGTCTTGTTACCAACGACAGGTATCAGACTGTCAGGATAATGATCTGCCAACATCTGGGGGTCGGCGACCAACATTTTGGTGCCTACTATTTTGAGGCCTACTTTTTCAAATCGTGTCAGTAGCTCGCCAACGATACCACGCTTTACTGTGTCTGGTTTAAAAATTATTAGTGTTTGTTCCATTTTGTGCTCCTTTTTTAAGTTATTTATTTCGTAATAGTTGTTCGATATTTTTTATTTTGGCTTCCTCAATTGGCCCAATGGCCGCAAAATGCAAATCATTGGTCTGGAGGTACTTTTGGGCCGACTCGACCACCGAATCGGTCGTAACGGCGTCTATTTCGGCTAGCATCTCTTCAAGAGTCCAGACCTTGCCCGAAATTATCATATCGCTACCCATAACATCGGCCACAGCCGAATTGCTTTCGAGGCCCATAATCATCCGGCCCCGAACTTGCTCTTTGGCCTTCTCGAGCTCCTTACGCTCGATGCCCTCGATGCGGACCTTGGTTAGCTCTTCGGCAATGGCACCAACCGCCTCATCGACTCTATCGTTGCTAACTCCGGCGTATATTTCAAATTTGCCAGTATCTACAAAATTGCTATAGCTCATATATATGGTGTAGGCCAGAGCCTTGCGCTCGCGAACATTCAAAAACAACCTCGAGCTCATACCAGACCCAAGCAAAGTGCTAAGGATTTTCATCGATGGCTCATCGTTGGCGTCGATCTGCGGGGCTCGACCAGCTACAATAATGTGCGACTGGTTGGTGTCTTGACGGATGATATTGGTAATTTTATCAGATTGTGGGTGCTTGATTTTTTCATAACCTCGGCGTGCCTTGGTGCTAAATGAGCCCAATAGCTCTTCGGCCAACTCAACCGCTCTAGCATGGCTAATATTGCCAGCCACCGATATCACAAGGTTGTCCATACAATACAAGCTTTTAAAATAGTCGATAATTATCTGGCGTGGCATGGCCTGAATTATTTCAGGAGTACCTATTACATTGGTGCGCAGGCTGTCTTTGGGCCACAACAAATCGCCCACCAAATCAAATACATAGCGGCCCGGGTCGTCTTTATATACATTCATTTCCTCGAGTATCACGCCCCTTTCGCGCTCAAACTCTTCTGGCTTAAAAAGCGGATCGGTCAGGATATCGGCCAAGATATTAAAAGCCAAGCCGGCATAGTTTTTGGGAAGCTTAATGTAATAGCAGGTATGGTCTTCGGCGGTATAGGCGTTCATGTATCCCCCTACCGAATCGACTTCTTCAGATATAATTCTGGCCTCTGGTCGCTTGGTCGTGCCCTTAAATAGCAAATGCTCCAAAAAGTGAGCCGAGCCGTATTCGGTGTCCATATCTTCGTAGCGTCCTCCGGCACCTACAAAAAAAGCCACCGTCACGCTCTCGGTGTCGTCCATGGTGCGAGTTACAACACGGACACCGTTTTGGAGAGTACTTATTTTGTGCAAACTAGCACTCATTATTTGTGCCCTTTTCGGATTGGTGCTGGGGTAGAATCTGCCTTAGCTCTAGAGCTGGTTTTATTTTTGCGTTTGGCAAGCGAGCGCTTAATATGACCGAGATACTCGGCACGCTTGTTTTGGTCTTTTAAGATATGCCACAGCGCTGGAGCAATCGATATTAGTATTATCACGAGGGCTATCGGCAGTAGGTATTTGTCGACGTCCGGGACAACATTGCCAATAAGGTAGCCGAGCATTGTTACCCCAACACCCCAGAGCAATCCACCGATAAGGTTAAAAAATAAGAAAGTCTTGTACTCCATTTTGCCGACGCCCGCAACGACAGGGGCAAAAGTGCGAACAACGGGTATAAAACGCGCCAGAATTATGGTTTTGCCGCCGTGTTTTTTATAAAAAGCTTGCGTCTTTTCGACATTTTTGGTGTTAAAAACCAGCGAATCTTTTTTGGTAAAGACACGCGGGCCGGCTTTTTTACCGAACTGATAGCCGACATTGTCGCCCACCACGGCTGCCACGAAGGCAATAACGCAAAGTAGGGCGATATTAAAAAAGCCTTGCGAAGCCAAGAAGCCAGCTGCAAAAAGTAGGCTGTCGCCGGGCAGAAAAAACCCTACCAAAAGGCCTGATTCGGCAAATACTATTGCAAAAATACCGGCGTACCCGACTGTTTTTAAAAGGCTGTTGAGATCGAACATTAAGTTATTATACCAGATTGTCTCAAAGGCTGTGAGTGTGTTTATAAACGGCAATCAAAATTATTGTTAAGTCGGCTGGAGTGACGCCCTGTATCTGCCCGGCCTGGGCTATATTAGCGGGCTGTACCTCCTGGAGTCGCAGCCGAGCCTCATTGCGCAAACCCTTGATAGTTGAATAGTCCATATCGCCCGGTAGTACCTGAGTTTGGCGGTCTTTAAGCCGTTCGGCTTCGCGTTTTTGCCTATCAAAATAGCCGCTGTATTTGACCTCGGAGATGACCTGCTCGGCAATTTCGCCCGTAACTTCAATGCCGAACTCCAGCCTGATGGTTTCGAGGTTGTTTTCGGGTCGTTTAAGATAATCGTATGCTGTAATGCTCCGCCCACCGAGACGCAATTTTTTAGTCTTTAAGAGCTTTAGGGCACTACCAATCGCAATCTGCTTTTGTTCGGCGCGCTTCAGGCGGCTCGAGGGCAAGAGACCAACGGCATGGCCTTTGCCACTGAGCCTGAGATCGGCGTTATCGTTACGAAGCAATAGGCGGTACTCGGCTCGGCTAGTAAAAATCCGATAAGGTTCGACATGGACTTTGGTTACGAGGTCTTCGATTAGCACCCCAATATATGCCTCGGTTCTATCCAGAACGAAAGGGGTTTTGGACTGGGCTTTGCGGGCCGCGTTAATGCCAGCCATTAGGCCTTGGGCGGCGGCTTCCTCGTAGCCTGTAGTGCCGTTCATTTGGCCGGCCAGAAAAAGACCAGATATTTTTTTGGTTTCGAGGCTCAGTTTGAGCTGGTGGGGCAAAAAATAGTCATATACCACAGCGTAGCCGTACCTAATGAATTCGGCGTTCTCGAGGCCTGGTATAGTGCGAATGATTTTTTCTTGAAGCTTTTCAGGAAAAGCCAGCGAGGCCCCCTGAATATACATCCAGTCGCCAAACGGCCCATCTGGGTGCCCAACCGGCTCAATAAATATCGGGTGCCTGGCTCTATCTGGAAAGTTCGATATTTTGCGATCCAGGCTGGGGCAGCTGCGTGGCGAGCGCTCGGTAATTTTACCTGAAAAAACTGGTGACTCGGTAAGGTTATCGAGCACTATCTTGTGGGTTTCGGGTGTAGTGTAGGTTAGGTAGCAAGGCACTTGCTCGGTAGCTGCGAACAAGTTCTTGGTGGGATGGGTAAAGCTAATTGCGCCCTCTGTACCAGGCGAAATGGTCATTTTGGAGTAGTCGATACTACCTCGACGAATACGAGGCGGTGTGCCTGTTTTGAGCCTGCCCCGCTCGAGACCCAAAGCTATCAGTGAGGCGCTCAGCCCAACAGATGAATCTTCGTCGATCCGACCTCCCTTGCGGACCACATCGTCGCCAATAACGATTTCGCCGTTTAAAAAGGTGCCACTACAAACGATGATGGTTTTTGTTTGAACAACTTTATTGTTCTTTGTTTTGACGCCTGTAATGATATTATTTTTGTGCTCGATAGCAATTGCTTCGTCTTGCAAAAAATCAAGGTTTTTGGTGGCTTTGAGCTCGTCTATCATATTGCGGTTATAGAGGTCCATATCGACCTGAGCACGATAAGCTCGCACTGCCGGCCCCTTGCTGGTATTGAGCTCTTTAAGCTGTATTGAGCTTAGGTCCGATACTTTGGCCATAATTCCTCCGAGGGCGTCGATTTCGCGCACCAAGTGCCCCTTGCCTGGCCCGCCTATCGAGGGGTTGCAAGGCAAAGCTGCCACCTTGTCGAGGCTGGTAGATATTAGTAGCGTCTTGGCACCGAGCCGAGCCGAGGCTATCGCTGCCTCACAACCGGCATGGCCGGCTCCAATAACAACGACATCGTATGCAGTTAGGTTTTTGGTTGAATTTAACATAAGATAAGCTATTTTACACCTGTTAGGCATTAATCTCAAGCTCTGAGCTGCTTGACCACCATGGCATTAAGGCTTACGCTAAAACTATGTTTTCAGATTACCTAGCCGAATTCTTAGATTATATGGAGATCGAAAAAGGTCGAAGCCTCAAGACTATCGAAAACTACTCGCTATACCTGAACCGCTTTTATGAGTACGCTGGCGATATTAAGGTTGGTAGTATCGACATTGCCCTAGTTAGCAAGTGGCGGCAGTGGCTTAATCGGTACCAAGGCAGTGATGGCCGCGAGGTCAGCAAAACCACCCAAAATTACCACCTCATCGCCCTGAGGTCGTTTTTGAAGTATATGGCGAGGCGCGACATCGCGACTCTTGCCCCCGAAAAAATCGAGCTAGCTACCAGCAAGCGCCCCCAGGTAAGCTGGTTGGATGCCGAGGAGGTACTGGCTCTCTTTGAAGCCACCGATACTAGCAATATCGTCGGGCTGCGCGACAGGGCCATATTAGAACTGCTGTTTTCGACCGGGCTGAGGGTCTCGGAGCTAGTTAAGCTCAATCGCGACAGCATTAACCTCGATAAAGGCGAGTTTAGTGTTCGGGGCAAAGGCCAAAAAGACCGTCCGGTATATGTCAGCGATTCTGCCAAAGATTCGATTTATAGCTACCTCAAGGAGCGCCACGACAGCTTTGAGGCGCTATTTGTGCAAGCCAGCCAGCGTAAAAATAGCCAAGACACCACAATTAGCCGCCTAACGCCGCGCACCATTCAGCGCATTGTCGAGCGCTACCGCACCAAAGCCGGCATTACCAAGCATGTTACGCCACACACGCTGCGCCATAGCTTTGCGACCGATCTGCTGGGCAATGGTGCCGACCTGCGAAGCGTGCAGAGCCTGCTGGGGCATGCCAATATCGCCACCACCCAAATATACACCCATGTTACCGACCCGCAACTAAAGGAAATTCATAAGCAGTTTCATACCAAAAACGGCAAAAGCTAAAAAAGCTGGGTGTATTGAATACCAAACCCAGCATATCAAATGGTGGCATATCAAAAGACCGTTAGCTTAGTTCGTGCTATATCACTTGGCTATATCGCTTGGTTTAACCCTCAGGTATGGGATATTTGGCTTAGAATTTACTGACAAAGGGGGCCGGGAGTGCCAGATATAAGAGTGTAGTCAATGGGGTTTACGAAGATGGTTTTACAAATATCGGGTAGTAAGTTTTGGTTGGTTGGACGAGTTAAGCCTGCGTACAGGACCGAGGTACCGATGGTTTCTATTGCGGATGGCGTAATTATCTTTTCGGCCTTGACACGACGGTAGAGGTTGCCGACCTTGGCGGTGATGTCGATTTGCGCTTTGTTGCTTTGGGCGGGCGC
>JBAXPC010000034.1:0-6673 GCA_037132395.1 bacterium | reverse complement strand
GCCTTACCCTTCTTTTGCTTTTGAAGTAGCTTCTTTTTGCGGGTAATGTCGCCGCCATAGAGCTTGGCCGTGACATCCTTGCGGACCGCCGAAATCGTTTCGCGGGCAATAAACTTAGCACCAATCGCCGCCTGCACGGCGACCTCGAAATTTTGTCGCGGTATTAGCTGCTTGAGTCGTTCGCACAAATCTCGACCATAATTATCGGCTTTGGAGCGGGCTATTATTGCTCCCAGCGAATCTACTTTTTCGCCAGCTAGGAGTATATCGACCTTCACCAAATCGCCTACTTCATATCTGTCCCAGTCGTAGGCTAGCGAAGCAAAGCCGGAGGTTTGGCTTTTGAGGGCATCGTAAAAATCTGTAATGATTTCGGCCAAAGGAGCCTCAAAGCCTATCACTGCACGGGTTTGGTCGAAGTACTCGAGCTTGGTTTGGCGGCCACGAGCCTCAACTATTAGCCCCAGCACCGGGCCGATGTACTCAGATGGAGTGACGATTTCGCCCTTTACCCAAGGCTCGGCGATAGTTGCGATTTGTGATTCGTCTGGCAGTGCACTGGCTTGCTCGACCATCTCGACCTTGCCATTTGTGAGGCTCACCTGGTAGCCCACGCTGGGGCTAGTCACGATAAGGTCTAGGTCAAATTCTCGCTCCAGCCGCTCCTTGATTATTTCTAGGTGTAGCAACCCCAAGAACCCAATCCTTACCCCAAACCCAAGGGCCACGGAGTTTTCGCTGGTATATGATAGCGAGGCGTCATTGAGCGAGAGCTTATCGAGCGAATCAGTGAGCTTGGGGTATTCTTCTTGGCTGGTCGGGTAGAGGCTGGCAAATATCAGCGGCTGGACCTTCTTATAGCCCGGCAGCGGTTGGCTGGCGCTGTTGGCAGTTAGGGTTACTGTATCGCCAACCCGAGCAAACTGAACTGACTTGATGTTAGTTGTGATAAAGCCGATTTGGCCCGGACTAAGGCTAGGGTCTTCGACTCTGGCTGGTGCCAGGTGCCCGACCTCTAGGGCCAGCGAGTCGCTCTTTGACTGCATCAGGGTTATTTCGGAATTGGTCGATATTACTCCGCTAACTACGCGTACATACAAAATAACACCGCGGTAGCCATCGTATACCGAGTCGAATATCAACGCCCTGGTTGGGCCGTCATCTTTGTCTGGTGGGCGAACATCGGCTATGACCCTATCTAGCAGCTCTGCCACCCCTTGTCCTGTCTTGGCCGAAATACTTCCGACTGTCGCTGGATCTACACCCAATAGCTTGCCAATTTCCTGAGCAACGCGCTCTGGCTCGGCGGCTGGGAGGTCTATTTTGTTCATGACAGGTATAATTTCGAGCCCGGCCTCGATAGCCATATAAACATTAGCCAGAGTCTGGGCCTGAATGCCCTGGCTAGCATCGACGACAAGTATTGCACCTTCTACTGCCTCTAATGATCGGCTGACCTCATAGCTAAAATCGACATGCCCAGGTGTATCGATGAGGTTTAGTTCGTGACCTTTCCACTGCATACGAGCCGGTTGAAGCTTAATGGTAATTCCCTTTTCACGCTCGAGCTCCATTGTATCGAGCATTTGGGCCTTCATGTCGCGCTTATCGACTGTGCCGGTAATTTCCAGTAGCCGATCGGCCAAAGTGCTTTTGCCGTGGTCAATATGGGCAATGATACAAAAGTTTCTGATTTTATCCACGTCTAAAGATCTTCCTTAAGTTGCGCCTAACGATTCTAGATACGGTCGAAACCTCATGAACTCTCAAGACTTTGGCGGTAACCAGATAGACTGTAAGCCCAACCACACTAATTAGCATAAAATCTGGGGCCAGCTGTAAAAACCCGACTTCGTCTTTATAGAGCGGGAACCAGAATCGAACCATAAGATACATCGCTGAACCCATCGCCAGCGATGCAAGTGTAATTCTGGTGGCAGATTTAATGATCGACTTGACGCCATAATCGCCCATTTTTAATCTTAGTAGCACCAACAAAATTATTAGTTCGACAGATCCTGATATAGATAGTGCCAGTCCAAGACCCGACACACCATACATTTTTGAGAGCGGTATACTGATGGCGATATTAAAAGCTATTGTTCCAAGACTAACAAAAAGCGGCGTCTTGGTGTCTTCGAGGGCATAAAAGAACCTCGCAACCATAAAAAACAAGCTCTGAGCAACAATCGAACCCGCTAGCCAACCCAGTGTATCGGCGGTGGCCTGATCGCTAAAGCCAAATAAGATTCGTACAATATAGCCACGCATCACAATAGCAACAACGGCTGACGGTATAACCAAGAACATCAGTAGGCTCATATCCCTAACGATTGCTGCTGGGAGCTTAGATTTATCCTTACTACCGGCGGCACGAACTAGGTTTGGAAAAAAGGCTGTACTCATGGCGGCACCGAACAGTACCACCGGCACGTTTTTTAGGTTGTTGGCGTAATAATACGATGACATACTTCCCGCCGAGAGGTTGGAGGCAATCGCAGTCTGGACTATCCAATTGACCTGATCGATAGCCAAATCAAGCGAGCGCGGTATCATTAGTTTGATGATTTTTATAACGCCTTTGTTTCTAAACTGCATCGTAAATTTATACCTATAACCGACCCCAAAGACACCCACAAATTGCAACGCAGCTTGCAGCGCCGTACCAAATGCCACACCGACTGCAACACCGTAGATTGGGTTGTTATCAAACAACCGGCTAAAGTACAAAATACCAATTATAATACCGGCATTATAAAAAATGCTTGAAAAGGCATAGATCAAAAACCTATTAAATGACTGTTGGATGGCGCCAAAGGTGCTAGATATCACAAAAAATATTGGGGTCACGAGCATAATTCTAGTAATATTAACGGTCAGATCGTGGCGGTACGTATCGAAGCCAGGGGTTAGAAGGCTCACTAAAGGCCCCGCAAATATGAATGCCAGTATACAGGCAATGCCAACTGCCAAGAGGAGTATATTGAGTATTGAATTGGCTACCTCCCATGCTTCCTTCTGTTGCTTCTTTTCTAGGTAACCAATAAAGACCGGTATAAATGAAACTGCAAAGGCGCCCGATACGAGCAGGGTAAATAATAGATCCGGAATCCTGAATGCTGCTGTATAGGCATCTGTTTGCGGACTAACTCCAAAATTACTGGCTAGTAGCCTGTCGCGGAATAGTCCTAGTACCCTACTTAGAAAGTATGAAAGAGAAATCAAGAACGCGGCCATACCCATGGTCCGCGTCTTGTTGATTTTGTTTAAGAAATCCTTCATAAAAAAGTTTATTATACTACCTAGGCTACTTTTTAGATTGTTTAAAAGCTGCTTCCATTAGCTTTTCGAAGTCTTTACCCTCGATAGTTTCTTTTTGAAGTAAGGTTTCGGCAATCAAATTTAGCTTTGACTTATTTTTGGCCAAGGTATCTTCGGCTTTTTTGGTAGCCTCATTAATAATCTTCTCGACTTCTTCATCGATCTTAGATGCCATTTCTTCAGAATAGTGCTTGTCTTGCGATATTGAGCGCCCCAAAAATACTGAACCCTGCTCCTCACCGAAGAATCGGTTCTTGAGAGCCTTACTCATGCCATACTCCGTAACCATTCTCCTGGCTAAGCCGTTGGCATGCTTAAGATCACTCTCGGCACCAGTGGTAATATTATCGTCACCAAAAATTAACTTTTCTGCCGATCTGCCTCCTAGTGACATTGCGATGTCATCTTTAAAATCAGCCAATGAGTGGAGGTGCTTGTCCTCCAGTGGTAGGCTCCAGGTAACTCCTCCGGCCATTCCTCTGCTAACAATAGAAACCTTATGAACCGGGTGACAATTAGGTAGCATGTGCCCTAGTAGGGCATGGCCGGCCTCGTGGAAAGCAGTTATTTTTTTCTCTTTATCGCTGAGTATGTGGCTCTTGCGCTCTGGCCCCAAGGCAATCTTTTAGACAGCCTCATGAAAGTCAGATTGAGTAATTTTTTTACGATTAGAGCGGGCTGCAAAAATGGCGGCTTCGTTAGCGATGTTGGCCAAATCTGCACCAGATACGCCCGGAGTTTTGCGGGCAACTTCTTTAAAATCGACACTGTTATCAAGTGGCTTTTTAACAGAGTGGACTTCAAGTATTTCTTCGCGGGCCTTCATGTCTGGGAGGTCAAGTGTTACGCGTCGGTCAAACCTGCCAGGTCGAAGCAATGCTGGGTCCAGAACATCTGGGCGATTAGTAGCTGCGATTACAATTACATTAGTGCCCTGCTCAAAGCCATCCATCTCGACCAAGATTTGGTTTAGGGTCTGCTCGCGTTCATCGTGCCCACCACCTAGTCCAGCACCACGTTGTCGTCCAACGGCGTCAACCTCATCAATAAATATGATGCATGGTGAGTTTTTCTTGGCCCTAGCAAAAAGGTCGCGCACTCGACTAGCACCAACTCCAACAAACATCTCTACAAATTCTGAGCCAGAAATACTAAAGAAAGGCACATCGGCTTCACCAGCTACAGCTCGGGCTAGCAAGGTTTTTCCTGTACCGGGGCTACCAAACAGCAGAACCCCTTTTGGTATTTTTGCACCAAGTGCTTCAAATTTACCTGGATACTTAAGGAACTCAACAATTTCCTGGAGCTCCACCTTGGCTTCTTGGGCGCCAGCCACATCCTTAAACTTAACTTTATTTTTCTCCATTCCGAAAACCCTAGCTTTTGATTTGCCAAAGCTCATAGCTTGGTTGTTACTGCCTTGAGCCTGGCGCATGATGATATAGAAAAATCCAACAATAAAAATTATTGGTAGTATCGCTAATGCAATATCAAACCAGCGACTGGCTCCATCATCAGGATTTTTGGCCTCAACCTTGACTTTGTTGTAGTCGATACCAAAATCACTAAGGCTTTTATATGCTTCTTTGTAAGATTTTTGCTTGGTGCCGTCTTTGAGATTAACAATAATCTGGTCCCCAGTAACCTCTATAGAGGCCACTTTGTCCTGTTTGACTTCATCTAAGACTGAGCTAAAAGGCACATTTACTGTAGGCTTAACCAGGCTAGAACTATTGCCCATTAAGGCTACTAACGATATTAATACCGCTATAGAAATTATTAGGTACCATGCATTTTTAGGGATCTTTTTCATTTTCTAGATTACCTCACAAGTTAAGTATTGATAATTATCGGCTGTATTTTCAAAAAATTTTCTATTTTTAACCAAATTAGGGACCCACACAATCTCATTACTAGCTGTGACCACAACTGGCCAATGGCCTCTGATGTGGCGGGGTATTTTTGCATCAACGAAAATGTCCTGCAACTTCTTAGTACCCTTCATGCCGACTGGTCCAACTCTGTCGCCGGCCTGTCTGTATCTGACATAGAGTTTTTGGTTTGGTATTTTGATGCCTACCCTAGAGTCGGCATTGATAGCAACCTTGAACAAATCATTTTTGAATGGTTTCTTGGCACTCAAAACATGAAGCGTATCATTAGTGTTTTCAGAGTAGTTTTGCGACTCTGAAGTGATTACAAACTTATCATAGGTGTTGACCAGTTGCAAGCCACCAGGCAGCGGCATTTTGGTGCCAGAAGAAGAGTTTTCTATGAATTTGACTGCTTTGGCGATATTGATCTTAGATAGGCCATGACTAGGCTGAAGTCTTTTTACAAGAAAGACCAGTAGACTCTTTTGCACAACTGCGGGGAGTTGCTGAAATTGCTGGCCATCGAGCTGGATTGAGTTTTTATCCTCATAGTCCACCATCTGGTCGGCAAGTCGAGAGAGACCGGCGTTAATCTTGATGTTAATCTCGGTCAGGTTGGCAAGCCTACGATTCATGTTGTGGTGGAAATTTTTGTATTTGATGCTGGCATGAGGCAGCAATACATTGCGGACAAAGTTGCGGGTGTAGCCAACATCGCTGTTGGAGCTATCTTCTCGGTAGGCTAATCCTTGGAGATTGGCATATACAATCAGCTCTGGCTTAGAAAACGCCAACAGCGGCCTAACTATATTGCCACGTCGTGGCTTGAGGGCTACCATTCCCTCTCTATCGGCCCCCCTAATGGTATTAAATATTGCTGTTTCCAGGAAATCATTATTATGATGCGCCGTCACAACATAATCGTAGCCCGTATCTCGCCGAATAAGTTCTAAAAAATCATATCTGGCTTTGCGCAAGGCAGCCTCAGAAAAGTCACTGTATTCGTACTTACCAAGAAAGAATGTATACCCGTACTGGTCGGCCAGCGATCCTACCAGCATAGCGTCGTGGCTGGCATCTGGGCGCATACCGTGGTTATAGTGAGCCACGGCAAGTTTCCAGCGGTATTGGTCGGCCAGAGCGCTTAGTAAGCTCAGCAGTGCTACCGAATCAACACCACCAGACACTGCAACCAGTATCTTGCTTCCAGGTGGCAACAGCCTAGTCTCGGAAAGATGTTTGTGTAGTTCGTTTAGCATACTTACTATTGTAGATGAATTTTGCAATATGATGAAGTGTATATTGACTATTTATCAGATTGAGGTTAGAATAATATTTGTTTAACGCGGGGTAGAGCAGTCCGGTAGCTCGTCAGGCTCATAACCTGGAGGTCGCAGGTTCGAATCCTGCCCCCGCTACCAAAGCAATTATCATCAAGGCTGCCCTAAAAACGCAGGCCTTTTTGTTAAAAAATCACG
>JBAXPC010000033.1:0-6820 GCA_037132395.1 bacterium | reverse complement strand
ACCGTGCATGCTTATACTGCATCCCAATCTTTGCAGGATTCTCCAAGTAAGGATTTGCGCGAAGGACGTAACGCAGCCGAGAATATCGTACCCACCACCACCAATGCCACGGTCGCAGCAACTAAAATTATCCCCAGCCTAAAAGGCAATTTCTTAGGCTTAAGCGTTAGGGTTCCGGTGCCAGTAGTATCTCTTTCTGACTTTACAATTTTAACCAAAAAGGATACCACCGTTGAAGAGGTTAATGCTGCTATCAAAAACGCTTCCGAATCGAGCCAAATGAAACACATTTTGGCCTGTACCTCAGAAGAGTTGGTATCTAGTGATTTTATTGGTGACCCACACTCTGCAACGGTCGATCTAAACCTTACTCAGGTTGTGGGTGGAAACCTGGTCAAGGTTGTCGCTTGGTATGATAACGAATGGGGATACTCCAACAGACTAGTTGAGATGGTTGAAAAGGCAGGTAAAACCACTAAGTAATATGAAGATATTTGTATCATCTGACCATGCCGGCTTCTCTAAAAAGAATGAGCTTATTAAGAAGCTCGAAGAGGGTAAAAAGTATAATGAAGTTTATGACATGGGACCCTACATACTCGATATAAACGACGACTACCCGGTGTATGCCAGTAAGGTTGGTTTGGCTGTCAGCGAAAACCACAACTCGATGGGTATATTGGTCTGTAAGAGTGGCGAAGGCATGGCCATTGCCGCCAATAAAATAAAGGGCATCCGGGCCGTATCGGCAACTACCGAGAGCCTAGCAAGACTCTCTCGCCAAGATAATGACAGTAATATATTGAGCTTATCAGCCAAAGAGCTTTCCGATAAAGAAATTTTCAATTTTGTGTCGGTTTGGCTCAACACGGCCTTTTCTGGCTTAGCCAGGCATAAGCGTCGAATCGAAGAGATAGCCCAACTCGAAAAAGGTAAGCTACTATGACCAAGATCGTGCCCGCAGTTTTGGTAAAAACTAGGTTAGAATACCAGGCACGACTAGCTGTTATAAAGCAACTCACTAATCGGTTTCAACTCGATATCATAGATGGCGAGTTTGTGGATAATAAAACAATTACTCTTGATGAGGTAGGAAGATTAACCGAGATCAAGATGGATGTGCATCTCATGGTGATGAATCCAAAGCCTTACATCGATAAATGCATAGCCCTCAATGTAAATAAAATTATCATTCAGTTTGAGTGTGGACAGGACATTGGACCGCTGCTAGAAAAAATTAAAAAAGCTGGTTTTAGCACGGGGGTTGCTATCAACCCCGAAACAAAACTGAGCAAAATAAAAACCTATCATGAATTGCTAGACCATATTTTGATTATGGGCTACTCGGCTGGTTTTGAGGGCCAAAAACTAGATCCAACGGTTTTCGATAGACTTCCAGAAGTGAGGGCGATGTTCCCAGCCGCCGAAGTTGGATTAGATGGAGGAGTCAACTCTGGAAATGCCAAGAAGGTCTTGCAGGCTGGCTTTGATGTGGTCAATATCAACTCGGCGATATTTAGTAGCGATGACCCGCTAAGCCGATATTCGGAGTTTTTAGGTTATCTATTATGATACATACCACCAAAGAACTAGAGCTAATAGCTAACGAAATCAGGCAAGATATCATTAAGATGCTTGTAGAGGCGGGTAGTGGCCATTCTGCAGGATCTCTTGATATGGCAGATGTTTTTACTGCAATGTTTTTTGAGGTACTAAGGTATAAACCCAAGGAGCCCGATTGGCCAGAACGCGACAGATTTGTGCTGAGTAATGGGCATATTAATCCCGTGCTTTATGCAACTATGGCTCACGCTGGCTACTTCCCAACTTCCGAGCTAATGACTCTCCGCAAATTCGGAACCAGGCTGCAGGGCCACCCAGAGCGAACTCGTTTGCCAGGTCTCGAGACCACTAGCGGACCGCTGGGGAGTGGTATTAGCCAAGCTGCTGGAATGGCTCTCGGTTTTAAGATGGATGCCTTAAAACAGCAACGGGTATGGTGTTTTACGAGTGATGGTGAGCATCAGGAGGGCAATACCTGGGAGGCAATTATGTTTGCCGGTAAAAATAGATTAAATAATCTAACTGTTGTGGTCGACCGAAATAATATTCAGATAGACGGCCTGACCGAAGACGTCATGCCCCTAGAGCCTTTCGCAATGAAGTACCAAGCCTTTAATTGGCATGTGATCGAGGTTGATGGCCATAATTTTGAGGATATAATCGCTGCTTTTAACCAGAGTAGGGCTATATTGGAAAAACCAACATGTATCATCGCCCATACCATAGCAGGCAAAGGGGTTGATTTCATGGAGTATGATTATCGTTGGCATGGCATACCACCAGGAATAAAAGATATCGAAGGCGACCCTCCTAAGGCTCTCCAAGCTAAAGCGGCACTCGAAAAGCTCCGTACTCTAAATGGAAAAATCAGGAGCGAACATGAATAGCTACGAGCTCAACCCAGATTTATATACTACAAAGCTAGAATATGAGCCTAATAAAAAAGGTTTTGGCGAAGGTCTAGTCGAGGCAGGTATGAACGACGAATTGGTGGTAGCATTGTGCGCAGACTTAGTCGAGTCGACACAAATGGAGCCATTTGCTAAGGCCTTTCCAGAAAGATATATCGAGGTCGGTGTCGCAGAACAAAACTTGGTGACTTTGGCTAGTGGACTTGCAGCAGTTGGTAAAAAACCATTTGTAGCTAGCTATGCTAGTTTTAGCCCGGGCCGCAATTGGGAGCAAATCCGTACAACAATTTGTCTTAATGACAGAAATGTAGTGATTGTAGGGTGCCACTCTGGCGTTTCGGTTGGGCCTGACGGCGCAACACACCAGATGCTAGAAGACGTTGCGTTAATGCGAGCACTCCCAAATATGGTCGTGGTGGTGCCCTGTGATAGCAAGGAAGCGCGCCGCGCTACCGTTGCTTTGGCTAAGCTAGACAAGCCAGCTTACCTAAGATTAGCCCGTGAGAAAACTGCCATCATTACTACCGATGAGTCAATATTTGAGATTGGTAAGGCCAATATTTTGAGAGAGGGCAATGACATAACGATTGTAGCTTGCGGACCACTAGTCTATGAGGCCTTGCGCGCAGCAGAAGATCTTGATAGACATTCAATAAGCGTAGAAGTAATTAACTGCCACACCATTAAGCCGATAGATTCTGAAACAATCCTATCTAGCGCCGCCAAGACCAAGCGCGTCATAACCCTTGAAGAGGCTCAGGTGAGCGGAGGATTGGGCGGGGCAGTGACCGAACTACTAAGTAGCAAGCTACCAACTCATGTCGAGCGACTAGGTACTCAAGATAGATTTGGGCAATCCGGTACCATCACAGAATTATGGAAAGAATACCATCTCGACTCTGCATCGATAGTTAAAACTGCTAAAGCCATGCTACGCGGAGTCAAAAAATGAACCTCGATATCATATCGGTAGGTTCGGCTGGCTTTGACATTTTTATTAGTGGCAAAGAGATCAGGCCCAGTCAATTTGCTAGCGATGGTACCCTAAATTTGCAGAACGACAATAGCTACGATATCGAACATTCGGTTTATGAGGCTGGGGGGTCAGGCCTAAACTCGGCAATAACTTTTGCTAGGCAGGGTATTAAAACAGGTTGCATCGCCAGAACAGGCAAGGACCACCTGGCTAATCAAATTAAGATTATAGCTAAGCATGAAGAGCTTGAGAACGATTTGTTGATAAGCAACCCTGAGCACCATACCGACATGAATATTCACATGGTTACCGAGAGATCTCACGAGATCAGGCTGGCTTACCAAAACTCGATTAACTCGCTGAGGGCTAGTGACATCAGATTTCCTGACCTTAGCGCTCGACTAATATATCTGGCAGAATTACCGACCGACTTGCGCATATATAAATTTTTTGAAAACTTCGCAAAGTTAAAAGGAGCCCAACTGGCTATTAATCTCAGTAGTTCAAAGAGCTATAAGCGTAGACACCTAAACTTTGTATTATCAAGTGTCGACCGAATAATGATGCCCATTGCTTTTGCTACAGAATTGTTTGGAGGAGTAACTGAGCCGTCGGAGCTTATCAGGCAGTTAATCGCCCTTGGAGCAAAATCAGTTTTGTTGTATGATATAAATAAAGAAGCTTATGCTTATGAAGACAGCACCCTATATAGCTGTGGTCAGTATAAGAATATTAACGCCTTAGATTTTACAGGCTCCGAAGATGTATTTTCGGCAAGCTATACGGCTTCTGTGTTCCAGCAAAAATCGGTTCCCGAGGCCCTTACCATTGCTAGTGCTAATGCCTGCTCAGTATTAGAGGTATTCGGTGCAAGAGCTGGCATATTAAAAAAGCCAGCATTAAGAACTATGAATGTTCAAACAGGAGGTTTATAAGTTGGATCATAAAGTAGATATACTAAGCATCGGTGATGTTGTTACAGATGCATTTATAAAACTATTACCACATGAGGCTAGTGTGAAGCACCCGGACTCTCATCATCCACTGCTTTGTATGACATTTGGTACGAAAGTACCTTTTGAAAAAGCCACCGTAATTAATGGAGTCGGCAATAGTCCTAATGCTGCCGTGTGTTTTGCAATGCTTGGCCTTAACTCTAGCCTGTATGCCAACATCGGTGACGACAAGGTTGGCGAGGATATACTATTGAGCTTGCACACACACAAGGTATCGACCGAATTTGTTTTTATCAATAAGGGCATGAGCAGCAACTACCATTATGTCTTATCTTATGGCGCCGATCGTACGATTTTGATCAAACACGAGGCCTACCCATACCACTGGCCACAAATTAGCTCGAGTAAAAAACCAAGATGGATATATTTAAGCTCGATAGGCGAGACAGCCAAACACATCCACGAGCATATCGCTAGCTACCTAGAGCAAAACCCAGATGTTAAGTTGGCCTTTCAGCCTGGTACTTTTCAGATTCGAGAGGGAGTTAATAAGCTCCGAAGAATATACCAAAAAACCGAAATATTTGCCGTAAATCTGGAAGAAGCCCAAGCTATCACTAGCAGTGATAGCACCGACGTCACTAATCTGATTCGGCTGCTTCACGGCCTTGGCCCCAAGATAGTTGTTGTTACTGACGGCCCCAAGGGTAGCTACGCCAGCGATGGGACTAAAATCTATAGTATGCGCAACTACCCAGACCCCAATAAGCCTTTCGACAGAACAGGCTGTGGCGATGCTTACACTTCTACTTTTGTGGCAGCTATTGCGACTGGCGAAAACATACAGACAGCACTTCGTTGGGCCCCTATAAACCCCATGAGTGTCGTCCAGCAACTCGGTGCACAGGCTGGTCTACTTCCAAAGCAGAAACTACTCAACCTTCTGACTAGAGCCCCACACGACTACCAGCCAAAGGAAATCGCTTCGGTATGAGCAATCTTTATGACATTATAATTATTGGTGCCGGACCAGCAGGAATGACAGCTGGTGTATACACTGCTCGAAAAAAACTCAAGACACTGATTATTAGTAAGGACATCGGGGGTCAGGCCAGCTGGAGCAGTGATATCGAGAACTACTTGGGCTTCAGTATGATTACTGGTCCTGATTTAGTTAAAAAATTCGAAGATCATTTAGAAGAGTTCAAGGAAGACCTTGAGCTCAGAATCAGCATATCTGGGATTAAGGATATTAAAAAGAAGGGCAAGAATTTTGAGGTCATGACCGGCGACGGCAAAACCGAAACTGCCAAAGCAGTTATTATTGCCGGCGGTAAGGTACCTCGCATGCTAGGAGTTCCTGGCGAAAAGGAGTTTTTAAATCGCGGCGTTGCCTACTGTGCTTATTGCGACGGGCCACTCTTTAAGGGTAAGGACGTGGCGATTATTGGCGGCGGAAACTCGGCTCTAGACTCGGCTCTTAATGTCAGTAAAATAGTCAAGCAGATATATATCATTAATATTACCAAGGAGCTCGACGGCGATAAGGTTATGATTGATAAGGTTATGGATTTACCTCACATTAGAGTTATGAATAACACCGAGGCTGTAGTTATTGAGGGCGAAAAGACTGTTTCTTCGATAAGGATAAAATCCAGAGACGGAGGACTTCAGAAAGACCTGCCTGTTTCGGGCGTATTTATTGAGGTTGGGTCACTGCCTGCTACCGATTATCTGAAGGGCTTGGTTAAGCTCAACAAGCATTCGGAAATCGTGATAGACGAATACAATATGACTTCAGTAGCTGGCATCTTTGCAGCAGGGGATATTACTACGGTCATCGAAAAGCAGATTATTACAGCAGCTGGCGAAGGTGCCAAGGCCGCAATTCAGGCCTCACAGTACTTGGCAAAGATATAAATGATGCTAAACTTAATAAAGTAAAAGGAGAAATATTATGAGCCCTAAAAGTGATAAAAAAGTGATACTCTATACCACCCCAACATGTGTTTTTTGTAAGCACGTCAAAGAATATTTTGCCGATAACGATATCAGTTACGAATTAGTTGACCTTGCCGAAAACCGCGACAGGGTTCAAGAAATGGTAGACAAGTCAGGCCAGATGGGTGTTCCGGTAATCGATGCTGGCGGTGAGATAGTTGTTGGTTTTGATAAGGCCAAGCTAGATACTATATTTGCTTAAAGTGGACCACTCCAAGACAACTTGACGAAAAATCAACGCAGCGTATAATCTACACTATATAAAAGCATAACAAATTACAGGAAACAAAATGTCTAGAACAAAAAAGCCCAGCCGAGTCTCATCATCCAAGGCCCGCCCAATCACAAGAGCTAACCAGCTAACAGTAGTAATGATTTGTGCATTATTTGTACTTGTAGGAATATTTTTAGTC
>JBAXPC010000032.1:0-6859 GCA_037132395.1 bacterium | reverse complement strand
GATGTGACCAAATAATGAATGGTGACCAAATCTACGTGGAAGGATACAATAATACATTTAATGCGACTGTATACGAGAACAATATGTTTAGTTACATTCCACAGTTTTGAGATATATCCGTTTTTTTAGAATATAAAAAATGATATATAACAGTGATGCTTAATATATTATTAATTTGATATATGTACGAAACCATTTTATGGCTAGTGTAAGAGAACCTTAAATTATTAGTCAGTACATCCTAGTTTGACCATTAGTGCTAAGCGAGTTTATAGGGCTTAAATACATGTGAGCTCTATCATCTCGCTTAGCACGTCAACATAGTCAACCATGAAATGAGGTGAATTGAGCTTTGTGAGAATCTAAATACAAAAGGCAACTAGCCATGTCAACACCAATGGGAGGTGCAAAATGTCTTCTCAACATGCATACAGGATGAAGCCAAGATTGCTTTGTCTCATGATGGCGATGGTCTGTCTATCGACATCGCTCACCATAACAACCAATGCAAGTGCTGCAACTGGAAATCTGTCGTCGTCGAATACTATGTCGACTACGACCAAGATCAACAGTGCCAGTTGCATGACTCAGGTGAGAGATGAAGTAACGTCAGCATATCAAACAGTCGGCACAAGCCTACAGCTCTCAAGTGGAGCCGTGACAAATGCAGGCTCTGACATGAGTAAGCAGATCAAAACGATTCAAGATGCTGCTTGCAGGGTGACTGTGACTTTTACTGTGACTCCTTCAAGTGTAGATCCGTCGCTTGTCTCTCCGCCTCCCATCGCTCAAATGAGTGGTTTGAGTGCGAAGGCTTATGCGAAGGCTAGCTACGCAACAAGAGTCTTCACCGTCTATGCATCAATCTGCGACAGAGCACCAGGTGGTTGTGGAATTTGGAGCGCTAGTAATAGCACGACTTATTGTTACAACGGACTCTGGTCTTGGGAGTGCTACGGTCCCCCGATCTGCCATGAGTACAACGTTTGGTATGTCGTATTCAATCAGGAGAGTTGTTACTTTCCCTATACTATCGGAGGTTTGTTTGAGCCTAATGCTTACCTTCTTTCAAGAGATATGTTCAGCCTGAAGTTCGGTATCGGCGTTGGCGGACAGCTCTTGTTGGTTGGACCGTATTATCACAATTTGTACTTCAACATCTATCCGAACGGACGTGCAAGGAAAGGAAGCAACAACCTATGAACCCTATCGTCGCTGTAAACGGATTCTGCACACTTCTCGCCGACAAGCTTGCTTGGGGAATCATTCCTTTGTTCATAGCATTGCTGGCAGCAGTGTGTGCTACCTATTTCATTGTTCGCTTCATCAAGTGGACGTGGAACAAGAAGCACTAGCTTCAAATTCACCCCGGTGGTTTCATTGCAACCAACAACTCATCTTCATCAGCAAGTCTAATGACTAAGTGAAGACTAGTTTACAGGTTCAAAAACCACCACCGTACTGACTGACCTCATCTTCAAGTATTGAAGGAAGACCAAGAAACTCTTGGCGGGTGTGGGTGTACGATTGAGTGCAAATTTGATTGTAGGATATTGATCCTCTCATTTTTGCCTCATCGTGCACCCCACCTAATTACACTTTTTGAATTTTATTTATTTTTAAATTTTAATTAGCAATAAATTAAGTTCAAAATATACTAGACTCACTCAGCTTCAAGACTTTCATTGGTCTTGTTAGCTACTTGGTTTAGTAAATCTGTTACTAAATATTGAGTAAGCGTTCTATCATAGGCACTTATTAATGAGCCTGGGTGTTATTTGCTTATGCCAGGATTATCTTCTTTTTGGAATATGCCTACTAAGTTTAGATTAAAAAAGTACCGTCTACATTGTTTCGGTATATTTCATCCAAAACCAAATCAAAATACCTAGTTTTCCATATCGTATTTTTTGAGCTTGGCACGGCCTTCTTCGGTCTGTCCGAGAGTCTGGAGCTTCAGTAGCTCGGCGTAAATGCCATCAGTTTTGGCCAGCTCATCTGGTGAGCCAACCTCGACTACCTGACCGTTTTTTAGGCCAACTATGGTATCGACTCCAGATATTGTACTGAGTCGGTGGGCAATAATCAGTGTGGTGCGGTCTTTCATGAGGTGCTCTAATGCAAGCTGAACTTCGTGCTCGGCCTTGCTGTCGAGGCTGCTAGTGGCTTCGTCTAGGATTAGTATCCTGGGGTTTTTGACAATCGCCCGAGCTATCGCGATGCGTTGTTTTTGTCCACCACTGAGCTTTACCCCGCGCTCGCCGATTTCGGTATCGAGGCCATCGGGCAACTTCTTGATGAAGCCGTAAGCGTTGGCGGCCTTAGCACCAGCTATTATTTCGGAGTCCTTTAGCTTTGGGTTGCTATAGGCGATATTATCGCGCACCGTACCAGAAAACAGCAGCGGCTCCTGGAACACTACGCCTATTGATTCGCGTAAGCTCTTTTGAGTAACGCCAGCTATGGATTGGCCATCGACCAGTACTTGCCCGCTATTTAGATCGTAAAAGCGCAACAAAAGATTAGCTAGGGTAGTTTTGCCTTCGCCCGACTCTCCGACCAAGGCTAACTTCCGGCCGGGTTCGATTGTGAAACTAATATCGTGCAAAACTCGGTTGCCCTTTTCGTCGTAAGAAAAATTAACATCCTGGTACTCAACTTTGCCGTCTTTAACGCGCAGCTTCTTGGCGTCAGCGCTATCGACGATATCAGCTTTTTTATTCATAACATCAAAATAGTCCTTACTACCAGAACTAGCTCTTTGCAGAGCGTCGATGATAAAACTACTGCCAAAAAGCGGAAACTCGGCCTGCAGGACCAGTGTAATTAATAGCACTACGGTACCTAGACCATACATACCGATGTAGGCCTGCCAAATAATGATTAGGTAGATACCAAAAAAAACGACATTGAGTATCATCCGCCTGATTACATCGTATTTGTGCCAGTGGTTCGATTGAATCTTGGTTTGGCGCTCGATTGATGTTCGCTTGGACTTAAAAAAATTAACCTCGCGAAGTTCAGTCACGAAGGACTTAACCACCCGAACCTGAGCAATGCTCTCAATAAACCGGCCATTGGCTTTGTCGAGGTCGGCGTTGATGCCCTCTTGGGTCTTCTGCCACGACTTGCTCGAGAGGTGAGTAATCCAGATATAAGTTGGGAATATCACAACCAGCATCAGCGCCACCGGCCAAGAATATAGCGATATCACCACTAATGTCACAATTGTGGTCAGGAAAAACTGCACAAAATTATTGCCTAGCGTTTGCATTAGGGTACTGATAGTGGATATGGAGCGTTCTAGTCGGGCGGTGATTTTGCCAGTTAGCTCGTTGTCATAATATCCCACTGGTAGGCTCATTAGGTGCTCAAAGTAACGGCTCGATAGCAGGCTATTGAGCTTGACGGACATATTGTCGCCAATAAAACCATTGATGTTAGATAGTAGTGTGATGGCCACATTAGCCAAGAACATCAACCCCAAGAGCATCAAAAAGTAGCTAAAATCGACACTGCCACCGGAGTATTTGGTG
Organism: bacterium; assembly: GCA_037132395.1. Lineage (GTDB taxonomy): Bacteria > Patescibacteriota > Saccharimonadia > CAILAD01 > BJGX01 > SICB01. The sequence goes on along the minus strand of JBAXPC010000032.1, from coordinate 3,323 downwards.
GTCAGGCCATCTATTAAACCTTTGGTCAAAAATGGCGTGGCCAAATTCAGTACCGCCAAAATAACAACAAAAAAAGTGATTGCCAAATAGTAGGGCCAGAGTTTTAGTGAATATCTAATGATTCTTAATATTTCGCGCATAACAATCATTGTACCAGCCGAGGTTGCTCTCGGCAAAGCTAGTAAGGAACAAATAAATAATAGCCCTTCGAATTTCGAAGAGCTATATACGTAATTATAGTATGGCCGAATTTAGCCAGGTATGATATTTGGTTTTTTAAGTTAGTTGCTGATTGGCTTATTTGTTAAAAGTCGCCATCCTTAATCGTTGTCGGTATCATCTTCGTCGTCCCAAGGTATCAGCCTGCACAGCAGTACAAAGGCAATCGACACCAAAACAACTATGGCCAGGTACTTCCAATCTCCACTGTGTAAAAATGCTACTAGCATCTCGGCTCCCCTTGCAACTCGGCGGATCAGTGATAGCGATTATTCCACACCCAAATCGATATTGCAATATCTACCAAAAAGTACTCGACACCAGATAACTTTTATGCTATAGTTATAAAAATATTAGGTAGCCCTATGTCGGGGCTTTTATTTTTCACTAGATATTTTTCACTACACATTTATTATAGATAAATTACAGGACAACAACCAAATCTTATGACTAACCCAAACAACATCCGAAATATCGCAATCATTGCCCATGTCGATCATGGTAAAACTACTTTGGTAGATGGTCTTTTGAAGCAATCTAATTCTTTTCGCGATAACCAAGCCGAAATGAGCCAGACCACCATTTTGGATACTGGCGATTTGGAGCGCGAGAGAGGTATTACTATCTCGGCCAAACAAGCTGCGGTACAATACGGCGATACCAAAATTAACATCATCGATACACCAGGCCACGCCGACTTCTCGGGTGAAGTCGAGCGAACCCTCAATATGGCCGACGGTGTGCTACTAATTGTTGATGCCCAAGAAGGCCCCATGCCGCAAACCAAATTTGTGCTTCAAAAAGCTCTCGAGCTCGGCCTAAAGCCAGTTGTAGTTATTAACAAAATCGACAAACGCGACGCGCGCATTAAAGATGTCGAGGACGAAGTAAGTAACCTCTTTTTGGACCTCGCAACCACCGACGACCAGCTCGACTTTCCGTTTTATTACGCCATTGGCCGCGACGGCGTCGCCTGGAGCGAAATACCAGAAGACATGACAATTACGGCCGATTTGACACCAATCTTTGAGGCTATTTTAAACCACATCCCTGCCCCTCAGGCCGATGTCGATGCTGCCTTCCAGATGCTCGTTACAGCTTTGGATTGGGATAGCTACCAGGGTAAATATTGCATCGGACGAGTACGCCGAGGCGTTGTTAAACCCGGCCAAGCTATTGTGGTAATCAACGCCGATGGCAAGCCGGTAGCTGCCAAGGTCGACAAGGTTTTTGTCAATGACGGCCTCAACAGAGTCGAGGTAGCCCAAGCCAACGCTGGCGACATCATCTCGCTAACAGGTATTGATATCGCCTCAATCGGTACCACATTGGCAGACCCAACCAACCCTGAGGCTTTGCCGATGATGCAAATTGCCCCACCTACCCTGCAAATTGGTATTGGCCCCAATACTTCGCCTTTTGCTGGCAAAGAAGGCTCGCTGACTACCTCACGCCAGATTGCCGCTCGCCTGCACAAAGAGCTCGAAACCAATGTTGGTTTGCTCGTCGATGAGCGCGACACGCAGTTTTTGGTATCTGGAAGAGGCGAATTGCACCTGTCAGTACTTATCGAGACGATGCGCCGCGAAGGCTTTGAGCTCGAAGTTGGTCGCCCCCAAGTTATTACCAAACAAGAAGATGGCCAAACCCTCGAGCCTATCGAGGAGCTAACCGTAGAAGTACCAGACGAATACGCCGGTGTCATACAGAGCGAGCTGGGCCAGCGCCGAGCTATTATTAAAGACCAGCGCCCAACCACCAAGAACACTACTGAGCTAATTTATGAGCTACCAACCCGCACTCTACTAGGACTGCGCAATGTACTGCTAACTGCCACCAAAGGTACCGTTATTATGAACAGCTTATCGACAGGTTACGCACCAATTACTCCAGCCCTCCAGCAACTCCGCAAAGGGGCTCTAATCGCAGCCGAAATGGGCACCGCCACTCCATATAGCCTTCAGACCGTAGAGGCTCGTGGAACGGCTTATATCGCCCCAGGAACGAAGGTTTATGCCGGTATGGTAATAGGCCTCAATACCAGGACTGAAGATATGGAAATCAATGTCGCCAAGGAGAAAAAGCTAACCAATGTTCGTGCTTCGGGATCTGACGACGCAATTAAGCTAGCTCCATATACCAACCTCAGCCTCGAACAAGCTATCGACTTTATTGAAAGCGACGAACTACTAGAGGTTACACCTGAAAGCATTAGAATTCGCAAAAAACACCTCAGCTCGCACGAACGCAAAAAAGCCCAAAATAAGCGCTAAATACTGATTTCTTGCACCTGACCCCAAATGATCCTGGAAGGCCAATATCCAGCATTTGGGGCTTTTTTTAACCCAATTCTAAAGCTGTCAAGCATAAGTATAAAACACTCCCACAGCTGTAAAATAAGCACCTAGCACCCAAATACCCTTGACAAATATGCTTATGCTTGTTATAATATGCCCGTTCAATTAAGAGGCCCTTAAACCGGTCTCTTTTAAATTGAGCGCCAAACATTAGAACATTAAACAGGAGCTACTTTTTTTAGGCGATTTCCGTTTCGGAATAGCCTTTTACGAACTATGCGTAACATATATATCGCTGCTTTTGCCACCTTCGTGGTATTGCAACAGGCAATCAACCCCATACAAGTACCAATTGCCGAACCAGCCTTGGCTGCCAGCCAGACTGAGAATGGGACAAAACAAAATTACAATCTGAACCTTAATACCAGTACCTTCACCTTGGAGCTCAAAGACCAACGTGCCTCGTTCGATGAGGCCGTCGTTAAGCCCCTTCGTGTTGCTCAAGAAGCAAAGGCCCAAGCCGACGCTGCCGCCAAGGCCGCTCGAGCTGTTGCATCTGCCCCTAGAGCCAAATTGGTAATAGGTGGTGAAGATGTTTGGGCTCAGTTGCGTTTCTGTGAAGCTGGTGGTAACTACAACACCAACACTGGTAACGGTTACTTTGGTGCCTACCAATACAACCTCTCAACTTGGGGTAACTACGGCGGTTATGCCCGCCCCGACCTTGCGCCTCCTGAAGTTCAGGATGCCAAGGCTCGTGAAACCCAAGCCGCTCGTGGTTGGGGTCCGTGGCCTTCATGTGCTCGT
>JBAXPC010000031.1:0-7019 GCA_037132395.1 bacterium | reverse complement strand
GATGTCGGTGCAAGGCAGACAACAGAAACAGAAGGCAGAGGGCATGTGCATCAAAAGTGATGATTAATGAGATTAGTTAATGAGATTAGTTAATGAGATTAGTTAATGAGATTAGTTAATGAGATTTAGTTAAAATGACAATTATTATTGCGGTAGATGTACTCTATCTATCTACCAGCTCGTGCTTTTTGAGCGTCACAAATTGATATATGCCGTAGGTCGCAACCATTGCACCAGCTATGAGCAGCACCGAAGACGGACTGATGAGATCGGCAGTAATGCCCGCAAGCAGCACAGGTAGAGTGGCGGCGAGGTTCATCATCATATTGAGGGTCCCGAATATTTTGCCACGCTCTTCGTCGGTAGAGTGAATTTGGAGCAAGGTCTGGGCGGATACTCCAATCATGGCGTTGGCAAAGCCCAGCCCAAATGCTAGGGTAACGATGATATAGGTGTAGAGCGGTGATCCCATATAGCTCTTAGAAAGGCCGATGCCGAATAACGATACCACGGCGATAACGATACCGACATTAATAAGCTTGGCCTTATGAACATTGCGAAATATTTGGCCCACCAGTACTGCCCCGACAATCATACCAACCGCAGTTGGCACTATTAGTTTGTAGCTTGTGCTGGCCAGGCTTTGATTGAATAGCAAGATAGCCAGCGCTGGTGCGACGACGGCGATGATACCGATTAGCATCTGGCCTATTGTCAGATTTATTATTGGAAATAGCAGGGCCGGGGTTTTGAGTATCTTATTGGTGGTCTGTCGAATTGTCACAAAAACATCATGGTTGATAGCCTTAAAATCGAGACCTTTATGGTTAGCCCTAAGTTTAGGCAACCCCAGGCTTAGGAGCGCAGAGGTGGCAAATGCAATTGATGTAGCCAAATAAACCGAATTGGCACCCCATGTAGAAATAATCGGCCCAGCCAAGCTGTAGCCAAGTATAAAAGAGCTGTATAGCGTAAATAAGAATAGCGAATTAGCAACAACTAGGTGCTTTTTATCGACTAGCTTAGGTAATGCAGCCGATTCGGCAGGAGTAAAGAACTGCGAAAAAGTCGAAATTATAAATACTGTCAGATAAACGAACATCAGATTGGTTTCGAACAATAAAAAACACAACACAAGAACAGCTCTAACAATATTTGTTATAACTAATACTTTTTTACGATCCATGTGGTCGACATAGGCACCGGCCAGGACTGCAAATATAATCGATGGTACGCCAAATGATAATATCAGCAAACTAACAGATATATTGGCGTATTTGGTATTAGCTGAAAGCTCAAAGACTCTGATAATCAGGGCGAAGTTAAGCAGGTTGGCGGCTAATTGCGAAAACAACTGGGCCAGCCAGATTTTGAGGAAGTTGCGGTTGGTTAGGAGACTTTTGTACATGCTTATTTTGAACCTATATTAGCACGAATTTTGGGCTGATTGATAATCTGCAAGATGATATCGGCAGTTTTTTGGGGCTCTTCGAGCGGAAAGAGGTGGCCGAAGCGCTCGAATTTGAGCAGCTTGATTTTTGGATTAGTGATCTTAGATTCAAAATGCTCAATATTGACGAGCTTGTCTTTGCCACCATCAACAATGGTGGTGCCTAGAGTCAGCTGATTTAAGAAGCTTGACAACTAGTAGGTGTGGCAAGTCGCCGGCTATTTCGGTTTCCACCCGCTTTGGCGCTTTGTGCTTAGCGATTTGGCCCTGAGGTAGCTTGCTTAAGTTAGCCTCTAGAGAGGCTAACCGTGCAACATTGGACCAATTCGAGGAAATATTATAGGATGGTTATATAAGTAATTGATAATTAACTTCAATTTAGGTAGTGCTCGATGACGATAAAAATGTAATAATAGACTTAAATATATGAATAAAACATACACCATCAACGTAATATCAGACAGTGCATTCACAGTACAGGGGCATGGCGTCCACACTGCTTATACCGAACACCTCGCCGGGCTTAAAAAGTATACGCCGGAGTTCGAGGTCCATACCAATCAAAAAAACTTTAAGGCAGATATCGTACATGTACATACTGTCGGTTTTTATGGAATAAGATTCTTGCTGTCACGAGGTAGCATCAAGTTTGTTTCTGCACATGTTGTGCCTGATTCGTTTATAGGTAGTCTGGTTGGCGCCAGGTTTTGGTACCCCTTAGCCAAGCTATACCTCCGATGGTTTTATAATCGTGCTGATGGCATATTCGCTGTTAGCCAAGAAGTAGAAGATCAGCTCAAAAAATTAGGCATCAAAAAACCCACCTATGTAGTTCCTAATATGATCGAGACCGCTGATTACGCCAATACTCCGGCCAAAAAAACTGCAGCTCGCAAACTACTCAAGATCAGCAAAGATAAGTTTGTAGTTGTCTGTAATGGTCAAGTCCAGCCTCGAAAAAGAGTCGATAGCTTTATGGCTTGCGCCAAAAGCTTACCGGATATGGAATTTATTTGGGTCGGTGGCATACCTTTTAAGCACGCTGCTGCGAACTACTCTGAAATGCAAAAAATGATGAAAAGTGCCCCGGCTAATGTTCACTTCACAGGAGTAATTGAGCACAAGGATGTGACTGCGTACTACCAGGCTTCTGATCTATTTTTCTTGCCCTCAGAGCAAGAAACTTTTGGGATCGTAATTATTGAAGGTGCAGCAGCAGGCCTGCCAGTGCTTTTAAGAAACAACGACCAATACCACCTCACCTTTAAAAACTGGTATGAAGAAGCATCTAGCGACAGTGGATTTGTGCAGACCATTAAAAAACTCTCCAGCGACAAGGCATTCTATAGTAAATCTCAAGACAAGGCCAAGCATATTGCCCAGGCTTATGACACCAAAACAGTAATGAAAAATATAGAAAAAATATACCTCAGCTTCCTGGATAAAAATAGATGAAAATTGGCTTTTTTACAGACCGCTATTACCCCCAGGTTGATGGCGTGGCTGTTTCGGTCGAGCTGTTTGCCAAAGAGCTCATCAAGCTTGGTCATGAAGTAGTGATATTTGCTCCCCAATCGGCCGACAAAAAGCAGACCGACCCAGCCTATGTAGTGCGCTTTAGGTCGTTCCCGAGTATTTGGTACGAGCACCACCGCGAAACGATGCCCTTTACCCCGGGCATCATCAAACAAGTGCGCTCGCATGGCCTAGATATTGTTCATATCCATACTCCAGCCCAAATAGGGCTGCTAGGGATGCGCATCGCTAAGGAAGACAACATACCGATTGTATCGACCCACCATACAGACATCGATCAGTATGTGCGGGTTTATAAAAAAATGATGATTGGTGTCTTACTCGGTATCCTGGTAGCGCCAGCACTGCTAAAGTCTACTGATAAGTACAAAGAATTGCTCCCATATTTGAAGCCAAACCGCTCGATTAAGACATGGAACCGTAAGCTTATTTTGGAAAGTATTGGCATATTTTATGAAAACTGCGACGCCGTAATTGCGCCTTCTCTAAAAATGGTGAGGTCACTAAAAGATTATGGTAATTTTGACAACGTTCATGTTTTGCCAACCGGCATTGACCTCCAGGAGCTAGATATAAAAACCGATTTTGATGCGAGACGCTATTACCAAATAGATTCTGATGGGCCACTTTTGCTGTTTGTTGGTAGGCTCGGCAAAGAAAAAAATATTCAGCTCATAATTCGTAGTATGCCAAAGATTTTGGAGCGCCACCCCGATGTCAAGCTACTTATTGTGGGCGATGGCCCATACAGCGAAGAGCTCAAAGAATTAGCTGAGGCGACTGGCGTTAGACAAAATATTGTATTCACTGGGATGCTCGATAGAGCCAAAACTTTTGCTTGCTTTAAGGCAAGCAATGTATTTTGTTTTGCATCTCTGACCGACACTCAAGGTCTGGTGCTCAATGAAGCCGCCATAGTATCTAAGCCGATTGTGTTTCTAGACCCCGAGATATCGCCGCTGGCCGAAGATAAAGTAACCGGAATATTGGCAAAAAATAGCGCCTCTAGTTTCGCTACTGCTTGTAATGAGCTAATTGACAACAAAGACCTCGCTGCTGATTATGGTAAAAAGGCAAAACAAATTGCGATGACTATCACAATCGACAAGCAGGCCAAAAAACTACTCAAGATCTACTCTGATATAGTTTAGAGTCGATTCCAATTAAGTAGCTTTAGCCCCAAAAACTTGGTAACATAAGAGGTATGAGCTCAGCCGAAAACAAATCTAAATCATCTGATAATTTCCACCAGCGTGCTAGGCATATAACCAAGCCTGACAAGGTTAGCCCTGATGACTCGTTCGAAAATTTTGTAACCTGCGAGATAGATACCGAGACGGTAAACCCTGACGACGCCTGGCAGTGTAAGCCCGTCATGCTAGACATCGAAGGTGTCGAGACCGAAATACGGCGCGACTACTTGTTCGATGAGTATGTAATAGTATCCCCGGGTCGTGGCAAAAGACCCTACGACACTAGTAAAAATCGCCATCCTCTAATCGAAACTGCCGATAGTCCAAATCTTGATAAAGAAAAAGAGGTTTACAGTATCAAAAAAGAAGGAGAGTGGCTGGTGAAGGTCGTCAAAAACAGATTCCCGGCGCTAACGATGGATAACCCCAAATCTCATGGCATCCAGGAGCTGGTAATTGATACTCCGCTGGCCAATGTGCCCTTTGCGAAGCTGTCGTTGGCTCAAATTGGACGCGTCCTGAAGGCCTACCAGATGCGTACTGCAAATTTACTAAATAAAGAAGGCATTGCCTATGTCTTGGTTTTCAGAAACGACGGTTTTGAGGCCGGTGCTAGCTTGGCGCACGCTCATAGCCAGATATTTGCTCTGCCGATTATCCCGAAGCGATTTCAGGACCATTCAAACCATATCGAAGAGTACTACTTAGATAAAAAGAAGGAGCCGATTGACGATATTATATCTTTCGAACGCGATCAAAAAAAGCGAGTCGTTGCCGAGGATGAGAATTTTTTTATTATTTGCCCTTATGCCTCGCAGTACCCTTTTGAGGTTTGGCTAATACCCAAGCGGCACATTGAGCGCTTCGATAAATTTAGTGCTGCTCAGCTCAAATCCTGTGCCCACCAGCTTAAGCACCTAACTCAAAAGCTAACTGGAGCCCAAATTAGCTATAACTTCGTTATCGAAAACGGTGTTAGCCCCCACCATCGATGCATCATTAAGCTATACGGCCGAAGTAGCATTTGGGGCGGATTTGAAGTAGCGACCGGTATGGTCATAAATACCGTACCTCCGGAATCGGCTGCTAGCTGGTACCGTTTCTCCAAGTAATGATAATTCCAAGTCGCTTGTGCTTGCTTTTCGCTTTTTGTTTGTATAATATGATGTAGAACAAGGGGGTTGTTGCAAATGCTAGCTAAGGTAAATACTATTACTAATATCGGTCTTGACTGCCAATTAATTGAAGTTGAAGCCGACATGAGCAATGGCTTGCCTGGATTTATTGTGGTCGGGTTGGCCAATAAGGCGGTCGATGAAGCCAAAGAGCGCGTTCGCTCGGCCATAAAAAACTCTAGCCTTAATCTTCCGCCGCGCCGAATTACCCTCAACCTAGCACCGGCTGATTTGCCCAAGAACGGCTCGGGCTTTGATCTGGCAATGGCTGTTAGCTTACTCGTCGCCAGCAAGCAGGTCGGGCCAATACCAGCGTCTTCGGCCTTTTTGGGTGAGTTAGGTCTCGATGGCTCCATGAGGCCCATTAACGGAGCTCTATCGGCCGCTCAGGCTTGCAAAGAAAATGGCATCACCGATCTTTTCGTATCGGCAGCTGTGGCCAGCCAGGCTGCGCTAATAGTTGGTATCAATGTCTATCCTGTGGAATCACTTATCGGACTTTATAAGCACCTTATTGCCGAAGTTCTGATTGCCCCACTCCCACCAACGCCAATCAAAGCCAAGCAAGCTCAAGCCGAAGTTGATATGAGCGAAGTCTATGGACAAGATCAAGCCAAGCGGGCCATCGAGATAGCCGCCAGCGGCAACCACAACATCTTGCTTAGTGGCCCGCCCGGATCTGGTAAATCGATGCTAGCCAAATCGCTAGTAGGGCTCTTGCCTGCCCCGAGCTACGAGGAGTCTCTAGAGATTACCAAAATCCATAGCCTTGCCGGACAAAACAGCCAGGGCATTATAGCAACTAGGCCGTACCGCAACCCCCATCACACCGCCAGCAACATTGCTCTAATTGGTGGCGGGCAGTGGCCCAAGCCAGGCGAAATTAGTTTGGCTCATCGTGGCGTGCTGTTTTTAGACGAGATACCAGAGTTTGCTCGCAATGTACTAGAGGTGCTGCGTCAGCCACTCGAGGAAGGCTGCGTAACTATTGCGCGGGCGACATCGTCTCAGAGCTACCCAGCAAGGTTTTTGCTGGTGGCCGCTCAAAACCCCTGCCCTTGTGGCTATGCTGGCGACCAAGAATCTATCTGCAGCTGTTCGCCCTCGCAGATACAGCGCTATAGCAACAAAATATCTGGCCCCTTGCTCGATAGGCTCGATCTTGTCGTCAATGTCGGTAGAGTTAAGAGGTCGCAGCTGATTAACGCCGAGGCTTCGGAATCTAGCAAAGATGTGCGCAAAAGAGTTGCCAGAGCTCGAGCGATCCAGGCAAGTAGGTTCGCGGATGCGTCAATCAAAACCAATAACGAGATGAACAACAAACAAATCCAAAAATTCTGCGTGTTGCAGTCTGATGCCAGGCAATTGCTCGAGCAGGCCCTGACTAACCTCAAACTATCGGCCAGAGCCTACATGCGGGTGCTAAAAGTTAGCCGCACCATTGCCGATCTGGAATCGGCACCAGACATCGAACCGAAGCACATCGCCGAAGCGCTACAATACCGAATATAGGCTGCCTTCTGTCGTCTGTCCTTGCCAATTAGTCATCAATAATAATTGTTTTAAATTAATCAAAGGTATTATTACCGCATCTGTACTGTACTTTGCTTTACACCGACATCGAGCTCCAAGAAAGCAACAGGCTAACGGACTAATCATTATCCA
>JBAXPC010000030.1:0-7912 GCA_037132395.1 bacterium | reverse complement strand
GAGATTGCCGCAATGGTAGGCTATACCACCAACTAGGGCTTCTTGCTGTGTGGTACTAATTTTATCTTGTGGCACATCAAGTACAAATGAAAGGTCGGCTTTTTTATCCCTTGTACTGGTAATATTATCGATTCTTGGGTCTTTTTGGTATCCAAAGCCTTCTATTGGGCCATCCAGCTCATAAATAAACCGTAGATCTCCTTTGCTTAGTTCTTCGCCTTTTTTGTGCTTTGCATAAATGCCTGTGAGCTGGCGCATATCTTCGGCTTTCTTTTTGTAACCCTCAGCGCCTTCTGGATCAACTTCGTTCATTTTGGCTTCGGCGATTGGCACTAAAGAACCTTCGAGGTTTTGGTCGGCTTCAATACCTCTAAGCTCTGCGATACTACCACCTTGCATTCGCATCGCTACCCTGGGCACCGAATACTGGCCGTCTTCGCTTTTGGTGTAATAGACATAAAAGTCTCCGCCCGCAAGCTGGCTTTGGGCTGTGCCCTCACCTGCCGTACACCAGCCAGTACCATATCCATGCAAGCTATGAGCTAATTTCTTGCCTTCTTCAGGGTCATTGGTTTGGTCAAATTTGACCCACTCTCCATCAGTTATGTCCAAATTTTCAGTGGTTTTGGGTGCGGCATAATCGATGCATCGTTTATACAGGCTTGCGAAGTTGGCTTCCTTATCCAGTAGCTCCTTCGTTTGTGGGTCGTTCTCGGTTTCGGGGTTGTTTGGATCAAGTGGCTTGAGGCCGTAATGTTTGGCCAGGCTATCCTCCATATACGCCAAGGCTTCACGGTTGATGTCTGGGAACGGCGCGGTGGTACCTTTGGATCGCTTGGGATATTCGCCCTGCTCTTTGTCGAAGCTGGCGAGCTTGGTGATGTTACGAAACACATAGTACTTAAACCACATTGGATATGTGGCGTCATCGCTGGTGAGATAGTCTATCCAGGCATCTAGGCTGCGTTCTTGGTCTTGCTGGATTGTTTCGCGGGTTTGTTCAATAACACCTTCATTAACTCTTTGCATGATTTCCTCGGCCATACCGTGGCCTTCGTTTTCGGCTATTTGAGCATCACGGCGGAGCTTACGCCCGACCGAAGCATCATCGGTGCCTGTAATGTAATCGCGGTGGTATGATTGCTTAATTCGCTCTAGTACCTGTGGTTGGGCGTCTTGGCGTTCGGGGCTGACGCCACGACCGGTATGGATGCGTTCTAAATCGCTCAGCCAGGCTTCAAGCTTGGGGCCAGGTTCATTGGGTATCTGTTCGCCCCTTTGGCGATGCTGTTCGGCAGATAGCTCAACAACTGGAGATTTCTGTAAATCTGGGTATTTAATTTGAAGCGGATGTTTTTCTGGCATTTGTGTTAATACTTTATTAAGCTTCATTATACAAAACAGTTACACTTATAGCAAAAAAGCCCCTGTTCTCACGGCAGAGGCTTTTTATTAGCTAAATACTAGATAACTATTGACAGGCTTCGCACTCGGCGAGCTCTTTGGGGTCGATTGGGCAGGTCATTGGCTTATCCCAGTCGTCTTCTTTAATAGATCCGGACACTTTTGCTTTCTCTGGCATCGGTACTTAACCCTCCTTGTTTATTTTTTGATGTATGCACCTATCATACTATAGGCATAATTGGTTTGTAAATAGTGTTTGGCATACTTTTTTTGACACTACCTGTAGCGTAGTCTGAAATTAGAGTAACACTAGATTTGGTGGTATTTATATCATATAATACGAACAATATACATACAAGCTGTTGATTACGCTTATGTATAGGCTAAATATAGCTTACCGCTAGCAATAACTAGTGGTACTTTTGGCAATATTAGTTGCCCTTTTATAAGCAAAAGCGTTACAATAAATTACATATGCACAATAGCGAATTCGACCCTCTAAGCGTCGAGGAAATCCAACAGGCCTGCCAGCTCAAGAGTAACGACGAGACTACCGAGCGAGTTTGCCGGATTAACGAAGAAATAACCCAGGGGCTGGAGCTTATTAGCCAATATCCCAAAAAGGTTAGTTTTTTTGGTTCGGCGCGTTTTGATGAAAACCACCCTGACTACAAAAGAGCGCGGAGTTTAGCCAAGAGACTCGTAAAGGAGCTTGACTACACCATAGTAACAGGTGGTGCCGGTGGCATCATGGAGGCCGCCAATCGTGGGGCCAAAGAGGCCGGTGGCAATTCGCTGGGGCTCAATATCAAGCTCCCTAACGAACAAGTCACTAACCCCTATGTTACTAAGCTAATTCCCTTTCGGTACTTTTTTACGCGCAAGGTGACTCTGAGCTTTGCTGCCCGAATGTATATTTATTTCCCAGGCGGCCTTGGTACTATGGACGAGTTTTATGAAATCCTGACGCTGGTTCAGACCGGTAAAATCCATAAGGTACCGATTGTTTGTGTTGGGGCATACTTTTGGGAAACACTCGATAGACATATGCACCACGGCCTAATGCTACCCGCTGGTACTATCGATGAATCAGACATGGGCTTATACACTATTACTGACGACGAAGATACTATTATGGAAATCGCCCGCAACGCCCAAGCTCGCAAATAGCGCTTAAGTTTATTAGAGGTTATTAGCTTTGTTGCTAGAAAATATTTTAATATTTACCAAATTAAGCACTAGCCAAATAGCAAACAGTCGTTATAATGATTAATACTTAAATACCCAAACAAGGAGAAAAATGGAAGACAAAACACCGCTAGAATCGATACATCGACTGATGCCAGAAATAGCTCAGTCGAAAGAAAAAATCAGAACCATCCGCGAGCAGCTCAAGGATGCTATGGAGCAAAACGAGGAGTACAAAAAACTTGAAGAAGAAATCAAGGAGCTATCGGGAAAGCGCGCTGAGGCCAAAAAACTCTTGCTGGCTGATCGTGATTTTCAAAAAATCAACGCCGACCTCGACGACGAGAAGCTCAAAAGCAAAGATCTCCAGGAGATCCTAAGCCACTACCTTCTGAGCTACTACAATGAGACCCAAAAAACCGAGGTCACAGACGACACTGGCGAAACCAGGCAGCTACTGCTATCGGCAAAACTAGGCAAGGCCACCGCTTAGGTTTTAAGGTTTGACCTAGGGGCGATTATCTGATATTATTGTCTGGTTATGAAAACCGGAATCCACCCTAAATTAATACCTACAAAAGTCACTTGCCTTGGTTGCGGGGACACTTTTGAAAGCACATCTACAGTCGCAGAAATAACTGTTGATGTCTGTAGTCAGTGCCACCCGTTTTATACTGGTAAGCAAAAGCTTGTAGATACTGCTGGGCGGGTAGACCAGTTTAGAGCTCGTACCGAAGCTGCCAAATCTCAAAAACAGACTTTGGGCAAAAAAGCTGCTAAGGCCACTAAGCGCCAAGAGGCCAAAATTGCTAAATCGCAAAACAAAGTTGAAGCCGCTAAGCCAGCCAAAAAAACCACTAAGGCTGCCAAAACTTCTGAAACTAAGCCGCAAACCGAAGCCGAAGTTGCACCAAAAACCGAATCTTCTGACCAATAAATTAATACTTACCCACAATAATACCCTATAATATAAGGGTATTATTTATTTCCCTATGAATATCATCGATACCAATACCACTGAAAATATCAAAGACGAGCTATCTGCCCTAGAGAGTCAGCTTGGGGATGCCAAAATATACGCTAGCCCGAAGTCTGGGCAGCTAATTAATAGACAGCGCGAGCTGCTCGAAAAGCTATCGCTGTTTGAAAAGGTGCTTGCGGCCCAAGACGACCTCCAGACGGCCACAGCAATGCTTGATGATCCTGAGATGAAGGCCTTTGCTGCTGAAGAGATAACACGGCTCAGTGCCCTACTAGAAGAGCTCGAGGCCAGCGTTAAGCTAGCTTTGGTACCGACCGACCCGAACGACCAAAAAGACGCCATTGTCGAAATCCGAGCTGGGGCTGGTGGAGACGAGAGCAGTATTTTTGCTGGCGACTTACTCAGAATGTATGCCCGCTACTGCGAGGACCATGGGCTAAAGTTGAGCCTACTAAGCGAAAACCCTAACCCCGTTGGTGGTTACAAAGAAGTTATTGCCCAAATTGGTGGAGCCAATGCCTACGGGACGCTCAAATACGAGTCGGGTGTACATCGAGTCCAGCGCGTGCCAGCCACCGAAAGCGCGGGGCGTATTCATACCAGCACCGCTACCGTTGCCGTACTGCCAGAAGCCGAGGAGCACGATATAGAAATCAACCAAAACGATTTGCGGATTGATGTTTTTCGAAGCTCCGGCAATGGTGGGCAGAGTGTTAATACCACCGACAGTGCGGTGCGTATTACTCATATGCCAAGTGGTATTGTGGTAACCTGCCAGGATGAAAAGTCGCAGCTCAAGAACAAATTAAAGGCAATGAGCGTGCTGCGCTCGCGGCTACTCGATGCTCAGGCCCAAGCCGACGCCCAAAAGCTCGGCGATGAGCGCCGCGGTCAAATCGGCACTGGCGATAGAAGCGAAAAAATCCGCACTTATAATTTTCCGCAAGACCGCGTCACTGACCACCGCATAGGCTATACAACTCATAACCTCAATAAGGTAATGGATGGTGGCATCGAAGAGATCCTGAAGGCCCTCAAGGACGCCTCTGTCGATAAAATACTATCAGAGCAGACATGACAGTCCATCAGTCGCTAGTAGCAGCCGAGCGGCGGCTAGATGGCATTGGTATTAGTAGTGCCCGACTCGATAGCGAGCTACTACTAGCCCATTGTCTAGATCAAACCAGAGAGTGGCTAATAGCCCACAACCAAGATGAACTTACCGACAGTCAGGCCAAGAAGTACGAGCTCGCCATAGTGCGCAGGCTCGACCGCGAACCAGTTTGCTATATTACCAATCAGCTTGAATTTTATGGTATCGATTTTTTTGTCGATAGCAGGGTTTTGTCGCCACGAGTCGAGACGGAGCTAATTGTTGAGCAAGCGATTGAGCTTGCTAAGCCCGGCTCAAAGCTAATAGACCTTGGGACTGGTAGCGGCGCAATTGCGATTGCCATTGCCAAGAATCGCCCCGATTTATTGATTACGGCCACCGAAGTGTCTGACGAAGCTATGCAAGTCGCCAAGCGCAATGCCAGCTCAATACTGGGTGCGAGTAATAAAATAAAATTCATTAAAGCTGATGTCTGGGATGGCGTTGAGGGGCAATTTGATACAATCGTCACCAACCTGCCTTATGTATCAAAAAGCTATTTGCCAAATATGAAGCCTGAAGTTCAAAAAGAGCCCGCTGTGGCTCTCTTTGGTGGCGACGGCGATGGCCTAGATCTCTACCGGCGTTTTTATACTGATTTATCAACACACACCACAGCCGACTCGATTGTGCTGCACGAATCGGACCCCTGGCAACACGACCCCTTAAAACTGCTCGCCAACCAAGCTGGCCTTATTCCGTTTTCTGAAGGCTATCTAATACTCGGCTTCAAAAAAAAGTAGCCAACCAGTAGCTACTTTCCTATAAAAAATATCGGTGCTTGCCAGATTCGGGCCTAACCTGTGCCTGTCCAGCGGTTCATAACTATTAGCACCAAAAATACCACAATCGTAACTGCTAGGTATTCGATGATGATAGTCTTTTTGAGGGTGCGCTGCTTGTAGTGGTAGTATATTCCTCCCCAACCATAGGCGAGGGCTGTTATTATCATGCTGTACTGCGATAAAACAAATGGCACATTTGGTATTTGATACAAGACCGTCCAGCGCGACGCCAGCCAAAACATCTCGAGCGTCACGAAGCCCCACAGGGCTGCCAGTATTTGTGGGTTATTGGTAAAGTCCAAAAGCCACCACAAAGCCACCAAGAAGTTTGTGACCCACAAAAGTACCATTACCAGAGCTGCTGGCCAATGCCAGTACGCTACCATTAGGCTGGCTAGCGAGGTGCTGAAGAGTATAAAAAGTATTGTCAAGATATTATCGATAAGCAGGTTTGGCTGAGATTGTGTTTCGAAATAACTAATTACTCCATAAATTAGCGACGAGGTGACGACGCAGATAATAAACACTATGATCGGCATTTTGCCAATCACATAAACGCTATAAAAATAAAATAGGCTGATGCCAATCCAGATAGTTGGTCGCAAAGATTTGGTGATGATTGTTTTGATTTTCTTTGTAACAATTAGTCGTCTAAAGAGTAGGTAATTTAGGCCTAGAGCGGCTGGGATCATCATTAGCGGCAATGGTGTGTAATACAAAATACCAATCGCAAAAAGCGACATTATAATACTAACCATCACAATTAGGCGCTGTCCCTGACTAAATAGATTGGCTCTTTTAAAGGCCGTTTTTAAATTCATAATCTGCTCCTAGAATAATTTTAATATCGGCCTGAGATCCTGAGCTAACTTCTTGCTTCTCGACTGCTACCTTTAGCCTGTTTTCGAGATACTTAGCGGTGTAAGGTTTGTTGCCATTGGCAAAATCGATTATCTTGGTTTTGGTGTCACCAGGCTCAGTATTCACTGCAGTCTTTATAACATTATAGCCCAATGATTTCAATAAGACAGCCAATGCGTAGACCTTGCCTGGCCTTGCTCCAGCGCCGGATATCTCGACCTTAGCAGCCTCACTCTTGATGTAGCCATCAATTAAAAGGCTCTTCACATAGGCCTGTATCGCTTTATAGTTGCCCACTCCTGCAGTTGGTATAACAACGCTGGCTTCGCCGATGTTGCTATTTTTTACCAGGCCTACTTCTTCGTTTTCTAGCACCTTATTGATAACCGTGTTGGAGTTGATTTTTCGTCCTATCGTAACTAAGCGCTGCATCTCCTCAAGGCTGATATCTGTCGTTAGATGATCGCCAACAATACTAAGCAGGTCATTAACCTTAGCGGGGTTCAGGATATTACCTAGCTTCAGCGCTTGGTCGCGCATCGCTACCAATACCGCCTGTTGCCTTTTGGCACGGCCGTAGTCGTCGCCGCAATTGCCCTTGCGGCAGCGAGCAAACTTTAGTGCCAAGGCTCCATCCATGTGGTAATCGCCAGCCTTGAGGTTGAACCCACAGGAGTAGCTTTCGTTTTTGTCGCAGGGGTATTCTGGGTCGCTAAGTGCGACGGGGTTATTGATATCAACCCCACCGAGCGAATCGACCGACTTTTTGAGACCAGTAAAATCGACTCTTACAAAATAGTGGATAGGTATATCTAGCACATCGCTGACAGTTTTTTTAATAACTTCAGCACCAGAGCCTTTCTTGTCTTGTTCGGCAAAAGCGTTGGCGGCATTAATTTTGCTCCACCAATAGCCCGGTATCTTGACGTACAGATCCCGTGGTATGCTGATCATTACAACATCGTTGGTCTTTGGGTCTATGCTGGCTACTAGTATTGTATCTGTCAGATCTTCGCCAGCGTGGCCAGCATCACCGACGCCTAGCAACAAGATATTGACGCGTCCCTCGCCTTCGCCCTTGAGTTTGCCCAAGTCCAATTCACCCTTCAGCCCGTCGGCGCTGATGCCTCCTTGGTGCTTAATAACCTTATTGATAGTAATGATTGTTTTGGCAGCAAAAGCTCCACCTGCCAGTACTACTAAAGCCAGCAGCACCAAGAATACGCGCAAGACCCAATGTTTTTTTGAGTTTTTTATTTTAGATTTATCTATATTTGAGCTAGCCGTGCCACTATCAGAATTTTTAGATCCTGACTTTTTGTGTAATTTCATATATACCTATTATAAGCGATTTGGCCGCTAATAAATACCCTTTGATTAATGCGAACCAATATTATTAGCTATCACTTTTGATGGCAAAAGTAATATAAAACCAGCCGACTTCTAGTCGACTTCTAGCTCGCTCCAATAAGTGCCCAGCCTGCACCTGAAGCAATAATTACATGTTGTAATTGTTTTTTAACTAATCTCATTAGCTAT
>JBAXPC010000029.1:0-8067 GCA_037132395.1 bacterium | reverse complement strand
GCTTTAAGGCTTTCACTAACGAAGCTGTACAGGTAATATTTCCACTCCAGACAATCGATAGCTGGGGTTTCGATATGGAGATCTTAGCTATCGCTCGCAAAAAAGGCTATACCATAGGGCTGATTGATGTCCCGGACTGGAAAGATGTAAAGGAAGGCAGCAAAATTAGCGGATCATCACCAATTAAGGCATCATTACAGACCTTCGGTGATCTATTAAAAATACGTTGGCGACTACTGCGTGGCAAATACAAGAACTAAATTTGCGAAGCTAAGCAGGCTGCTCAACAAGCACTGGCTATATTTGTTTTTATTGATAATTCTGCTTGCAACTGTAACCAGGTTTTTCGGTATTACCAAATCTAGCATTTGGCACGATGAAGGCTTCAGCGCGATGCTCTCTGGCAGGGGATGGCTAGATATTTGGCTAGGTTCAGCACGAGATGTACACCCACCCCTGTACTACGAATTACTTCACGGCTGGAGTTTAGTATTTGGCAGCTCGGCTCTGGCCTTGCGCTCGCTTAGCGCAATATGTGGCGTCATCGTAGTCGGGCTTGGCTACCTGGTAACATTGAAGATTTCAAAAAAGCATAATATCGCCGTCCTAGCTGGAGTTATATTAGCTCTTAACCCATTCCTTGTCCGCTACAGCCAGGAGGCCAGAATGTATGGAGTGCTAGGTGTATTTATGCTCATCGCAATGTTGGGGCTAATTCGAGTAGTCAATGATCACAAAGACAAACTGGGCTACCTACTCTATATAGTCGGTATCTCGGCGGGTCTATATACTCACTACTTTACAGTCTTAGTAGTTGCTAGTTTCTGGGTTTACATTCTGAGTATTTTTATTACATCCAAGAAAACTAAAAAATCCTCCAATAGTCTATTGCTAGATTGGCGTTGGTGGCTAGCCAATGTTGCGGCGCTGGTAGTATTTTTGCCGTGGCTGCCGAATATGATCAAGCAGCTTACTCGAGCCCAAGGTCTCGGCTGGCTGTCCAAAACTAGTATCGCAACATTCAATGATACTATCTGGCAGTTCTTTACTTTTACTGATGCCCATAAAATATGGCCTTTAGTATATTGGATCTTTCCACTTTTACTATTGGTGATTATTTTTTACGCAGTTCATCAGGATAAAACCAAACAGCACTTCGTGCGACTTCTGGGTATATTTTGTTTATTCCCAATTTTTCTGGCCATTACAGCTTCACTCGCGAAGCCAATCTTTCATGAACGTTATTTCGTTTTCACAACAATTGGTATCTGCATAATCATTGCCTTTGCTTTAGCTGATATATACAAAAAACATCAATTTATTGCATTCTCAATTGCCGTAGTTATAATTGCGGCTCAGCTCATTGGGCTAAGAAATGTTAATGCCCAGGCCAGCCATCGTATCGACAACGTCTTTAACCATATTATTAATGATTTTAAGCCGGGCGATATTATTATTTCTGGCGAGCTGTACACCTACTTCGATGGTAGTTTCTACAATACCACAGGTACCACAATGCTCTTATTTACTGGTGGCGGACGGCCCAATGGCTATGGCGAAAGCGCTCTAATATACAACAAGAATGTCTATATCGATTCATACAACAATCTACTTCCCGGAAGGGTCTGGCTTTTGGGTAAAACAGGCTCGCATAGCTACTACGACTCGGTGCCAGCCAGCTGGCAACTCGAGGATTCGTTCTCGCAAGGTTATAGCGAAGTTAGGCTTTATCAGATACAATAGCAAGAGCAAATACTTCAATAAAAAGGAGGACAGATATGTCAATGATGGAAAAAGCTAAATTAGCGCAAAAAGCACTTAAATTGCAAAAAGAATTAAAACGCATGGAAATTGTAGCAGAAGCAGGAGACAACGGCGAGGTAGTAGTAACAGCTGGTCTTGCTATTAGCCAAACCAGTATGAATGTCGAGGTAAAGAATATCGAAATCAAACCAGAGGCGTCCGAAGATCTCGACAGATTGTCTGGGCTTATCATAGCTGCAGTCAACCAAGCCAACAAAGATCTGATGAGCGAAGCCACCGAAAAAATGCAAGAGATTGCAGGTAGCATGAATATCCCCGGCATGTAATTTTATGCAAATTTTGCCAGACAATATCACCAACCTAATCGATGAGTTTTCAAAGCTTCCTTCAGTTGGCCCTAAATCAGCCGAGCGAATGGTCTTTTATTTGCTAGCAACTGGAGATGCCGACCAATTCGGCAGAGTCATGATGAATTTAAAAAACGGCCTTACTCGCTGCTCTAGCTGTAAGAACTATGCTACCGAAGAGCTCTGTCCGATCTGCTCAAGTTCTAGCAGGAGCTCAGAAATAATTGCCGTCGTATCTAATCCGATGGATATTGTGGCAATCGAACGAACAGGTTTATTCCGTGGGCAGTACCATATACTGCATGGTGTTATAAGTCCTATCGACGGTGTCGGACCAGATGATCTTGAAATCGATAGTCTGCTGGCGAGGGTCGGAGTTGTTGAACCCGACGAAATTATATTAGCGACCAACCCAAATATCGAGGGCGAAACCACATCAATTTATATTTCTCGGATGTTACAAGCCCAAGGCTATCAAGGCAAAATCAGCAAACTAGCTCATGGTCTACCAATTGGTGCCGACCTAGAGTACGCTGATCAGCTAACACTTAGCCGGGCACTAGATAACAGACAGGCCTTTTAGGATGCGAGGCTTTTCCAAAGACATACTCTTAATCGACTTCGAAACCACCGGACTGGACCTCGAGAAGTCCTTGCCGATCCAGCTTGGGGCAGTGCTACTCGACAAACAAACCCTGGCCGAGAAGGATTCTTTTTTGAGTTTTATAAAACAAGATTTATCTGATATGCCCGAAGCGTCAGCTAAGATTCATGGGATAACCTCGGACCACCTCAAAGATTCGCCACAGCCCGACGAAGTTATAACAAGCTTTCTGGAACAATTTGGAGTAGAGGTATATTTGGCCAGCTGGAACGAAATGCTCGACCACACAATGCTATCAAAAATGCTTGATGGAGTCGGCAAGGATATTTACATTCACGATTATCATTTTTTCGATGTCTGGAGCCTAGCCTATATGCACATGGTAAGGCTCGATAGGGGAGATATCGTTAGAAGCGAGCAGACTTTTGAGTACTTTGGTCTGCCATCTCGCAGCGCTCATAACGCCCTCGAGGACTGCCGCCACACTGCAGAAGTCTTGCGCAAGGTATATAATGGGTAGTAATGCTTAAGCTATACAATTCACTCACCAATTCAAAGCAAGACTTCAAGCCCATTAGTACCAGCAGAGTCAGTATTTATAGTTGTGGGCCAACAGTTTACGATCGAGTTCATATCGGCAACATCAGATCATTTTTGTTGCCCGATCTTTTGCAAAGAGTCTTGCGCCATACTCAAAATCTTGATGTCGAGTGGGTCATGAATATTACCGACATCGACGACAAGATGATCGCCCGTTCACAATTGGCCTACCCAGACGAAACTGCCGTCAATGCCCTAGGAAAGCTAGCCGATAAATACACTGATATGTTTTTGGACGATATCGAGGCTGTCGGTATAAAGCGCGACGATATTGCACACCTCCCAAGAGCCACCGACTATATCGCAAACATGCAAGAGATGATCAAACATTTGCTAGATAATAATATAGCCTACGAGTCTGATGGAAGTATTTATTTTAGCATCACCAAATACCAGGCCACAGGCCAAGTATACGGACGGCTAGTTAGTCTAGATTTCAAGTCGCAGGCCAGAGTAACCCAAGATCAAGACCAAAAAGACGGCGTAGCCGACTTTGTACTTTGGAAAGCCCAAAAAGCCAACGAACCATACTGGGATTTTGAGTTAGACGGCAAGTCTCTACCAGGTAGACCGGGCTGGCATATCGAATGCTCAGCCATGAGCAATAAGTTTTTTGGGAAGTTATTTGATATTCACACCGGGGGAGTCGATTTAAAGTTTCCGCACCACGAAAATGAACTAGCTCAGTGTGAAGGAGAGCAGGCCAATTTTTACCTTCATAATGAGCACGTTAGTATCGCATCAGAGAAAATGAGCAAATCTATCGGCAACATCAAAACCATCGATGATGTTAATGACCCGATGGCGCTCAGGTACCTGATGATGAGCGGCCACTATCGCAGCCAAATGGATTTTAATTTGGCCGATCTAAAATCCGCTCATGAGAGGATCTTGAAGCTCCGAACCTACACCGACCAGCTGATGCTCGCTAGGGTCGGACAGTTACCAGAAAAAGATTCATCATCCATAGTAGAGCAGTGTCGTAAACAGTTCATTGCCGCCCTAGAGGACGACCTTAATACACCAAAAGCCCTAGCAGCAATTAGCCTTATTGAAGGCAAGGTATTTAGCCAAGACGCCAAAGAAGTGATGCGCCTAGCCGATGCTGTGCTTGGTCTGAACATAGTTTTTGATAGTCCCTTGCATGCCGACGTACTGGATCTAATCGATAATTATTCGCAAGCCCGCCACGATAAAAACTTCGAGCAGTCCGACAAGCTAAGGGCCATATTGCTATCTGACCACGGGCTAGTTGCAGCCGACACCGAAACCGGAACCTTAGTAAGCAGGGCCTAAAAAGACTAAACCCCCAGCAAATAATTAAATTCGCTAGGGGAATAAGTCGTAAATCATTCGAAGTGCGCCGAAAAGTGGTGTGTATATTGGGTTTAATCCCTGCCGCTGCCACCACACTCCGGGCACTTTCCACTGCCGGCACACTTCGGGCATTTCCTTGCTGCAGGTGACCAAAAAATGCCTTTACCAGAACAGTAGGCACATCTCTTGTTGCCGCTACACTCTTCGCAGTCTCGCCAGGCCATGATTTTTCCTTGCTGCTATAGGTACGAGTCGCCGGTTGACGAATCTGAATTAGAATAAAAGATTTCTGTTAATAAGTCAATCTTTTTATACGTAGCTAAATATCTGGTAGGGCTCTATAAAAAATTGTTTTGTACTAAAAAACCCCGCAAGCGGGGTTTTTTAAGAATTAAGATAAGATTATCTTTCTTCGCGTGGTCGAGCTTCATTCACTGTGATAGCTCTGCCTTCAATTTCTTTGCCGTTTAGCATTTCGACTGCTTTTTTAGCTTCCTCATCGGTAGCCATTTCCACAAATCCGAAACCCTTAGATCGGCCAGTGTCCCGCTCTGTGATAACACGAGCTGAATCAACTGAACCGGCCTCAGCAAACATTTGAGCAAGCTGCTCGTCGTTTACACTCCATGGGAGTGAACCAACAAATAGATTCTTTGCCATAGTTCCTTCTTCTTTCTGGCAATCCCAGCTTGTCGGCTGTTTAGCTGCACCCAGAACTTAATTAATAACCTGATCCTTTAGAGCCGTAGCAGCATAGTATCTAAGAACATTTGTTATTATACACTCATACTCATATAATAGCAATTTAACTACGACTCTTCATGTGATCGGTCTCGTCAGATATCTCGTGGCCCAGTATCTCCTCGACCAAATCCTCGATTGTGATGATGCCTACAAACTTATCGTCTTTTTCAACAGGTATCAGATGTGATTTGGCTACTATGAATTTTCTAAACATCGTATCTAAGGCTGTCATATTGCCTATAATAGTGGCCTCGTGCAGCGGTAAATCTACCAGTTTTATTGGATTTTCATCAAAGTCGATATCTACCAAATCCTTCATCAGCAGGATTCCGCGGCACTTTGTTAGGGATCGATTAAAGACTGGTATTCTGCTCCAGCCCATCTCTTTGATCTGGTCTATCCTTTCAGCGCCGACTATGTCGTTCTCCTCTAGCCAGTAGACTTCTGATATGGGCTTCATTATATCTCGCACTCGTTTTTCACTCAGAAGCAGTGTACTGCGCATAATTTCTATCTCATCTTCATCGAGTTCGCTTGCTCTGGTATCGAGGTGCTCACCAATCAGTATGCCGAGCTCGTGTCTGGAATGCAGGCTAGCAGTTTCGTGCCCCAGTAGCTTGTCTAGTAGGAGTTGCAAGGGCTTGGACACCGGGTAAGTCAGAATAATAGTAAGCCTTAAAATGGGCGCAAATAGAGAGCAAAATTTTAGGGCGAAACGCACAAACCAAGCCTGAGGTAATACTTCACCAAAAACCACAATCAATATGGTACTAATAAGCCCGGCCAGTACGCCATCGATATGCCTCTCTAGCACAAGTGAGCTAGCTGATATCACAGCTACATTAGCAAATAAAATGCTCGCCAGGCTTAGATGACTGTTACTTCGAAGCGGTAGGACGCGCTGGGCCCTGACATCGCCGAGCTCGGCTTTGCGCTTTAGCTCCGCAGGGCTAAGAGACATTAGGGCAATATTAAGACCAGAAAAGACTGCAGAAAAGCCAACCAATATCGTCATCTCTAGAGCTATAGTTAGGAAATCCATATTTATAATTTTATATTTTAGCATTGCCAATAGCAAGCTGTCCTATGACTTGTTATCGAATTTAACCATAGCTTTAAGTCATAAAGTCTGCTAAAATTGACAAGTACTAGCAATTATTGTCTGGCTAAACATATCGCGTTCAGCCTTAATTTATTTGCCTCAAAAATTATATTATGAATAAAATCAACAAACACATCGAAATAGTGCGTTCTGAAAAAGTTGGCTCTGGGGGGATGAGTCGTTCTACTTCTGATAAAGTATTTGAAGTCCTCTCATCAGCCTACGAGAGTGTTGGTGTGAGTATTGTTACTGACGAACTCGGCCTGGAGGCTCTGGTTCTAAAAAGACCCGACCTAGTCTTTTTGGGTTCATCTAAGATACGCTTAGCAACAGAAGATAGTACCGAATTTAGCTATATATGGTTATCCGAGTATCTTGAACAGCACGGAATTAACTACACTGGCTCCGGCAAACTCGCCATGGAAATCAATAACGATAAGGAAATGGCTAAGTTTGCAATTGTCAGTGCTGGCTTGCCGACTTCTAAATATTTTACGGCCCTGCCAGGCGAACACGAGTTTGAGCAGAATCTGGGTCTCGACTTCCCACTCTTTATTAAGCCAATCTCCTCAGGTGGAAGTAAGGGTATCAATAAGGATTCGGTTGTTCACAATAACGACTCATTTAACAGCAAGGTACAGGCGATATTCGAAGAATTCGGCACCAAATCGTTGGTCGAATCATACCTTACAGGCAGGGAATACAGTGTAGCGCTATTGGGCAACGGCAGAAGCCTAAAGGCTATGCCGATAGAGCTGTTGACACAGAAAAACTCGCGTGGCGATCGTATACTCTGCTCGGCAGTCAAAAAAGAGGACACCGAGCAAGTAGTTGCAGTAACCAACGAAGCGCTCAAAAAGCGTCTCGCCAAGCTCGCCAAACAAATTTTCATGGTTTTGGGAGCCCGCGATTACGGCCGAGTTGATTTCAGGATGGATGCTGCCGGTAAAATACACTTTTTAGAGGCCAACCTAGCTCCAGGGCTTGGGGGCGGGTATTTTACTAGGGCTTGTAGCCTCAATGGTGAGGCGGAATACTCCGATACAATATTAGCTATCGCAAGGTTGGGCTTGGGGCACACTGACCTCGTTGGCTCAGCTGTTACCATCTAAGACCTACCATATTCAACTAGACACTATTAGTTACTTGTTTGTCCTTTTTATTCTTTTTTAATTTTGCCTTGATCATCGTTAGGCTCGGCGGCGGTGAATCGAGCTTCTTGAGGTCGGGTTGGTTTTTTGAAAAAAACAACATCATAAAACCGATCGGCGCAGCGATGGTCAGCCAAAATGCCGAGAAGGGAAATTTTTTGTCATAAACTTCGCCTAGACGATACGCCACCGCAACAGAATAAACACTACCCGCATATGGTAGGAGTACCAGAAAAAACCATTTGCGAGGCAGCTTGAGGGCATTAATTAGAGCGCTGATGTTGTAAAGTGGAATAAAAGCCTTCCACCGTCTGGCCCCTAACCTACCAAGAACCAGCGACAATGATACGCAGTACCAGAGGTAAAGCACAAATACGATAACTAAAATAATTATTGAAGTACCGAGCAAGAATTGAATCATTGAGCTATTTTACCACA
>JBAXPC010000028.1:0-8561 GCA_037132395.1 bacterium | reverse complement strand
GTTTTTTTGCCTAGAGCGGCATAAAAGCCACACCAGCTAAATATGGCTTCAAAAAATGCGAACCCTGAGAAGAATAGTAGAACTGGGCTCCAGGAGGTTGTTATTGCCCAAAGTAGCAGCCCCACCCCAATAGCTACACGCAGCAAGCGGTCGAGGGTGCCAATATTTCTGACAGCTCCGCGAGTAGTGCCCTTAGCAAACTTTTTTAGTAATGCATGGTAGGCAAAGCCAAATATGAAGGCCAATGTATACATAACTGCGATTAGGCCTAGCCCCAAAGGCGAAAGCACGAAGCCGATTGGGGACTGGTCAAAAAAATCTTTTTTGATCTGGGGTATTAATGTGGTCGCACTTAAGCTATCGGTAAGGCCAAACTTTTCTAACTCTCCTATGGCAAGTGCATATTTGCTGTCGTTTTTGGTGCTCGATACGCGGATCTCATAATTGCCTGGCCCGGCAGCTGCCCTGTACTCGCCTCCCTTCCAGTACTTGTCGGCACCAAATGGCTCATAAAGCTGTGTCCATGCAAATGCAGTGCCATCTAGTATTGCAATTTGGTTGCCGTCTTTTAATACTATTACAGTTATATCTTTCTTTTGGCCTGCAATATCCGGAACCAAAATGCCAACATAAAGGTCAAAGTCTTGGCTAGAGCTAATAGTATAAATATCTGGCACCCCTTCGAGCTTGGCGTAGTAGGCTTTTGATACCTCCGGCTCCGTTACTACCGTTAGGCGATCTTCCACGATGCGAGGTTGGTGAGCCGATGCAACGCCCGGGCGCAGCAAAAATACCAAAGCGAAAAGTGCGAGGCCAATGACGGGTAAAATTTTGAGTGTTTTTATGCTCATAATATATTGTGGCTTATATTTCTGAAGGGCATTTTATACTATCACTTAAGAATGTCTGCCGCTTACGCTTATTATTCTACCGCGCGGGGGTTATTTTTTAGGTAGTTAGCTTAGCTTTCGTGATCGGTTGTTTTGCTTTTATCTTCTAGCAAAAAGAGAGCTACAAATAGTGTGATCCACCAGAAAGGTACACTAACAATAAACCAGAGTAAGAAGCTGTGGCCCTTTTGTTTGGCAACTGATGCTGGCCAGAATGCTACTAAAATACATAAAAATATCCAGAACATTAGCCAAACTATTGATAAGCTATAACCTAATATATTTAAAATCATTAAATCTACTCCTTCGTTAATTATATTTATTACTATACACCAGTACTTATTAGGTCGCCAATAGTTTTGGCGGCGGGCGGCATTTATGGCAGTATGAGTAGTATTTATTGGTTTTAGTGGAGTCGGACTAGTTTTTGGGCTACTCGCTACTTACGTCCAACTCATTTGTTACTTGCTCTTCGCTACTTGCGTTCAACTCATCTGTTACTTGCTCTAGAGTCACAGTGCTAGCCGGCTTAGTAACAGGAGCCTTATTGCTAGCTGGAGATAGCTGAAACTTTCCGGATATCTTGTCATTATCTTTACTAATATCTGGGTCGTAATAAGCATCGACGGCGATTATAGTAGTTTTATTATCGACATTAAAATTAGAGCTAAATACCGAGACTGCACCTACAGAACCGTCTTCTGCCAATTCTTTGTTGCTGAGTGTAACTTTGGCTATGATATTTTTCGAAGAAATACTTGATATCTCACTGATAAATTCGCTCGAAGAGGTTACCTTTCCATTATATTTATTTTCGCTATTTACACTAAATTTAAGTGGCAAGCCGGTATTTTTTTCTAGCCATATTCTGTAAGTAGTAGCTTGGGTTTCGTTATTAGACTGCCCAGGGGAATTGTCTTTTTGAGAATCTAGGCTTTCTTTAAGTATTTTCTTTTTAGAATCAGAAAGTTTGGTGGCATCCACAGCCTTTATCATTTCGTCTAGCATGGCGTTGAAATTGTTCTTATTAAACTTAATTTCATAGGCCCAGGCAGATTTACCTGCCACCTTCTCAGTTTTGGGGCTGGAGGTGGCTATAACTGCACCTGACTTTTTGAGCCCTATGAATCGATCTTTAAAAATCGGCAACAGCTTGTCGCGGACTGAGTTGTAATCTTCCTGTGTTATAGATTCATTAGTATCTGCTGATGTTAGGCCGGTTTTTGATAAGTCAACCGAAATCCATTTATTATCGTATTTTTTGAGTACCGACAGAGTGGCACTGAAGCCACTAGCTATATCTTGGGTATCAGCCTTTGTCAGCAGTGAATCATAAAATTTCTGAATACCTTTATATTTTACAAATAAATCAAAAGAGTTATTTTTATTAATAGTGTTGGCAGAAAGATTTATAGTAGCATTCGAGAAAGTAACATCGGCAGTATTTTCAGAACCACTACTTACTATTCTTCCAGTAGCTACTACTTTTAATGGTATATCGGTATTTTGTGAATCAACCGCTAGGCTATATGTAATATCATTTATTAACTTAATATTGGTATTTAGCGTTTCGGTAGAAATTTTTGCGATCTGATTTTGAAACCTCGAATAAACCACGTCTGCCCTTGTCCAGTAAGCGAAGTAAAATATTAGTGCAGCTATGCCAGCGGCCAGTGCTATAACACCGACAATAATAATTATTTTTTTGCCTCTTGGTGGCTTTGTATTTATTGGAGCATAGCCAGGCATTACATTCATACTATTATAGCCAGGCATTACGTTTGGTCCAGGTGCTCTAGGGTAAACCGGCTGAGGGTTAGGGATAGCATTTTGGACAGGAGTCTGATTTGGATAGGCTGCGGGGTTCGGCATGGGGTTTTGGTAATTATTACTAGCCGGCTGAGAATTCAGGCTACCTTCTGGTATAGGGATGCCAATAGTGTTAGCTGTTTGTGGCTGTACAAGTGCAGGAGCGGGAGGCTCAGGGTAAGCAGCAACGGGAGAAGCAGGAACTGCTGGTAAAGGTGGCACAGCAACAGGAGGAGGAACAGGCGGCACAGCAACAGGAGGAGGAACAGGCGGTACAACAGCAGCAGGAGGGTCAGGAAGAGGTGGAACAGAGGCTGGGCTAGCGGGTGTAGTAGAAGCTGGCACTAAATCTGAATTTTGATCTTGTTGATCCATCGTACTATAGTTTCCTCATTGTTATAATTATTACGCTTAATCATACCACGCGGCGGGCGGCAGTTATAGTAGGGTGATGTAGCTTATTGGTTTATCGGTCATAGCCTTTATTGCTATTGATCTCGTTGTAGGCTTCACGGAGCTCATCAGTATCGGCTTCGTCAAGGCAACCCACAAGGTCTTCTTTGCGTACAGGCTTATCATCACGATCGTTGCTAAATATAATGCCAGCCTTTAAAACAACCTTGGCAAGCTTGTCATATGGCAGGTTGGCAACCTTTTCGATTAGTTTTGTATCTATGGAGCTGTCTTCTAACTCTGAATAATCAGTTCCAGGACCATGGTTACGTTGTATAGGATTCTCGCTCAACTGTCCCTTCGCTAGACTAGATTCCATTCCAGCAAGCAATGCAGCGACCTTGTCCCACTCTTTTTGTCTCGGGTCTTGCTTGGTGCTCGGCATCTCCAGATCGGCAACTAAGTCAAAAATTGCTGCAAAGTAGGGTTCACCAGTCGGCTTATTGTACCAGTCATCCCACCTATCATTAGATACAACGCTAGTCATGCTGCCAGCGATACCTTCCCTGTTATCTGAAGTAAGTTTGGCTAGATAATAGCGCCAAAATACCACCACATCGTGTAGGTCAATAAGTTCTATACTATTTTTTTGCATAATACCTCCATTAATAAAAATCAGTCAGTTTTACAACGGACCAGGTTAATAAAGCTATTTATCTTCAGGCCGCGATGTATGGCTTGTGGTCTCGCCTCTATCGTTAATTGCTAAGTGGTCATGCCCAGAGCCGTCTCGCCTCGCGATTATGAATTCGGTCTGTGGAGTGCCACCAGAATCATGGTTCTCGCCAGACTTAACCTTAGTCCTAATACCTGCTGTAACGTTCTGGGTCTCCCATTTAGCTTTAGCTTCTTCAGCCTTGCGGGCGTTATTGGCTGCTGCACGAGCCAGTGCAGCATCTTTACCAGCTTGCCACTCGGCACGCTCGGCCGCTTTGGCAGCATCTTTTTGGTGTTGTTTCGCTACCGCAGCATCCTTGTCGGCTTGCCACTTAGTATGCTCGGCCGCTTTGGCAGCATCTTTTTGGTGTTGTTTCGCTACCGCAACTTGGCGATGCGCCTCTCGTGTACTCCTTGCAAGAGCTTCGGCCATCTGCTCTTTTTTCCAAGCATTATAGTCAGCAGCAAAGGCATCGCCTCGTTGGTGCTTCATTAACAACCTATACTTCCTATCAGTGAACTTTGGCTCTCTCATACCCATCAACTCCAATTGTAGTAGGGTTTCGAATATTCTTATGGCCATCTAGCTGTTTAAAGCACAAGCAAAAAGCACCTGGCTGACGCATTGGCACTACTACTATAAGTAGCGCTAGGAGCTGTAAGGTGCCTCTGTTACCAGATACCACTCAGTCTAGGCTCGGGGCGAGTCGATGTCAAGCTGTTGGGCCGGTAGTACCACGCGGCTGGTGGCAGATATAGTAAGTCTGTGAATTCTGGGGGTTGGGGGTGTGGGTTAGCTAGTGTGTTTTAGCCTATACTTGAAGTATTCTGCGAGCGCACTGCCCTAGTCTTCTATTACTTGCAATTTTAGATTACTATCAGGCCCAATATAATAATTTTCACCATAAAATACCCCTTTTATTTCTGGTTTGTCCCCTAGTACCAAACAGCTTACGAGCTCAAGTTTTAGTTCTTTATACATAGTGTAGGCGTAGTAGTTGTCGCTCATAATCAGCTTGCCAGCTTTAGCATATAGCCAAAGCGGGGGCGGTGTGTCCTTTGAAAGTTCTTCTATGAAATAATCTCTATAGCCTGTTGTAATAGTTGGTACAAAATCAGAAAATGGCTCTATAGCGTCGATGCTTACATACGCTATTGTGCATTGTATTTCATCACGTAATGCCTGAGTCATTAGCTCTATCAGATAATCATCGCGTGGCGACTCGCTTTTTAAATTATCTAAATCAATCTGAGAAATATCCATTTGCTACCTTTCTAAAATTACCGGCGGTGCATTCTTGATTATAGTGCTTTTATTGCCCTTATTTTACCACGCGGCGGGCGGCAGTTATAGTAGGGCTGTGAATTCTAGGGGTTTGTTAGTGGGTCTAAACTGCCCTATTATAAATACTTAACAATTATCTCTTCAAAGCTAGGTTTCAGGGTCTCAGCGCCGTGCCCCACCAGCGATACCAGCCAGTTGTCTTTCTTGACGAAGCTGGCTAACACTTTTACTACATCTTGCTTGCGGATTTTTCGAATTGCCGCCGAAAAGTCTGCTGGCGAATACATAGCCTCATCATCTGCAAACATCGGCCCGTACCAGTCGGCTAAATCGCGCGATGTCTCGTACTCGGTATCGTATTCTCCAGCTTGGTAGCCAATCGCTCGCTCTAATTCTGCAGGGCTGAAGTTGCCCTTAGTAATATCCACAAGCTCCTTAATGCAAAGTTCAAACAGCCTGGCTGCTAAGTGCGGGTCGGTTTTTTCGATTACATAAGCTTCGCTATAATCCCGACCATTGTATATATCGCTTGTTACGGTGTAAGCCAGCCCTGCCTCGCGAGATTTTATAAAAATGCGTGAGCTATTCCCTTGATTATAGATAGCAAAAGCAACACTACAGGCAGCACGATAGCCGATACTTTCATCGTACTTAGTTTTAGCAAATGAGAGGCTAAAATGCAGCTGACCTTTTAGCTTACTTGAGAGCAAATCGATACTCCTAAATGAACCTTCGTTAAAATGATGTAGCTCATTAAGCCTCTCGCCTACTGGCAAGCTAGTTACACTCTGCTCTATGAGCCTCACGATAGTAGCTTGCCTTGCTTTATTAAGGTCGCCAGAAATAACATATTTAGTGTTAGCTTGCGTGTGCGTGGCCTTGTAGTAGCTCTCGATATCAGCTTTAGTAATGTTTTTTAGTGTGGCGATTCGATCTTTGGCAAATGAGGGTTTATCGGGGAACATGCGACTATAGCTCAGGTTACGGACTCTTCTGCCGTCGTCATCAATGTTACGCTTAAATTCACGCTCGACCACGCTTTTTTGTTCATCGATATTTTTTTGCCTAAATAGCGGGTGCACATATTGCTCCAGGCCAAGCTCGGTTATTTTTTTGTAATCATTAATACTGCCCACCAAAAAATAGCGTATATTTTGCTCGCTAGTGTAGGCATTATACCAGCCGCCGAGTTTTTCGAGTTGGTAGGCCATTTGGCCAGATTTTGGATAGTTCGTACTACCCTCAAAAGCCAGATGCTCCAGAAGGTGAGGTAGCTCATATTTATCTTTGGTGGCATAGTTATAGCCAGCGTTTACTATGGTATTAAAATAGTAGCTCGTGCTACCGGGTACATTTACAAAAAGTATCTCGGCGCCGTTAATGAGTTTGGTTGTGTGTAGGGTGTGTTTCATATATTAAATATTAATGTGTTAGCGTGGGATAGTATTCTACCCCACACTAACACTAGTGCACTTAGCGGCCGTAGTTGCCACCTCGTGTTGACTTACGTTCGGTCCCATGAGAGCTGTTGCTCTGTTTCTTGGAGCCACTCGACGAGCTCGACTTCTTAGTTGAAGAGGCCTTGCTCCCCTGTGCAGGCTTTTGGCCTGACTTATACCATGGTTTACCAGCCATATTTTTCACCTCCCCAGCGGGTCTAGTGTCTGCAGACTACTCATTTTGAGTGGCCATTTATGGCATCTGGCGCAAATCAGTGTTGATGTTACCAGATACCACCAAGTCTAGGCTCGGGGCGAGTCGATGTCAAGCTGTTGGGCCGGTCTTACCACGCGGCGGGCGGCAGTTATAGTAGGGCGATGAATCTTGAGGGTTTGAATGAGAGCCAAATTTACTCTAGTTCATAGCGAAAAACTGATGTTGGTTTTATAAAGGCCCCCTGTCTATGGTAGAACTCATGTGCCTTTTTACGGGTAGCTGCAGATGTGAATTCCAATGGGGCTTTTCGCTCACTCGACCATACAACAATCTCTTGCCAGAGCGAGTACCCGACTCCAGTATCTCTGATGGACTCGTCAGAAGAAACTACGAAATCTTCCAGCCAGGCCTTTTTGCCTGATGTAAATGAAATGAGGTTCATAACTGCCGAACCTACAAGCTTTCCATTGACTCTGGCAACGAATAAATCTCTATCAGGCGAATCAATAATTGCAGCAAGCAAGCCTAGGTCAATGGAATCACTTGGTAAGCTATCAGACAACTCGGGCATTAGTGCACCGAGTTCTATGGCGAGCTGCTCACTAACTTCAGCAACTTTTTCAATTTGAGGTAAATTATTTGTCATTATTTTTCACAAAGTCTTTATAGCAAATCCCCTTCATGCCTGGTGTTCTTACAAAATCAACACTACTCTGCATATCAATCCAGATGTGCTTGATGTTATGTTTCATATTTTCATCTTACCACGCGGCGGGACTAATCGATTGCTAATTCCACAAAGTGCTCGGCATCTTCTTCGAAGCGGGTTTGAATAACATTACTCGGCCGCTCTTGTGCGAGTCTATCTGCCAGCTCTATCATTTCATCACGCATATAGAGTTCGCTTAGCCATTTAGCTGGTATTGCCTCAAGGCCGTAGTACGCGCCAGCTAACTGCCCATAGATGGCGGCATTTGTGTCGGTATCACCGCCAAGCCCAATAACTGCAATCATGCCATCCTCAAAACTATCAAAATGTAAAAATCCCCAGACGGCGACTTTAAGGGCGTCTACAACATAGCCGCCCAGATCAAGAAGCTTAGGTTCGTAATCTTTATTGTAGGCTTCTGCGACTCTCTGCAGGACGCTATTGTAGTATTCACCAGTAGTGAGGCTAGCGACATTGACGACCTCTCGCTTATCGTCACCAGTTAGTGCGCGGTGCAACATTGCGCCAAAAATCTCTGCCCCGGCATCTGCCTCATATGAGTAGTGGGTCTCTCTTGAAGAAAGCCTGGCTAGGTTCATGGTTTTATCTATGGGCTCGTCATAGCTAACAATAACAACTGGGGCCATTCGCATGATCCCACCGTTGCCTGCGCTAGTAAGCCGTTCTCTATATGTTGGTATTACAGGTGTATTGGAGAAAAACTCTATGGCATGGGCGGTTTGTATACCTATATCGGCGGCGGGTTTATTTTGACTATCTCTGTAGCCTTGGGTTGTCCATTTCAAATATTTGTCCATAACATCGTACGAATTGTAGCCACCACATTCGAGCAGGCTGTCTGCCAGGCAAAGTGCCATGGCTGTGTCGTCTGTATAGTGCCCCTTGGGGATACGGTGGTCTTGCATCAGGCCGTCCCAGTTGGCACGAATACTCGCCGAATTGTGCCCAAATTCGACTGGCGCACCCAGGGCATCGCCGGTTGCCAGCCCCACGAGCATACCGCGCGTCTTGTTTTTGTATTGTGATTTACGCATCAGCGGCAACATTATAGTTAATACCTTTTATGGTCGTATCTTACCAC
>JBAXPC010000027.1:0-8824 GCA_037132395.1 bacterium | reverse complement strand
GCCATCATTGTTGACCTTCGGCGGTGCGAACCTTTGCGGCACAGGAAGTGTATTTACAGCTCTTCACCCTTGGCTCCAGACCACCGGCGGCAATGTTGTTGCCTATGGCAAAATCACCGGCAACCCTGCTAGCGACACGAATCCAGGTGCTCGCACTACCTCCAACGCCAGCAAAGAAGTTGAGTTTCTAATAATCTCCGGCCTCGGCGGGCCAGGACCATTTTGTAGCAACAAAAACTATATTTTGACCAACACTACGGCGACGAACATTAACGACTCCTGCGGCAACGGCTCGGGCTACGTACTTAATGTTGATGACGCGGGTGCTAGCAACAGCGACAAAGTAGTGGCTGGCGTTAATCGCGCCTACGACGCCTTGCCGTCCAGCTGCAAGGCAACAGGCCCGCCGCCTATAACAGCTAGCAGCTTCATTACCTGCCCCGACGGCGCAATAACAAAGTATATTAGAGGTACTACCCTCACGGCCTTCCCCGTGGGTCAAGGACGCTCAACAATCCTAGTAGAGGGCGACCTGACCATCACAGGCAATATTACCTTCTGCACCAACTGCTACGCCACGGCCTTCCCCGACCCAAGAGATGTTCCAAACCTCGTAATTGTCGTCAAGGGGAATGTTAAGATAGCCAATACCGCAACCAAAATAGACGCCTCAATATATGCCACTGGCACCATCTCGACTTGCGATACAGCCCCAGCAACCATATGTAATGCCCAGCTTGTCATCAATGGTTTCCTCAGCGCGCAGGCAGGCTTTATATTTGGGCGGGCCAATGGTGCGGACTACACCGCCAATACCACCAATGCCCACGCCCCAGCCGAATTAATAAACCTCAGCCCGCAGACTGTGGTGTACCCAACAGCTGGCTTTGATTCCTACAGCATGAATGTTGGCGACACCTCCGCTAAGATCGACTCCAGCGAATACCAGCCGAGGTTCTAGCCCTCCCCAAAAAAAATCATTATTTGATTATGCTTATGCTAAAATTATGCTAAAATTGATATATGGAATCTTTTAATCAAGAACAAAATTATTTTGGACTTGACCTAGGCAACAGCAGTATTAAGGTTGCTCAGCTCAGAGAGCTCCGTGGCAAGCCAACGCTTGTAACCTACGGCGATATTGATGTACCCGAAAACCTCCTGTCGAGCGATTCGCCAATCGACCAAGACAGAATTGCCGAATACGTCCGCCAGCTCGCCAGCGATGCCAACATATCGAGCAAAAATGTGATTGCAGCAATCCCTTCGACCTCATCATTTACATCTATTATAAGAGTCCCCAAGTTGCCACACGACCAGCTTGGTGAGAGCATTAGCTACCAAGCCGACAAGTATATTCCGATTCCAATTAATCAAGCCAAGCTCGATTGGGCTGTCATTGGTGAGTATCCCGAAACCGACGAGCTGAGCGTGCTACTAGTTGCCGCACCAAATAATATCGCCAATAAGTACCTTAATATAATCCAAAAAGCCGGCTTTGAGCTACTAACGCTCGAAATCAACGCGCTTGCATTGGCCCGTTCGCTAACCCCGCCCAGCCAAACTGATAACACCGTAATCATCATGGATATCGGCACGCTATCGAGTGATATCGCAATATTCACAGGCCAGGTTCCGCAAATTGTTCGCTCCATCGGAGTTGGCTCAAAAGCTTTGCGCCGAGTAATATCGCAAAACCTAGGGCTAGACGAAACCCAGTCTGACCAATTTATGAAAAAATTCGGCCTCCAAGAAGACAAAATCGAGGGGCAGGTATTTAAAACCCTCAAGCCGGTTATTGACCATGTCGTCGAGGAGCTCAATAAATCTATCGCTTACCACCTCGATAGAAGCCCGGAATCTAAAATCGAAAAAATAGTCCTGACAGGAGGTACTTCAGCACTTCCGAATTTACCGATATACATCGCCAATGCCACTAAGCTGACTGTCGAAATCGGCAACCCCTGGACAAACATCAGCTACCCAGCAGATTTGCAACAGACCTTAGCTAGTATTAGCCTCAATTACGCCACCGTCCTAGGCCTAGCTTTAAGGAACCTGGCCTAATGAGTATTAAAGTCAATCTTTTGCCCGAGGCGCGCATTGCGAAGCTCAGGAATAGATCTAGGAAAACTCGTTACATTGCAGCAGCCGGACTAGTAGGTACTTCTGTATTGGCAGCCATTGTAGTTCTGATAATGCTGCAGGTTTTTCTGGTTAGCACCTTTGCCCAGGGCGAAAATAATATCGGTAAGCTAAATACTGATATCGATAAGTATAAGAATACCGAGCAAGTATCAGCTACCCTGCAGGCTAATCTGGCTTCGTTTTATACCCTCAATAATTCACGAACCTACGCTAGCAGAATATTCTCTAATCTCTTTAAGGCTGTGCCGGATAATATTACAATATCAAGCGTCGCCATTGACAACAAAGGTATTGTAACTATCTCTGGCACCACAGATAGCTATAGTAGCGTATCCAAATTTGCTTCTACGCTGCAATTGTATAATGTAGACTACCTACCCCAACCCGACCTCGAGCGAAAGCCCATATTCATAGACCCAAGCATCACATCTGTTAGTAAAGCTCAAGAAGGCAAGGTATCGTTTTCTATTGGCTTTAAGGTCGATCAATCGTTGCTAAAACAGCAGAGGAGTCAGTAATGCCAGATAAAACTCAGCAACCACTAGCTAAAAAACCGCTAGTAGTACCAAATACAGATATCTCAGAAGATAACGACAAATCGACTCGTCGCTTTGTGTATTATATGATCGCCTTAATCGCCCTAATTGTTATTGCCGGCGGAGTACTCGTGTATTGGCTGGCGGGCAATTTTGTAACCCAAACCAACAAAAACAAGGCTCAAGACAAGACAATTGGGCTATTAGAGCAAAAAAAGCTCGATCTATCTAAGCTCCAACCCAACTACGAAGCGATCATTGCACCAGTCAACAACGGCAGATCACAAAAAGATGTCATACTCTCGGCCCAACCCGACAACGACGGCTACAAAGAGCTAATTGCTATGATCGAAAAAATGGGCCAGCAGTCTGGCGTGCTTATACCCTCCGTATCTAGGTCTGTTGCGGCCAGCCCGACAGCATCAGCAGGTCAGACCACGGCTGCTACTCCGTACCAGGTGTCGGTGAGTATCGATGGCACCTTCGCGCAAGTTCAGGACTTCATCAAAAAGACCGAAAACTCAGCTCGCGTAATGGATTTCGTGACGCTCAGTATTAGCGGCTCCACTAAGTCTGGTCCGGTTACGGCGTCGGCTACCTTTACTGTTTATTACCAGCTGCCAGCCAATATTAACCCAACCGAAAAGGGGCTCGAATGAAAAAGAAAAACAGCATAATTACTATTGCTTCAGTAGTTATTGCTATAGCCGCTATAGCCTTACTCTATAGGTACATAGCTCCTCCGACCAAAGACAGCAACATTAAGTACTCAGTTCCGCACCCAGTGAATCCAAATTTCAATTCCGATCAGCTCAAGGTACTTAATGGCGGTGTTGTTGACTATAGTCAAAACATCAAGCCGCAGTAGGGCCTAAAAAAGCATGATTCTTTCGGCCGAAATAGAGCACAAAATAGAGCAGATTATATCTCAACAGGGCATTTTGACCCAAGAGCTAATTCAGCAATACAAGATAGAGGCACTTAAGCAAGGGAAGAGCCTAATAGAGCTCTTGACTGATCAAAAAGTTATAAAAGAAGACGACGCCACTAAACTAATCGCTATGGGGTCCAATATACCATTTGTAGACCTCTCTAAGGTATCGATTCCCGACGACGTGCTTGCTATCATCCCTCGCGATGTCGCCGAGAGTTTTTTGTCGGTGGCGTTTGGAATAGTCGACGGCAAGCTCAATGTAGCTACGCTCGATCCGCAGAATTTGCAGGCAATCGATTATTTATCGCGTAAAACCGGCTATCCGATAAATGCTTATATGGCCTCGAAGAGCCAAATAGACAAGTGGATCAACAGCTATACCTCAAATCTTTCTGAGGAGGTGGGCGAAGCTCTGGTAGGCGAAGACGATGGCGATACTCAAAAAGCCATGGAAGATTTTAAGAAGCTAGGCAAGTCCGACCCCAAAAAAATAGAGAGCATCGTTCAGGATGCCCCCATTACCCGTGCACTTAATACTATTTTTGAATATGCCATTAATTCGAAGGCCTCAGATATTCATATTGAGCCACGCGAGAAATCTGTCAGCATCCGCTTCCGTATTGATGGTATTTTGCACGAGGTGATGAGCTTGCCAAAAACCACCGAGCCAGCTCTTATATCGCGTATCAAGATATTGTCTAATCTCAAGATCGACGAACATCGCATTCCGCAAGATGGACAATCGCAGTACAGAACTAACAGCAAGGAAGTCGATTTGCGTATTGCAATTGCGCCGATTTCATTCGGTGAGCAGGTCGTAATTCGTTTGCTGGACAAGTCGGAAGGTATTTTTGATATCGACTCCCTCGGCTTCAAGGGCCGTTCTGCTAAGGTATTAAAAAAATCCATCGCCAAGCCGTACGGCATGATACTATCGACCGGCCCAACTGGGTCTGGTAAGTCGACCACGCTATATGCGATTATCCAAACCATCAAGAGCCCCAAAATAAATATCGTAACGCTCGAAGACCCTGTGGAATACAAAATGGATGGTATTAATCAGATGCAAGTCAATAATGCCGTGGGGCTGACCTTTGCAAATGGCCTGCGTTCGATTCTGCGTCAGGACCCCAATGTTATTATGGTCGGTGAGATCCGCGACCACGAAACGGCCGATTTGGCCGTACAGTCGTCGCTAACGGGCCACATAGTACTATCTACTCTGCACACTAACTCAGCCTCGGGCGTGCTGCCGAGGCTTCTGGATATGGGTATAGAACCCTTTCTAATTGCTAGCACCATCAATGTTGTAATGGGTCAGCGCTTGGTTCGAAAAGTATGCCAAAAGTGCCGCAAGCCAATGCAGTCTACACAAGCCGCCGCCGATATGATCAACCGAATTGTCGGCAACTATTTGCCCAAAGACCAAAGCCAGCTACAGATGGTAGAGGAAAATTTAGGCTATAAAGGTTTGCCAATCTTTAGTCAAAACGCTTATACTCTATATAAGGGGGAAGGCTGCGCTGATTGCGACGACGGCTACAAGGGCCGTATTGGCATCTACGAAATATTTGAAATGAACAAGTCTATTGAGCAGTTGCTATTAAAAGAAGCTACCTCGAGCGCCATACAGGAGCAGGCCCAAAAAGACGGCATGCTAACCATGCAACAAGACGGCGTATTAAAAGCCCTAACTGGCATCACTACTATCGAAGAAGTTTCGAGAGTATCGGCCGACAGCTAATATAAGGAGTATATGGAACAAACAACTACACAATCACCAATTAGAATCGAGCCAATGCTCGATGAAGTCTTGCGACGCGATGCCTCGGACCTTCATTTGCAGGTCGGCTTGCCAGCGATGTTGCGCATCGATGGCACACTAATTAAGGTCGAAAAGCCGGTCGATTTGAAACAAAGCGATGTATCGGCTCTGCTCAATTCGATTTTAGATGACCAGCAAAAACAAATGCTGGAGGCCGATCTAGAGCTCGACTTTTCGTTTGCTTATGGCGACCTCGGACGCTTTAGGGTTAATGCCTTCCACGAAAAAGGCAACCTCGCGGTTGCGCTGCGGCTGATACCGGTTCAGATCCGTACCATCGAAGATTTGGGCTTACCACAAATCATCAATACCTTCACCGAGTTTCCGCGCGGGTTAGTACTAGTAACGGGCCCGACTGGCTCGGGCAAATCGACCACGCAGGCTGCGATGATAGACAAAATCAACACCGAAAAAGCCCTACACATCATTACTATCGAAGACCCTATTGAGTACCAACACCATCACAAGCAATCGATTATTGTACAGCGCGAAGTGCATTTCGATACCCTAAGCTTTGGTGCTGGCCTGCGTTCGGCCCTGCGCGAAGATCCGGATGTAATCCTGATTGGCGAAATGCGCGACCTCGAAACAATCTCGACGGCCGTAACGCTCGCCGAGACCGGCCATTTGGTGTTCGCCACCTTGCACACCAACTCGGCTTCGCAGTCGATTGACCGTATGATAGATGTTTTTCCTCCTCACCAACAACAACAAATCCGAATCCAAATCAGCAATGTCCTGATGGCCATCGTTAGCCAGCGCCTAATTCCGATGGTCGGAAGCGGACGCATCGCCGCCGCCGAAATACTGGTGGTCAATGCCGCGGTCCGCAACATTATTCGCGATGCCAAAACCCACCAAATCGACGCAGTTATCCAAACTGGCGCTGAGGCAGGTATGCAAACCATGGACAGCACGCTAGTAAAGCTTATTCACGAGGGCAAAATAACCCACGAGGTAGCGCGTGGCTTTGCCGTCAATCTAGAAGAATTTGAACGATTGATGCAAAGGTAGCCGAGCAATGATTGATTATATTTATACAGCTAAAGATAAGCAGACTGGTGAAATCATTAAGGGCAAAATTAGTGCAGACAACAAGAGCACAGCGGCTTCGATACTTATCGAAAAATCTCTCTATCCCGTCAAAATATTGGATGCTTCAGAAGTTGGCCCAGCTTGGCAAAAAAACCTATTCGGAACTGGGATCAGAAGTAAAGACCGAGTTGTATTTACGCGCCAGCTAGCAACCTTGGTTAAGGCCGGCCTACCTATAACCCAGGCGCTCAACACTGCCATCGAGCAAGTCAGCAACCCAAAATTCAAGACCATACTTTCTAAAATCGCCTCCAGCGTCGAGGGCGGGCAGAGCCTGGCTAACTCATTTGGCCAATATCCGGAGCTGTTTAATCATATTTTCATCAGTTTGGTCGATGCCGGCGAGCAGTCTGGTACGCTCGACGAATCGCTACTGCGCTTGGCCGACCAGCAAGAAAAAGAGCAGCAAATACTAGGTAAGGTGCGTGGTGCTCTGATATACCCAGCGATAGTATTTGCGGTCATTATCGGAGTGGTGGTATTTATGGTTACGACCGTCTTGCCCCAAGTCGCCAACCTCTATAAAGAGCTCGGGCAGAAGCTGCCGTTATTGACCCAAATACTGCTCAATGTATCGAATTTCATGATCAACTTCTGGTATGTCTTTTTGCTACTACTAATTGCGTTTATTTTTGGCTTGCGGGCATATATCAAAACTCCACGCGGTCGCAAAGCCTTCGACAAGCTCAAGCTCAAGCTTCCGCTAGTTAGCCCGCTACTCAAAAAAGTCTATGCTGCGCGTTTTACCCGCACCCTCAGCTCGCTCTTCAATAGTGGGGTACCGCTACTGCAATCACTCAAGATAGCCGGCGAGTCGGTCGATAATGTCGTGGTGCAAGCCGTTATCGATAAAGCCTCCGAAAAAGTCCGCACTGGCGAATCGCTATCTTCGGCACTGGAGGGGCACGACGAAATACTAAAGCTCGTACCGCAAATGATCAATGTCGGTGAGCAGTCTGGTAGCCTGGGCGGAATGCTCGAAAAAATCGCTAGCTTTTTTGAGGAAGAGGTCGACCAGAGCGTCAAGAACATCTCGGGTATCATCGAGCCAGTGATGATTGTTTTTTTGGGCTTGGTGGTGATGTTTATAGTTATCGCGGTGCTATACCCAATATATGGCCTAGTCACGGTGGTCGATAGCAACTCCACAGGCAATGGAGCAAATAATGTCACGGGTGGCAAATAGGCTTCTAAGTAGGTTATAAAGCTTAGCCTATACCGTCAGCCATTTGCCACAGCAGGCACAGCTGTAATTTAGCTGAAAAAAACGGCTTCAAAAACTTTATAATATACTAGCAAAAAACTATTGACGCTTATACTAATAGCCAGTATTATTAAGCGTAAGGGGAAATCATAGTAACTAAACTTATATAAATAACAGGAGGAATAATGTTAAAAAGTAAATTAAATCAATTAAGAGAAAAGGATGGATTTACCATCATCGAAGTCATCATTGTGTTGGTCATCGCGGCCATCATTATGCTTGCGGTATTCTTGGTGGTTCCGCAACTTCAAAGGAGCCAGCGAAACACTAGGAACCAAGCCGTTGCACGACAAGCATTCGCCGCAGGCGAGCAGTTTGCTGCCAATAACAACGGTACATACCCGTCCACTCTTACCAATATAACGGATATTACCGGAACATTGAATAACGCATCCAACCAAGTATATGGGTTAGAGACCCCTGCCAGTGCGACGCCTTCTATCACTGGTATGACAATAGTATCAGATGTCGTAGCCTGTACTAGCTCATCTTCTGCCGGGAATGTTACCACCACCGGAAAAGGTAAGTTCAAGATTGTTGTATCCCAAGAAACTTCTGCATCAGCAACTGGCGGCGTATTCTGCATCAGTAACTAGTCTATTTTAAAACCTCCCCTGGCTCTTAAAGGCCAAAACTAAAATCCAACGCCCCCGCATCCAGCGGGGTTTTTGGTAGGCTCGGTAGAGCGCCAGACGACAGAGTACATTTACAGCAATAATAACTGTCTTTTTAACTAATCTC
Organism: bacterium; assembly: GCA_037132395.1. Lineage (GTDB taxonomy): Bacteria > Patescibacteriota > Saccharimonadia > CAILAD01 > BJGX01 > SICB01. The sequence goes on along the minus strand of JBAXPC010000027.1, from coordinate 281 downwards.
ATTAATCATCACTTTTACCTTTCCTTTACCGACATCGAGCTCCAAGAAAGCAACAGACTAGCGGGCTGATCTGCATTTAAGGATTGTTCGAAGGCCTGAAGCGCTAGCAATCAGGGCAAGTTTATTCTTAAATCAGACTGACTGCTAGGCTGGGGCGCTTATTGGGGCGAAGCACAGTCGGCTGGTTTTATATTACTTTTGCCATCAAAAGTGATGGTTAATGAGTTTATAATTAATGAGATTAATTTAAAATAATTATTATTGATGACTAACTGGCAAGG
>JBAXPC010000026.1:0-8875 GCA_037132395.1 bacterium | reverse complement strand
AAAATGGCGTCTATGTTGGTGTGCCGGTGAGAAAAATAAAAGAGGCCAGCTTATTAGCTGACCTATAAAGTACTTTAATTATCTCCCCAGCCAGTCGGCCGATGCGTAGGCCCACCCAAGGTAGGGGACAGTTAGCCCAGTAACTCCGTGTTGCCAAACTGGCAAGACCTGGCCATTATAGCCTTGAGTGGAGATTACCTGCCCAGAGCCGATCGATACGCCAACATGACCATCGCCACCACCACCGTAGAACACTACAGCGCCAACAGGCGGGTTGGTGTCTGTGCGGATTCGGCCGTTGCTTAACTGCCATTGGTAGTGCGCAGCGGCACTAGTAAAGCGTCCACGGGTACCAAAGGCAACTTCGACGAAGCCTTCGCAGTAGCCGCTCCATGGTCGAGCAAACTCATCGCTCCAGCTCGGGTTAGGTGAGTTCTTCTCGGCAATCGCCCAGTTGGCTGCATTTTGTTCCCGTAATGCTACGACAGCAGGCGGGGAATAAAGGCGAGCCTTATTGATGGGGTCCCAAATTATCGACCCACCCTGGAAGTCTTGCCTGTATATACTACTCCAGGGGTACTCCTCAGATATGGGGTAGCCTAAACTTCCGACCGCCCCGCCTTTTGAGTTGACCCAGAAGTTTCTGGTATCGCCCCTTACGGAGCGGACAATACCTGTTTGGTCGGCCCTAGCGAGGGTGGTGTTATTTTGGCTACCACCTGCAAAATGCTGACTCCAGCCGGCTCCCCAGCGAAAATCGTCACCAGTAGGGTAGCCAATAACTGACGTAGCCGAGCCACCCCAGCGTGCTTCGATATAGGCCCATTGTTTATAAACAACGTAGTAGGCTGTGCCGGTGCAACCAGCCTGCATGATGCCTGATTTGCCACTCCACCCTCCGGTGAAATCTTGAATACAGCCACTACCCCAGACATGCACTGCATTTGTGGGCGAGCCAATTGCTCCCGATCCACCGATGCGATTGTAAGCATTGATAAATGTAGCTGGGTTAGAACTCCCGTAGCCAACACCGTAACCGCTGGCTTGGGCGATGCTAGCCCCTTGAATAGCAAACATTACAGACACTAACAAGCTTGCAGCTATACGTTTAGCTGACTTCACTTTTGCCTCCTGGCTTTTGGGTTGGAAAGGTACTAGTAGCCAATATAGCTAGCCAAGGGGCACGATAGCAAGCATGGAGCGTAATGATTCCACCTCAAGCTTGCTATAGTTGCCTAATTGTTAGATAGCACCAAAACTATTTGGTATAGTTTTGTATAAATGCGCCGAATCTAAAGCCTAGTTTTTAAGGCCCTAACTTCTTCCCACATTTGAGGGTGCCCAGTTTGTTTTAAGTGCCACCACCACTCTGAGCCCCACAAATCGAAATTTTTGATTTTAGTTTCGCGGGCGTAATTAATATTATCTCTAAATTGTTGAGGGTTCATCGATTTTAGGGTGTCCTCGTAGCTCAAGTACTCGTTGCCCCTTGGTCCCCAGGCTTCGGCCTGTAGCTCGTGGATTTTGATCTGTTGATTAAATAGCAAACTGATAATACCGGCTTTCCACCAAAAGTAGGTACCATTTTGTGGGTACCGATAGTAGCCGGTATTTTTATTCCAGCTCCAGCGGTACATCGAAAAACCAAATTTTTCGGCAAATGGCCCGATTAAAGGGAAGCCAAACTGGTCGGATTGGGTAAGTATTACCGGCCTCGTGCTATCGACAGATTTTAGCGCCACAAGCTCTTTTTGGAGTTGAGCATTAGTCAGTAGAGCACTAGGGCAATTACCAAAGCTCTTTAATAAAAACTCGTTTTCGAGCTGCCACTCCGCTACGGTCGGGCTGTTTTTATAATGTTCGACCACGACCTTTATCATATCGGTTGCTTGGACTGAAGTAGCGGTGGTGTTATTGGTATCGACCCAGCCTGGGTAATAACACTCTGGGTAGCGAATGTTTTTTTGCCCGACAATCATGATAATCTTGGCCCCGCGCTTGCCAGCTTCAGACACCATCCAGTCGAGCTCGGTAAAATCGTATTGACCTTTGGCTGGCTCAATACGATTCCAGTAGGCCGGTATACGAATATTCTTAAAATTCAGCTCTTCTAGCAAACCGATATAGTTGGCGCGCCAGTCGCTACCAAAGCGCTCAGCTTGGATTTGTGAAAAACTAACACCAATTACTTCGGGCTGTAGTCTGTTGATGCGATTGTATCGTAGTATCACCATTAGGCTTTCAAAAGCTAAGATAAATACAATAATAAATACCACAAATGCAAATTTTGTGGCTTTTTTATTTTGCAACCTGCTGTGGATTTTTTTCATGTGTTTTAATTATACCTGAAATTAAAACCAGCCCTACAAAAATGTAAGGCCGGTAGCTACTTTTTTAAGTTAACTTTGATATTTCTAAGCATCGCATCGCGTTGTCTTTCGGTGGTAGCACCCCATATGCCACGTTCGTTATTGACCATGGCATACTCTAGGCACTGGGCTTTTACGGGGCACGAGTTACAGGCTTCGATGGCCATATTGATAAGCTCTTTGGTTTCTGCAAAAAACAGTCTATAATCCATATCTTTGCAGGCACCTCTTGATTTCCAGTCGGCAAATGTATCTATGATTCTTGAGTTTGTTCTCATTGGACTCTTTTCGGTTTGAGTGCTGTAGGGTACTAAATAATTTTAACGAGATGACAAGTTTCACTTATTTATATTGGTAAGTCTACTCTGAAGACCATTGCAGCGCAACACATCCCATATGCCGAAGTTTATTTATTTTAAAATAAAAAAGCCCCATCTAAAAGATGGGGCTAAAGGCAGATCAGCTCGGCCAACCAATTGGGTTAGCTTCGCGCCTGCGCAGGTGCTTTTTTGTCTGCGATATTTTACGCCTCAGCGCTGGGCCGTCATCGCTAGCGATGATAGTACCTAGCTCGTCTAGGTCTGTTCGTAGCAATCTGAGTAGATTTGTATAAACACGACTTGGTCCCGAAGTGGGTATCATAGACTCTAGGTCGGATATTATTTCGGGGTGTAAATCCCTTAGCTCACCATTTTTGACTAATGAGAGAGTATTGGAAAACTCTCCAAGCAAGTCCTCTAAAAACATAATGCGCCGTATTTTATTACGGGCAACTAGGCTGCCCAAGGCATTTAAGTAGCCGTTATGGTTGATTACTTTTAGGCCATAACCAAACGGGTTGCAAGCGTATAGCTCAGAGCTGCGCTCAAATTGTTGAGCAACGGTCGAACTGCGACCAAAACTCAACAGCCTATCAAGCCAGACGAGCTCCTGCTTAAATGTATCTAGCACCAGGCCACCGAACCCTGCTCGATTACGAGCAGAGTGAAGCGACAGAGAATCGAATGATAGCTGATCTCTTAGCAAGCGGTCAGAGCTTACTAGCTGGGCACTTTTTGCACCAGGATTGCATCTGCCCCTGCTGTCTTTGAGGTCAATAACATCACTTAAAATCTCGCCGGCCTGAATTCGGTTGATGGTTCTGGCCCCGAGTAGCTTGGAGCTATAGCCGCTCAGTAGCTGGCTAAAGTACTCAATTGCTATTGGGCTAGAGCCGACAGACGCCCACCTGCTGGTAAGGCTTTTTATGGCAACACTGTTGCCTAGGCGAATACTTTCGATTGCATTTCTAGAGCTTGCAATGCTATTGGCACTGTCTTGGCCAGATCTGACGAGCGAAAATACATCCCAGCTTTGGTAGTAGGTTTGCTTGGGGTTTTCGGGCCGTACAACAGCCAAGAATTCGCCCACGCGACCAACATCCTTAGGGTGAAAAGCTTCAACAATAAGGTAGTGTTTGTTGGTTGGGTCGTTAAGAACTTTCTTTACCCGGTACTTTCCAGCCTTAGAGATACGGCTAGCGCCGCCAAGCTTATATACTTCTGGAGATCCGAACTCTAGCATATTTAAGGACCTTTCGTTGTCGAGGTACATTTACGGCGGTAGCTTAGCATATTTACAGCTTGACTTCAAGCCTCCCAACAGATTATAATCCTTTGGTAATAGCACAATATTCCGGACTTCCGCCAGCGGGCGGATCAATGGTAGAGAGCCCCGAAAATGTAATCCGGAGTAGCTCAATGGTAGAGCACCGCCCTGTTAAGGCGATTGTTGCCGGTTCGAGTCCGGCCTCCGGAGCCAAGTAAAGAGTCGGGCATTTATGTCCGGCTTTTTACTTTGTCTTCAGTGTACTGAAGTTCGAACCGTAGGTTCGTTCGTAACGAGTTCTCGCAGGAGCTTCCGCCAACTGGCGGATCCGAGAAAACGAGGAAACGTGCCGCAAGCAGCCCCGGCCTCCGGAGCCAAGCCGTAATAGATAAAATCAGAACTGTTCTCTGAATCCGCCTGACTTTTTGTTACCCAGACTGGAACTGAAACTAAGGGACTCTGGTATGATAAATGTAATGAAAATTGTAACCGCCGGCTCCGCCTATATGGATATTGACGCTTATGCAGGGTGTATTGCCGAAGCAGAACTGTTGAGGCTCAATGGCGAAGATGCTTATGCAGCAAGTAGCGCCCCACTCAACGAAAGTATTCCCAGAAGTCTGAGAGTGTTGGGGATAAGCCTTGAAAAGTATCAACAAGGTGAGAGTGATGAATTTATTCTTGTAGATGTCTCAAAAGAAGATTTTTTTGATCCAATAGTTAAGAATGGGACCGTAGTTGAGGTAATAGATCACCATCCGGGGCAGGAAAAGTACTGGCAAGAAAAAATCGGAGATAAAGCGGATATTGAATTTATAGGGGCTTCCTGTACGCAAATCTTTGAACGCTGGCAATCTGGTAATAGATTACAAGAAATGAAACCAGAAATTGCACGTCTATTGGCGGCAGGGATACTAGACAATACTCTGAACTTTAATGCCGATGTGACAACTCAACGAGACAGAAATGCGTATGCAACTCTGAAACAAGTTGGTCATTTACCTGACGATTTCGCCGCTCAATACTTTACTGAATGCCAAGCATCAATCGAAGATAACTTTGAACAAGCAGTTTCAAACGATATAAAAACAATGGAAGAAGCACCAAGATTACCACATACATTTGGGCAGCTAACTGTCTGGGACGCAAGAGCTTTTGCACTCGACAAAAAGGACTTAATAGCCCAGATATTAAATAATCGTGATACAGATTGGGCGTTAAACCTAATAAGTATTAGTGAAGGTCGGAGCTATTTACTGAGTGATAGTGAGAGTGGTCAGACTAAGCTTAAGGCTTTAATTGGTTCAGATTTTAATGAAGGTATTGCCGAAGCAGATAGGCTCTGGCTCAGGAAAGAACTACTGAATCTCGCTTTATCATAGTTATAACATCCTCTATTGTTGTGAGCCAAAGAAAAAGAGTCAGGTCTTGTGCCTGGCTCTTTTACTTTGTTGTTCTGAATTCAGAACCTCGAACCGCAGGTTCGGTGGAATGAGGACGCGCACAGAAGCTTGCTTCGAGCACGCCGGAATGGAAAAGGACGAAGTCCGCTGTCCGGCCTCTCTTCGAGTCTGAGCCTGAGGGCTCATCCCTCAGAGTCGAATGACCGGAGCCAGCAATAATTCCAGATAGAACGCCAACTACCCCAAAGCGGACGTTCGAACTAAAAAGACCCCAGACGGGTCTTTTTTGATATGATAAAGCTATGTCACTAGTTGTAATCGCATATCCAAAAATTAGCCAAGCAGATTTTGACTGGGTTCAGTCTGTCCGCAAAGAAAAAGATAAACTCAACTACACGGTAGTTGAGCCTCATTTTACTTTTGTTTTTCCTGTGGGCAATGTAGATGAACAAAGATTTATCAGCCATGTAAGAGAAAAGACCAAAGACGCAAAGGCCATCACTTTTACCCTTAACAAAACCAAAGTTGTAAAAGATAGCTTCAATGACTATTGGCATACATTTTTGGTGCCTAGCGAAGGCTACGAAGAAATAGTAAAGCTCCACGACTTATTGTATACAGGCTCGCTGCAAAAAGAACTGCGGCTAGACATACCATTTGTACCGCATGTTGGGATAGGTAGCGATGTAGACCCAGAAAAGATGAAACAGCTAGAAGAAGACCTGAAAGCAAAGGACTTGCATATTAGTGGAGTGGTTGGTGAGCTAGCCATTGCAAGTTTTGACGGTAAGAGTGTAAAGACTATAAGCACAATCCAGTTACAATAGTTCTAACTTCCATCACCACCCGGAGCCATAAAAAACGCCCGAGCTCGTCTCGGGCATTTTTTATGATTTCTGGCGAAGCCAGAAACGAACCGTAGGTTCGCTCGCGATGAGCTGTCGCAGATGCTTGCATCGAGAAAGCGAAGAAGCGTGCACGAAGTGCTACTCCGGCCTCTCTTCGAGTCTGAGCCTGAGGGCTCATCCCTCAGAGTCGAATGACCGAAGCCAGCAATAATTCCAGATTGAGCGCCAACTACCCCAAAGCGGACGTTCGAACTAAAGAGGCCCGAAAGGGTCTTTTTTGATATGATGTGATTATGAAACTAACAATGACTGAAGTTGCCGATAACCCAAAACTAGTTACTAGTGAGATTTTGGTTAGGAATGGCGAGAAAGTTGTATTGCGTCCACTAGAGCCAAATGACATTAGTAAACTAGCCGACTTTTTGCAAGGATTGTCGAAAGAAACCCGCAGATTAAGTACTTTTGAGGGCTATGATATGAAAACAGCCAAAGAACTATGTGATGCCATCAACAAGTACGACAAGTTACGATTTGTGATAGAAAATAGTAAAGATAGAATAGTCGGATTAATAGAGTTAAGCTTTGGTTTCCCAGAAAGTGATATTGAGCGGTATAGTAAAACCGGGTACACACTAAACCCCGAAACTGATTTAAGATTTGGCCCAACACTAGCCGATGATTATCAAAATGTAGGATTAGGCAGTAAAGTATTTCCTTTTATTACAGATGTTGCCAAAAAGTTTGGTAAACAACGAATTATTCTATGGGGCGGCGTGTTAAAAGACAATGAGCGAGCAATTCACTACTATGAAAAACTAGGATTTAAAAATACCGGGACATTCAAAAAAGACGGTGTTGAACATTTGGATATGATTATTGAGTTAAAAGACTACTCACACAAATAGTTCTAACTTCCATCACCACCCGGAGCCAGCAATTATCCAAAAATGACCTCACTAGGGCTTTTTTAGGCAGTAATGTATACTTTAAAATATGTATAGATACATTTGGAAAATAAAACTAAACAACCCTGAGGACGAACAGGCCTTCATTGACCACTGGCGCGAAAGCAGTAAAATCCTACAAGAGTATCCAGGTGCTTCAGGAACTCATGTTCATAGTGTGCGTGACGAACCCGGTTGTTACTTTGCCGTTGCAGAATGGGAGTCACAAGAAGCTCGTGATGCCATGAGTGATGACACTGATGAAGGAACATCCGATAAAGCACGGCGCTGGCAAAAATTTGCCAAAAATGAGAGCTTTGGAGAGATCATAAACTTTGCAGGTCAAGAAATTGACGTTGTTCTACCAGAATAGTCTTTCATCACCACCCGAAGCCAGCAAAATTCCAGACAGAACGCCAACTACCCCATGGCGGACATTTAAACTAAAAAAACCATCAGACGGGGTTTTTTTGATATGATGTATTTAATGAAAGATAAAATAGCTTTAATTACTGGCTCAACACAAGGAATTGGCAAGGCTACTGCTCATCGACTATATGATGAAGGAGCCACTGTAATACTTAATGGAGTTTCGGCAAATAATGAAGAAGTGATTAAAGAGTTTTCCGATAAGGAAAGGGTCAGATTCTGTTCAGCTGACATTGCCATTAAAGCTGATGTTGATAGGCTTGCAAAGTTTGTGGCTGATGAATTTGGTAGGCTTGACTTTCTGGTCGCAAATGCAGGTGTGATGCCATTGCCAGCAGGTATTAAAGACATTACTGCTGAAAATATCGATAGAACAATCGATGTAAATCTAAAAGGCACATTTCAAACACTGCAAGTACTTGGTGAGTTTATACAAAAAACGTCTAAAAACGGCTCAATTGTCACTCTTACTTCTGTTGATGGCATAATTGGAGAGCCTTATGCGGTAATATACTCTGCAACAAAAGCAGGTATAATTTCGATGACAAAGTCATTTGCACGGTCTTATAAAAACCCCTTGGTTAGAGTTAATGCAATTGCTCCAGGACTTATTGATACACCATTAACTGCTAGCTCGGGGGAAGACCCAGCACAAACAACAGACCTTTCTGTTATTGAACGAATAGGCAAACCTGAAGAAGTAGCAGCTGCAATTACATTTTTACTTTCAGAAGATGCTTCATTTATAACAGGTCAAGTATTAGCTGTTGATGGCGGTTTTACACTGAAATAATAGTCCTAACTTCCATTCGCAGGCCAGCGAACCAGCAAGAGCCAGCAATGATTCCTGACAGAACGCAAACGACCTAAAGTGGTCGCTCCAACTAAAGCGATACAACGGGTTATTTTATGATATATTATTTATATGAAACCAGTATCAATTAGTACAATCTCAACCCATTTTGATACCCAAAAGACATCTGTTGGTATGATTGTAATCTGTAATGATGAAATTTTGGTTCAAAAGGATGAGCTTCAGGGGAGAACTATCTATAATACATTTGGCTCATTCCTTTATAGCAACGACCCGTTCGAGCAGATTATGACTGTACAAAAAGAGCAGCTAGGCGCATCTTTTAAAGTGACCCCTCATGGAACAATGGTTGAATATATCAAAAAACCTGCTCCAGACGGCAGAGTCCAACTAAAGTCGCACATGTATACTATTCAGCTTAGTGAGGATCAAAAATCTAGTTTAACTCTTAAAGACAACCAATTCTGGATTAGTAAAAAAG
>JBAXPC010000025.1:0-8878 GCA_037132395.1 bacterium | reverse complement strand
TTGCCCTCTTGGATGAGGTCGAGTAGGTCTAGCCCGCGACCGATGTATTTTTTAGCGATACTAACCACGAGACGCATATTGGCCTCAGCCAAAGCGTCTTTAGCGGCCTTATCTCCTTTTTCAATCCTCTTAGCGAGCGATACTTCTTCGTCAGCCGTAATGAGAGAAATTTTACCAATTTCGCGCAAATACAAACGCACTGAATCGTCGGCGATATCCTTAATATTGGCTTCGCTGGTGGCGTTTTCGACATCTTCCTCTGGCTCTGTCTCCCAAAGTTTATCTTTTTGGTCGGTAACTTCAATGCCTTTATCGATGAGTTGCGAGTACAAGTCGTCGAGCAAATCGACGCTGTCTTCGGCCTCGGGAATAGTGGCCTGGATTTCTTGCTGGGTCACAAAGCCTTGCTGTCGGCCTTTGACGATTAGCTTTTCAATTGCTTCACTAAAATCATTTGTTAATTTTGGCTCTGGGGTCGATTTGGCTTTTCTGGGCATATAGTTATTAATCCTCGTTTAATAGTGCTTGGTAATCTCTTAGAAGTTGTTTTGTTTTTTTGGCGTCTCCAGAGGCCTCGGCTTCTGATAGCTGTCGGGCCAATTGGTGTTTGGCATTTTGTCTGTTGATTTCTTGGATCCTAGCAACCTGGGTGAAGGCTTCGAGCCTAATATCGTGCGCCGTCAAATCGGCGTAATTTTGTTCACCTCTTAATGCAAGAATTTTAACATAATTTTCCTCTTTAGGCAATGCCTTTAGGATCGTCGCGAACTTTGCTTTGGGTGATTTTTTGATAACCTTGAATATGTTACTGTGCAGCTCCGAGGACTGATCCAAATCTAGGTCGTCAAGTGATGAGATGTTTTCAGGGAAAGCCAAGCAGAGTTCTAGCAGTATTTGCTCGAGCTTTTCTTGTCGGGTCAGCTTTCGTTTTTCGGATGGGCTGTTACTTGGGTCGGCTTGTGAGTCGCTATCAGGCTGGAGCTCTGGGTTGGGCTGTGAGTAGGCCGAGGTAGCTGTCTGGGTCTTGGATAAAACCAATTTGCTAATACTGTCTTCGGTAGTATCTAGCAATTGAGCGACTACTTTAGTGTAATGTTGGTTTTCGATATCATCGTGCAAGCTCAAGAGCATCGGGGTGATAAATTTAATAAACTGCTTCTTGCCGGGCGCCGTGGTGGTGCCATATCTATCCTTAGCGATTTCTATTAGGTAGTCCGGGGCGTACTTGGCGCCCTCGACCGCCTTCTGCCATTCGGCCTTACCTTTTTTGAGAAGTTCATCGGGATCTTTTGCGCCCTTGAGGCTGATGATATCGATTTTGACATCCATCGTGGCTGCGATATCGATGGCCCGAAGCGTTGCAGCAATACCAGCCTCATCGCTATCGAAGCAAAAAGCAATATTACTTGTTAGGCGGGCTAGCTGTTTTAATTGCAGTTGAGTTAGTGCTGTGCCGCTACTCGCCACGACATTACCAAAGCCAGCATTAGACAGTGCCACAACATCCATATTGCCCTCTACCACAACGGCCAGGTCGGCCTGCCTGATAGGGTCCTTGGCTTGAGCTAGTCCATAAATGGCCTCACTCTTGTTGTAAATGGGTGTTTGCGGGGTATTGATATATTTAGCAGTTTTTTCGCTGCCGAGTATTCTGGCACTAAACCCCACTACGCGGGCTTGGGCATCGAAAACCGGAAACATCACGCGGGCTCTAAAAAGATCGTAGGCACCTTTGCCCTGCTTGCCCTCGACGCATAAACCCGCGGCGATCAGGTCTTCAACCTTGAAACCTTTTTTGGTCAAATAGTTTGTGAGCGATTCCCAGCTATCAGGCGAGTAGCCTAACTTATAGTTCTTAATGGTTGCCGAGCTCAATCCCCTGGTTTTAATGAAGTAATCCTTGGCCTTCTCATTTTTAGATAAACTCAAATGAAAGTATGCCATAGCCGACTGGCAGGCATCGTAGAGCTTGGTCTTATGACTGGCGTTGGCTTGGTTCGATCCAGATCTGGGTGTCAGCTTAACACCAGCTCGCTTGGCAAGCATCTCGAGGGCTTCGGGAAAAGTCAGGGCCTCCATCTCCATGACAAAACTAATAACATCGCCTCCCTTGCCCGAACTAAAATCGTGCCAGATATTTTTGTCAGGGCTAACAATAAAGGATGGGGTTTTTTCAGTTTTAAAGGGGCTAAGGCCCTTAAAGCTCTTGCCGGTCTGCTTTAATGGCACATAACCACTTATGACATCGACTATGTCGAGGCGCGATTTGACTTCATCTACATCATTCATATATCTATTATAGTCTTACACCGCCGTTATAAAAGCAAACCCAATATCTGACAATCGTACACTTGAAGCTTAATATTTATTCTATTGATGGCTACAAACTTATGAGATAATTGCAAAATAAATTGTCAACTATCTAGTGTTCTCTAATTTATCGAGCAGACCCACAGCAGTTTGATTGCTGCTATTTAGAGCTAACGCCTTTTTCAAGCTTTCTATTGCTTTCGGGTTGTCTCCATTGGCTATCAGCAAAATAGCTCGGAGTGTTAATATGTTAGAAATTTGAGCGACAAGATTGGGTCTAAGGGGAGCCTTGGCGCGGATTGTAGCATCATCATAATTTGTCAATATCCTATCGCTAAGCTCAAGTGCCCTTTGGGATTCATTATTGCGAGTAAGGAACCCGATATAGCTGATATATATATCCAAATTATTAAACTGAGAACGACTCAAGGCTAACTCGTAATTCTGACGGGCGGCTGAATGGTCTCCTTTGATATCGTATATTTTAGCTAGTAGCAAATAGTTTTGATTATCAAATGGGTCAGCACTGATGGCTTTTTCGATTAGCTTCCTGGCAGCTTCTAGTCTTTCAGCGCGTGCAGCTTGGTCACCATTGACTGCCTCATTAATTATATCGGCCACTTGCATACCAATGATATCAGGGCTATAAAGTAGGGTACCGCCTGCGGCCGATAAAGATTTAGTGCGGTCTTCAGATGTGAAGCCGGTATATCCAGTTACTAAGTCTAGATTCATTCTAGATAAAAAATAATTAAAAGATAATAGGCTTGCACCTAGCAGTAAAAATGCAGCTAGACCGTAAAATACATACTTCAGCTTAGCTAATATAGGAAGTTTATTTTTAGACAACTCGAGATTGTCATCCGACGCGATGGATACTATACCCAGAAGAATGAGTACTAAAAACAATATTGCCGGGTAAATAAAGTCTGTGCTAAAAAAAGCGTGTGCTAGTACGGCTAAAATACCAACTCCAGGGATTAGAATGTTGTTTTTATTTCGATTTTTTATAATTAAAGACAGCAAATAGAGTACAGCCAAGGATAATAATCCAAACCCCACAAGACCTGCTTCGGAGAAAACCTTGAGAAAGATGTTGTGCGGATCGTTTGTCTCGGCCATAGCATTGAGTTGGTAGCTTTGATAAATGGATCTAAAGGTACCATAGCCAGTGCCCAACACAGGATAGTCTTTTATAATATTTAGGGTGCCAGACCAATAGCTTTCTCTATCGGAAAGACTATTGCCAAGTGTTTCCTGAACCTGCTTACTGCTGTTGGTTGTATTGATATTGATATTATTTTTAAATACCACAGATCTTATAAAGTAAAGTGTCGACGCTAGAAGTACTGAAAGGGCTAGCACTTTCAGCAGGCAAAGAATCCACTTTTTCTTTTCTTTGACTAATATGACAAGCAGAACAAGGCACAGTACAAAAATGATGTAGGCGCTTCTTGAGAAAGTTAGTAAAAAGCCAGCAGACAATACTGTAGCAGCCACCAAATAGTAGCTCCTGGCGCGACCTTTTGCCTGTGAATATCTATAAACAGTATAAATTATTACTGGCATCAAATATGCTGCCGTGGCGTTCGGCCAGTATAGTAATGTCACAAACCTGCCATCTACGCTGTTTAGCATGTACTCTCCGATGCCCCACACTACAGTCGCTAGCGTAGAGCCAATCCATAATATCTGCCAAAGGTGATAGAGTTTTTCGTCGTATAAAAATTTGCGGGTTACTTCATATAGCAACCCGCCAACAACCAGCAATGTCACGCCTAGTGTAGTATCGAATCTATTTATGGACCACAAGTATGACATAGCCAGCCAAATACCCAGCGACAAAAGTAGCAACGACAATTTGTTAATGCTCGGTTGAAGCTCTTTCTTGCTCTGGTATAAGCAAATACCTAGCACCAGAAGACTGGCTGAATATACAATATAGGCGACCCAATCTAAGCCGCCTAGCATCCAGCTGCAAGTTAAAAATAGGATACCAGCTAATACCAATATTTGATTAAGGGCAAACTTAGTACTTTTAAAATCATGCATTATTAGTATATTATCATCTGGTCTTATGCTCCACAAGTCTTACACCGCCGTTATAAAAGCAAACCCAAATAAAAAAGTTCAGCTCAAGGATTGAGCTGAACATTATAATTTAGCTGACTATTCTCTACCATTTGGGTAAAGCAGTACGTGGGTGGGTACGGCTGCCTTGCCGTAACGGGCCCTAGCTTTACGAATACGTGCGTCGCGAGCGTCGGCTAGTGATTCAACTTCGGCCCTGCGACGGTTCTTGTTCACAAAATTCTCTGCATCTTTCAGGTCTTTGGGTCGAACAGACAGATGCATATATTTAGTCTTACCGTAGTTATCATGAACGGAGCTGTAAAGAATCGTCCTGATGTTGGCCAACTCACCAGCAGAATACTTATCACGCCTGTCCCAATGGGCAAGAAAGAGGTTAACAAAATCGAAGCATTGGCTGCTTAGGCCAGGCTCTGGGTTACCCTTCTTCACCTTTTCTTGACTAAGCGTAGCGAGATGCCCAACCGCAGCTTTAAGATCCGTCCTAGAAAACCCTACGTCACCTGACGATGGGTATTTGTCCGTAACTTTATTGGCCAGATAGTCTTTTATGATGACCATCTCAAACGTATTGTATTTAGCCGTCTCAGGCCAATGAACTGCCCAGTTATCGAGAAACTCAGATATCAGCCGCTCGGATTCAGAGGATAGCAACCAGCGTTTTCTATTCAATGACTTTCCTTTCAGGTACGGCGCTACGATGCGCGTTTTACAAGACTACTCCTATGCCAAGAATTTATCAAGTATTAACCTTGTTACTGCCAGCGCCAGGTATCGAGTACGTTTTTTGTAACTGTTTTGTCGAATTCATCTTGGTAGCTCGTCGTAACTGCAACAACCGTGACAGTTTTGCCATCTTGCTGATATTTTTTACCGACCAAGAGTAATGCTGTTATAGAGTAGGTTTTGCCATCAGGGGCTTTATATATAACCTGCGTGGCATCGAGTCCGTCGAGCTTGATGGCATCTGTCGATATAACTGTCACGGATGCGCTAAATGTCGCCAAGTACTCATCAATCTTTTGATAAGATTCTGTCTTGGTATCCACCGCGATAGTGCTGATTGCTTTTTGACCGAATGTAGAAGTAACAAAAGTGCAGGTTTCATCTTTAGGTACTGTATTGGGCACATAGAGCGCAAAGCTGTAGCACTGCTTCGTGATAGTGGCATAACCTTCGGGTGGAGTGGCTGCACCAGAAGTAGGTGTAGGTGTCGGTGTTGGTGCTGGGGTTGGGGTTGGGGCTGGTGTTGGGGTCGACTTTTTAGCGACTACTGTAAAGTAATAAACTCCACCGCCGACTAAGGCGAGGCCCAAAACCACACCAATAATAATAAAAATAAGTTTTTTACTCTTTTTGGGGGGTGGTCCATAGCCACCCGAAGTATCTAGCCCGGCTGCCACAGGGGCTAGCTGATCGGCACCTGGTAACGCGCCAGGCTGAGCGTAGCCAGACGGCACTTCTGCTGGAGCTGTTACTGGCTGATTGTAGCTAGCTGGCATCGAATCTGGAGGCATTGCAGGTTGCGGCTCCATTGGCATTCCAGGTGGGAGTGAGCCACCAGGTACATCCTCAGTAAGTGGGGGGCTGGTTACTGGTGTGGCAGGCATAACTGGCTGGGGTTCTGCTAGGGGCTGCTCTATAGGCAAGGTTGGCAGTTCGGCTGGCATTGGTTCTGGAGGTGTGGCTGGTGGAGCTGTAGGTAAAGGCATATCCAAAGCACTGGGCTGGACTGGCACCGAAGGAGTAATTGTATTATCGACCAGTGGCATGGCAGCTTCCGGAACAGCAGCAGGAGCTACTGGCAAAGGTTGGTCTGCAGCTTGGGCTCCTAGCAGCATACTGGCATCGGCTTGGGCATCTTGTTGCCAAGTGGGAGCTGGCTGGGCAGGGCTGGCTTGGGGCTGAAAAGTTGTGCCGCCCATTAGCGAGCTGGCCGCATCGGTAGGCTGGCTGGCTGCACCAGCAGCGCCAGCGGCTGAAGTGTCGGACTTGATTTGATCTATCGGAAAGTCGTTGTCTTGTTGTTGCATAATTGCTTTTTATTATAGCTAAGATTTTTATAAAGTTCTAGTGCTTAACAGATTTCTAGTGTCAAGCACTTCGCACCACCGCCAGATTTACGAAACTCTAGTATGGAAGTTCCAATAACCTCGAAGCCAGCCGCTCGGTACTTATTTAGTAAACTCTCCGATTCGTTACTGGTGATAATAGTTTTGCCATTACTCACTGCATTTAAGCCAAACCCCTTAGCCTCCTCGTGGGTGGCCTCGATAATATTTGGAATTGCCGATTTTAAACGCTTTTGGCTTGCCTCATCGATCGCACCCGGATAATATGCCACCGTGTCGTCAGACAATACTGCCAAAGATGTGTCGAGGTGGTAGAAATATGGATCAACATTTTTTAAACTCACGACCTCACAGTCAAAATACTTGCGCATTTCGGTGGCGGCTTCGGAATCCGAACGAAAGCCATGCCCAGCCAAAATCTTATTGCCACACACCAAGTTATCTCCCCCGCCTTCAAAACGATGCTTGGCATGATTGGTATTTGTAAATCCATTGTCGTGTAGCCACTTTTCAAAATGAGCGGTCTCGGGCTGGCGCTCTAGGTATCGAAAGCTACTTAAAAGTATCTTGCCGTTCATCATAAGGCAACAATCAGTCGCGAATACCATATCTGGCAGACCCTTAACTGGGTCGATTAGTTTTACATCCCAACCCAGGTTGTGTTTATAAATACCATACAAAGCCTGCCACTGCTTGGTAGCGATTACACTATCGACAATATCGGTGGTATCCATCCAGGAGTTTATCTCGTACTCGACTCCAAAGTATGTTGGCGCACACATTAGTATAGTTTTACTCATCTTGCTAATTATAACAGCCTAGACTTTATATATAAGTAGCTATCAGGCTATAATGGGAACATGAAAAAACTACTTAAAAAGTTTGTTCAGCCAATAATTCCAAAGTCATTCATAAATTTTTTGCACTACAGCGAATCGCTGGCTGCGGCCCAGAAGTATAAGCACCCAAGCAACAAGATGGTTGTGATTGGGCTGGTCGGTAGTAAGGGCAAAACCACGACTGCCAATATGCTGTGGTCGATACTCTCAGCCGGTGGATATAAGGTCGGGCTTATTGGTACCGCCAATATCCGCTTTGGACAAAAGGAAGAACTCAATCACTACCACATGACTATGCCGGGCGCTTTTGTGCTGCAGCGGCTGCTCACCAAAATGTCGGCTATTAATTGTAACTATGTAATTATGGAGGTTCCTTCGGAGGGTCAGACTCAGTACCGGCATGTTGGTATTAATTTTGATGTACTAATATTTACTAATGTCACCAATGAGCTAATGGCGGCCCACGACTTTAGCCTCGAAACCCTGCACAAGCACAACAAACGCGTCTTTAAGCGACTCACCCACTCCAAGCGCAAAACTATCGGGCTACAAAAAACTCCCAAAATGATTGTCGCCAACATCGACAGCAAAGATGCCCCAGACTACTTGCTGTTTCAAGCTGATAAAAAACTAACTTTTGGTACCAAAGCCAGCGCTGATTATATTATAAAAGATATCCAGGATACCCAAAACGGCATCAGCTTCGATATTAACAACACAAGCTACGGGGTTAAGATGCTTGGCAAAATAAATGCCGTGAACGCTGCTGGAGCTATCGCTGCCGCCTCTGCCCTTGGTGTAAATAAAAAAGCCATTACATTGGGCCTCAGCAAGCTACCAACCATCCCGGGCCGCATGGAAGTTATCGAAGGCAAACAGCCCTTCACTGTGGTGGTCGATTACGCCCACGAGCAAGCCAGTATGACCGCGCTGATGGACAGTGCGCACGATATCAAGCCAAAGGATGCCAAGGTTATTACTCTTTTGGGTGCCGAGGGTGGTGGGCGCGATAAGGCCAAACGCCCCGAAATGGGCGCAATCTGCGCCAAAGGCTCAGACATAATAGTACTTAGTAATGTCGACCCCTATGATGATGACCCTGAAATAATTCTTGATGATATCGCTAGGGGGGCGCTTGGAGCAGGTGCCGAAAAAAATAAGAGTATGTTTATTGTACCCGACCGACGCGAAGGTATCCGTAAAGCCTTGCAGTTGGCCCAAAAAGACGACTTGGTACTAATTACTGGCAAAGGTGCCGAACAGTCGATGGAAATCGATGGCAAATCGATACCTTGGGATGATAGAAAAATTGTCCGCGAAGAGCTATTGAAGCTTTAAGTTTTTTTACTAAAATCTTCGACCGCGACCGGGCATAGACCCGCGTGTACCTTGTCGCAAGCCTTGCAACATATAAATAGCTGGTGGCAGTCTGGCTTGGCGCAGTCGATGTAGCGATCGCTAGATTTTTGACAATGCGCACATTTGCCCAGCACCTTCTGGCCACTCTCGGTATCGCCATTGGTTGTCATGCGCTCATCAAATACGAAGTTTTTGCCCTTAAAGTAC
>JBAXPC010000024.1:0-9235 GCA_037132395.1 bacterium | reverse complement strand
TCTCTAGTTTGTGGCGGGCCGACTTTAAAAATTGATGGTGCTGGCTCGAGCTATTTTTGAGTTCGAGACTGGCTTCCAGGATGTCGGCCCTGGCAAGGGCAACCTCTTTTTTGAGTTTATCGTGTTCGATATTCTCAATGACGCGATTGATACTTGCATGGTACCAAAATTTCCATAACGGCTTGCTTTTCAACCTTACTCCCTACATAGATGCTACTGTGGACAGACCCAATATCTTAACAGATAAACCCATGGTAGTCAAGCTTATTTTATGTCACACCAAAGATATTATTAGTCGCACATAACCTGTATTATGTATTTAATGCCTAAAAACTTTAGCTTAAACTTCCCATATTATAATCTCGTATTTGTGCTCTTTGCACTATTGGGTTGTTTAGTGCCGGCTATTGCTGGCCAGCCCAACCTAGCGCAAGTTGGTGTTGTGGTGGTTTCGGTTATTGCAATCATTCCGAGTACTCGAGATATGATAAAAACCTTACGCTCAGGTCAGGTCGGAATCGATGTCATTGCTCTTGCTGCTATAATATCCTCGCTGCTACTGGGCCAATACCTCGCTGCCGCCGTGATAGTCATTATGTTGACAGGTGGCGAGGCACTCGAGGCTTTCGCCAAGAACCGCGCACGACACGAGCTCGATAGCCTGCTCAAACGCAAGCCCACAACTGCCCACCTGATTACTAGTTCTGGCACAGAAGATGTTGCGGTCTCAAAAGTTCGGGTGGGTGATGCAATTTTATTAAAACCCGGCGACATGATCCCAGTTGATGGCAAGATATATAAAGGTTTTACATCGGTCGATGAATCGGCAATTACAGGCGAGAGCCTTCCAGAAAATAAAAAATCGGGTGGGGCAGTCCTAGCTGGCTCTATTAATCTCGACGGTGTAGTTGAAATTCACGCCACCCACATCAGTAAAGATAGCCAGTACGAGCAAATAATTAGGCTAGTTAGTGAGGCTTCTACCAAAAAGTCACCTTTAGTGCGGCTGGCCGATGCCTATAGCTTGCCTTTTACAGTTGTTACTTTTGTGCTGTCGGGCCTAGCTTGGGCAATTAGTGGTGACCCCGTACGAGCATTATCGGTGCTGGTAGTAGCTACACCTTGCCCGCTACTAATTGCCACACCAGTAGCGATTGTATCTGGTATGAGTAGAGCTGCAAGTAGGGGCGTAATCATCAAGAGTGGTGGCGTACTAGAACAGCTGAGTCGCCTTAAGACCGTCGCCTTCGATAAGACAGGCACATTGACCCAAGGCAAGCCAATTGTGCAAGATATCGAGCCTTGCGAGATAACCAAAAATGAGCTACTCAAGATAGTCGCCAGTGTTGAGAGCCTTTCGACGCACACCTTAGCTCAAGTTGTGGTCACTGCAGCCAAACAGCGCAAAATAGCACTGTATGAAGTAACTCATTCCAGCGAAGTCCCGGGTAAGGGAATATCGGCAGTCGTTAAAGGCCAAAAAGTTTTGGTTGGTAGTTTTGAATTCCTAAAATCTAGCGGTGTGAATACCAGTAACCCTGTCTGTGTCGGCCATAGTGGGCACCAAAATACAGCACTATTTGTAGCTCGCGACGATAAGTATATCGGCTCGATTACATTTGTCGATCCGCTGCGAGCGGAAGCCAAAGCCACCATCAAAAGCTTAAAAGAAATGGGTGTGGATAAGTTTATTATTCTGACTGGCGACCGAAAGCAAGTCGGGGAGCATATTGCTGGCCAGCTCGGCATAGATGATGTTCATAGCCAGTTGCTACCTGATCAGAAAGTCCAATTGCTACTAGATGAAAAGAAAAGCCACAGCCCAGTCGCTATGGTGGGAGACGGTATCAACGACGCACCCGTCCTGGCAGCTTCAGATGTTGGCATCGCGTTGGGAGCCAAGGGTTCGACCGCAGCCTCAGAAGCAGCCGACGCAGTCATTATGCAGGACGACCTCGGCCGCCTAGCCGAGCTGGTGGCGATATCAAAAAGGTCGGTCACTATTGCAAAGCAGAGTATATTTACCGGCATCGGACTGAGCTCAGTGCTGATGGTCTTCGCACTATTTGGATTTATTGTCCCCCTGATTGGCGCATTTATGCAGGAAGCAATCGATGTCATAGTAATATTAAATGCGCTCAGGGCTCGCTTTAGGCCTAGAGTATGACCACCTTGCAACATCGCCGTATCTATTAGATACTAATAGCTATGAAACTATCAAAGCTATTTACCAGAACAAGTAAAAATATTTCTGCTCAGACCGAATCTATTAATGCCAAGCTATTAATTAGAGCTGGTTATATATACCAAGAAATGGCTGGAGTTTACGCATTTTTGCCATTGGGCTTGAAAGTTATTAAGAATATCGAAAGTATTGTCCGTGAAGAAATCGATAAAATCGGAGAAGAACTTCTGTTGCCGTCACTCTCAGGAAGGGACCGATGGCACGCCACTAACCGTCATGACAGCATCGATGTCTTGATGAGTACCAAGCCAGCCAACGAAAAAGCCCTGGCAAAAAGCAATACCGAATATATTCTGAATTCGACCCACGAAGAGCTCATTACTCCAATGGCTAAGCACTTCCGTACTAGCTATAAGGATTTTCCTTTTGCCCTGTATCAAATACAAACCAAGTTTCGCAACGAACCAAGAGCAAAATCTGGACTGCTGCGGGGCAGGGAATTTATTATGAAAGATCTCTATAGCTTCCACACCAGCGAAGCCGACCTCAATGATTTTTATGAAACTGCCAAAGCTAGCTACAATGCCATCTATGACAAGCTCGGCATTGGCGAAGACACCTATATTACGCTGGCTTCAGGCGGCGATTTTACCTCTAACTATTCGCACGAGTTCCAGACTGTGCTAGAAAGCGGCGAAGACACCATATACCTCGATAAGAAAAACAACATTGCTTACAATAAAGAAGTCACTACGCCAGAAGACGCCAAAAAGTTGGGCGTCAATTTCGATGATCTAGAGCAAGTCAGGGCTTGCGAGGTAGGCAATATATTCCCGCTTGGTACTAAGTTTTCAGAGCTTCTAGACTACAAATACTCTGATGCCGAAAATGCTCAGAACGTAGTCTGGATGGGTTGTTATGGAATCGGAATATCAAGACTGATGGGCGTAATAGTAGAGAAGTTTGCTGATGAAAAAGGGATTGTCTGGCCCAGCGAAGTTGCACCGTACCAGTACCACATTATTGCGCTCAGTGACGAGGCCAATATTAAGGCCGGCGAGGATGTTTATCAGGCCCTCGGTGCAGATACCTGCCTGTTTGATGACAGAACCAGCGCCAGCACCGGCGAAAAATTTGCTGACGCCGACCTTATTGGTTGTCCAGTGCAGATCGTAATTAGCCGTCAGACTCTCGAACAATCAAGTGTCGAGGTTATTAGCCGATCCGGCAAATTCGATAGCTTTATGTGCAGATTGGACGAAGTCGAAACGATACCTGCCAGGCTGACATAGTCTAAAAAAATTACATAAGCTTGTTAAATATAATTATTTCATTCATACTGAATTTATTAAATAAAGGAGTTTTATGTTAGATTTCATAATTACCAACTGGGTAGGAATTGTTTTGGCTTCGTTTTTGGCGGTTATTGTTGCTGTTGTTTGGCATTCACCACTGGTGCTTGGTAAAGTGTGGCAAAAAGAAGCCGGCATTAAATCTAAAGACATTAAAAGCATCTCGGTTACAAATTATCTGATCGCTTTACTAATGATACTTTTGACGGCGGTAGTCTTAAAAAGATTCTTGGTTATCACTAATCCCGAGACATTATTTGAGGCAATCAAGCTTTCTATTTGGATTTGGGTTGGCTTTATGGTCACATATGTTGTAGTTGGCGGAATTTTTGAAAAGGTTTCAAAAAAACTGATGGTAATCGATTTGGTTGGCCAGGTGCTGATACTAATTACAATGATTTCTGTCTTGTATTACAACTAAACAGCACAAGGCAATATTAGAACTTAATAATTACAGGTTCAGGCTCTAGTTCAATACTATACTTTTCCATCGCTGCATCTTGTACCACTGTCACTAAATGCTTAAGATCTTTTTGTGATGCACCACCCTTATTCTCCAGCACCAGAGCATGGTTGGGGTCAATCCTGACTTTTTCGAGCTCTAAGCCCTTGAGGCCAAGATTCTGTATCAGCCAGCCGGCGGCTATTTTATAATTACCACCCTCAAGAGGAATTATTTTGGTATCCTCTGGATATAATTTAACATCTGGATTTTGCAGCATTATTTTCTTGGCAACGAGCTCTGTCACGATCGGATTTTTGAAAAAAGAGCCTGCATTAGGCATTACCGATGGATCAACAAACTTGCCTCTACGAATTTCTAGCACAGCCTGCCTTATCTGCTCTAGATTGGGGCTGGCGATATTATGCGATTCAAAGTAGCTAACAACGTCTTTGTAGTTAGGTACCCCAGGGGCTTGTTTAGATAGCTCAAAAACTACACTTGTAATTATGTATCGACTCTTAGAGCCAGACTTGAAGATGCTGTCTCGGTAGCTAAAGTCGCACTCTGCTCTTGACAGGCTTGTTAGCTCGCCACTTTTGGTGTCAAAAACCTCAACCGATTTAACGGTATCTTTCAGCTCTTGCCCGTAGGCACCAATATTTTGAACAGGAGTTGCTCCAGTGAGCCCGGGTATACCTGATAATGCTTCCATTCCTGCAAAGCCCCGCTCAACAGTCCTTCGGACGACTGCATCCCAGTCTTCACCAGCCCCGACCTTAATATCTGCCGATTTTTCTGATTCGCTAAGTACAGCGAAGCCCATAATACTAATTTTTATAACTAGTCCGCGAAATATACCGTCATCGAAGATGGTATTGCTACCACCGCTCAGCACTAGGTGAGGTAAATTATTAGACTTCAGCCATGCAAATATTTCTGGCAATGAATTCGGTGAAGTAACCTCAGTATAAAAGGCGGCCTGACCGCCAATTTTAAAGGTTGTTAGTTCTGCTAGATTGACATTTTTTTGCGGTTGAAAGCTCATGGTATAGCTATTTTACTATATAATTATTGTTATCAACACTTAATTTGGAGGATAAACCTATCAAAGATCTAGCCAGTAGAACATGTTTTGCCTGTGAGGGTGGTACACCAGCTATGCCCCATAAGGACATCGCCAAGTACTCTGTAGAGATTAGTGATGGATGGAAAGTTATTAAGGACCATAGTATTAAGCGCGAGTTTAGCTTTAAGGACTTTAAGGAGGCTATGAAGTTTGTAAACAGCGTTGCCGATATTGCCAACCAGCAAGGGCATCACCCTGATATTTATATTTTTTATAGCATCGTCCAGATTGAGCTTTATACTCATGCTGTCGATGGACTCAGCGAAAATGACTTTATAATGGCTTCCAAGATAGATAAAATATAGCATAACTAACTTTGTCACATTCACCGTCTAGCGTTCGTTAAAATGGGTGTATAATGTAATTACACCGCTTTTATTGAAGGGAGGTGAAAGGATATGAAAAGACGCAAAGCTTTAAAGCAATTTCGTCGTATGCAACGCAATTTATTGCGCGACCGTCAGGTTGTCGAAGACATACTAGATGAAATGGCTTCGAAATGGGCTCAAAAAGCCGATTCCATCCAAGCCAATGCCAGACTTGCAAAAGACTTGGCCGTAGGCAGGAGCAAAAAGACCAACTAAGGAAGGGCAACAGTTTTGAGAGAAATAGAAGTGTGCTTGTAGGCGATTATTCGCTAGGGTAATAATATGCCCGAAAGAACCAATCGTCTACATGCCGTTTTTACTCATAAAGATATTGCGCAAGCAGATGTTCGGCTCTTTTGCTATAATAGCCCTATATGACAAAGTTATTCTCATGGAATGTTAATGGCATCAGGGCAGTTATCAAGAAAGGCGAATTTCAGAAATTCCTTAAAGTGTATCAGCCCGATATTATTTGCTTGCAAGAAACTAAGGCCAACCAGGAGCAGGTGGAAATTGATTTGCCCGGCTTTCACGAATACTGGAACTCGGCCGACAAAAAAGGCTACAGTGGCACGGCGATATTTTCAAAACAAGAGCCAATTGGTGTCGTCAATGGCATCCCTGAAGCGATAGCAAAAAAATACCATCTAATCGATAGTGAAGACAGGGATAGTAGCACCGAAGGGCGTGTCATAGCTGCCGAATTTGAAAAGTTTTATGTGGTTACTGTCTATACCCCCAATTCGAAAGACGATTTAAGCCGCATACCGCTGCGGCACGAGCACTGGGATCCAGCCTTCTTAGACTACTGCAAGAGCCTCGATAGCAAAAAACCTGTCTTAGTCTGTGGCGATTTGAATGTTGCACATACCCCAGATGACCTAGCCCGACCAAAACCTAATGAAGGCAAAAAGGGCTATACCACGGAGGAGAGAGCCGGGATTGATAATTTCATTAAGGCTGGCTTTGTCGATACACTGAGGCTCTTTAGTAAGGGCAATGGCTATTACACCTGGTGGACCCATTGGGGCAACGCTAGGGCTAATAACGTCGGCTGGCGAATTGATTACTGGCTAGCTAGCACAAGGCTCAAAGCCAAAATTAAGTCTGCCAAAATACACCCCGAGCAAACGGGAAGCGATCATTGCCCGGTGTCGGTAGAAGTTGCTATATAGTGCGCTATCTAGTTGCTATCCCATTGCCAGAGTCAGAGGCCGGGCCTTTTATAGATTTGCGCGACAGCTACCGGCATTATGCACCGCGCTGGAAGCTCACTCTGGGGCCACATATTACCATCCATCGCCCCCAAGAGTCTTTGCTGCCAATCGGCAAAGCCATAGAGCTATTTAGTAGCTCGCCAGTTTGCCAAGGCTTCTCAATGCCATTTAATAAAATCGACGCCTTTATTGGGAAACGCAACAGTGCTATTTATTTTGAACCAGACAACTATGTGCCTTTTTGCGATATCAGGAAATCATACCAGTCTGTGGCTGAGCAAATATTAAATAACACTGCTGAGGAATGGGATTTTCACCCCCACCTAACCCTTATAAATAGGCTTAGCAGTGATGCGGCTCAACTAGTGCTTAAAGAATTAAGATCACGGCCAGTGCATTTCACTTATAATCTTGGTAGAGTCTGTTTGTATAAAAAAGAAACGGAAGATGATAGCTGGCAGGAGATAGCTCAAAATAAACTTTCCTAGATAAAAGCCAAAAAAACCCTTGAAGAAAATACTTTTATAAGCTATAATTCATACTCAATCATGGCAAAGAATACCAAGCGACAACTTACTATACTTCGAAACAAAGCAACAGGCAGCAGGTACTACACTGTCAAGAACACTTTGAATACTCCAGACAAGTTAGAATTCAAGAAGTTCGACCCAAAAACCCGTAAAGTCGAGACCTTTGTAGAGGTCAAGGCTAAGTTTAGCTAACAGAAGCTACTAGCTCTACCAAATAAAACTAATGCTTTTTAGATTTACTAAACTTTGCTAAACTATAACAATGAAAAAAAATCTACCTATAATTATCTTTATCAGCCTAATCGTCCTAGTGATAGGTCTGGTGGTTTATGCTATCTCACGCCCTGAAGACAAACCTACCGTTGCTAGCAATTCACAGCGTCCTCAGGTTGAAGCCGATGTAGCTAAATTAAGTTCGGGCAATTCTCTGGGGCCAGCTGATGCCAAGGTGACATTGGCCGAATTTGGGGATTATCAATGTCCGGCTTGTGGACAATACCACAAACTAATTAAAGACGATATACTTCCGAAATATAGCGACAAACTAAAATTTGTTTTTCTGAACTTCCCGTTGACAGAAATTCATGCTAACGCCCAAGCTGCTGCACAGGCTGCCGAAGCAGCCGCACTACAGGGAAAATTCTGGGAGATGCACAATATACTGTATGAACGCCAAGACGATTGGAGTAAACAGAAAGACCCTCGCTCAAAATTTGAAGCTTATGCCAGAGAGATAGGCATAGATGTAGATTTATTTAAAAAAGATTCTGAAAGTCAAAAAGTAATCGACCTTATCAACCAGCAAGCTGGACTAGGTGAGGCATTTAAGCTCAAGGGTACCCCCAGCTTCTTCGTGAATGGCACAGCAGTAATACTTAAGGCTGGATCTAACGATATTCTTCAGGCTATCGACAAAGCCCTAGCCCAGTAGATTTGTTTTTTTAGCTCAAGAGTTTATACTATTAGCTATAACTAAGCTAGGAGAGTCAATGTCAAAAAAATATGGGCACGTAATAGAATTTTATGGAGAGACCTGCCCTCATTGCATAGCAATGAAGCCGGTCATTGCAGAAATCGAATCAGCAACTGGCGCAAAAATAGAAAAGCTAGAAGTTTGGAATAACGAAGAAAATGCCCGCAAGATGGAATCACACAGCAAAATAATCGGTGAGGCCTGCGGTGGGTTTGCTGGCGTTCCTGCTTTTGTAAATGTCGATACTAACCAAGCTCTGTGTGGTGCCCACGACAAAGAAGATATTATTAGGCTACTTGAAGGTGAGGATTGTACTAATAATGTTTGCAAACCACACACCAAAAATAACAAAAAATAGCATATACAAAAAAACAATAAAAGCTACTTCGTATCGTAATAGATTCACATAAGCTGTATAATAATATACATAAGCTAAATGGAGAAATTTTAATGATCAGAGTGGCAATTAATGGTTTTGGAAGAATCGGTAGAAGTGCCTTTAAAATAGCTTTTGCTAATTCTGAGCTAGAGATTGTAGCAATTAACGACCTGTCCGATACCAAGACATTGGCTTATTTACTAAAGCACGATAGTAATTATGGCACTTACCATAAGGAAGTTTCTAGTACGGACGACTCTATAGTCGTAGATGGTAAAAAAATTGCTATCCTAGCCGAAAAAGATCCTTCTCTCCTGCCATGGGGTAAGCTCAATATAGACGTAGTTATAGAGAGCACTGGGTTTTTTACTAAAGTCGAAGACGCCAGCCTGCACATTAAAGCTGGCGCCAAGAGGGTGGTAGTATCGGCCGCAATTAAAAATGACGAAAACAATCCTAAGGCTGGAAACTTTTTGATTGGTGTGAACGACGACGAGCTTGCCGATCAAGAAATAATATCAAACCAATCTTGCACCACCAACTGCATTACCCCGATAGCCTTTATTATGGAGCGGGAGTTTGGCATAGACAAGTCAATGATGACTACCGTGCATGCTTATACTGCATCCCAATCTTTGCAGGATTCTCCAAGTAAGGATT
>JBAXPC010000023.1:0-10174 GCA_037132395.1 bacterium | reverse complement strand
AAGTAGTTGTCCTTATATGGTAATTTATAGCCATCATAAATTTTTAACTCTTTGATTTTAGGGTTTTTATCTAGATTATGCTCAGTGCAATATTTTACCGCTTTTTTATCAACATCTACTGCATAAACTTCTTTAGCCTTGATAGAGAGTAGGTTCATGCCATAGCCTAAACCCATACCAACATCAAGAACCCGATCGCCCTCTTTGATATACTTGTTCAAAATCAAAAAGTAGCTTTCCTTTTGGCACGGAACCTCCATTGGTGCATCTGTAGTCGAGTAGTCTGCTGGGTTTATACTCCCTTTCTTTGGTTGTTTTTTTACCCTAACGACGTCTATACCGATGGCGTTAACGCCCTTCTTAAGAACCCTCTTTAACATAGTTTTTCCTTTCATACTCAAACTCTGTGACAAATTAAAAAAATCCACGAAGTCACCTACTATCATACCACTTTTTCTTAAGTCCGCGGGGGCGATTAAACTCTTTTCAGCTGGCTTTTCCCATCTTAAGACCCAATTGGGAGCTTCGCCATCGGCATGTGTCCCCTCAAGCAAGCCCGTATTCTCGACCATATTGTACTTTGGCCACACGAAAGATTGGTTATTAAGTAGCATATTCATCAAGACATATACATCCCAACAGCCACTCAAATTTCCGTTACGCAACAATTCAATACTAGTAGCTGCATCACTCCCGGCAATACCCAGATCTATTGATGGGCTTTCCTGGAGCCTCTTTTCTATGTGGCTCAGATTAAAATCAATTTGCTCCCATTTATCTTTCCATGTTCCCCATCCCCAAGAAGAGAATCTGGGCGCTAAGAACACATCCTCTTCAGCTTTATTAAGACTCCTCCGCGAAAACGGATAGCGCAACCCTGTTACGCCAAGGATATCTGACCGATCCCTATATCTCTCTAAGCACTTCACCATGTAGTTATAAAATACTGGCGCTACACAGATGTCGTCTTCGATAACAATCACGCAGTCGTGCTTTTTAAAAACAGTGTCCAAACCATTCCGAATCGATTCGCTAAGACCAATGTTATTTTGTTGGTAGTGTATCTTTGGCACAACCCATTCGATATCGCTTATTATCTCCCGGACTTGGTCCGTCAATTCTTTCTCTTCTGTGGTTCTAGGCCCATCGGCAAATACCCAAAGATTTCGGACTCCACTTTTCTTGAGACAGTCGAGCGTACTCTGTAAGTCTTGGTGGCGATTAAAAACAAAAAGTGCAACTGGTATCTGCTTAGTCATTACTGACATCCTGAAAGAATATACTGTACAGGGTCTTAGCTATTGGTTCGTAGCCCTGCTTAGTCAGGTACTTCACTACGGGATCAGCGCCTATCTCTAGTAGGCGCCTGGCCTCCAGGCACTCTGTAATAATATAGTCTGGTCTATATTGGGACCAATCATTAGACTTAAGGACTTCCAAATCTTTGCCCTCGACATCGACGCTCATAAAACTAATTTTCTGTCCCTTGGGCAGGTAGTCTTTTAGTATTTTTGCTAAGGGTAGTATCGCCACCTTCCTTTTTGCCTCAACATAGTAATGTGGCACTTTAGATCTTTCAGCGGCAAGATTTTCATCGAATGTATTGAGTGCTTTTTCGTTAAAGATATGGAATACCATAGCTGCCTCGTCCAGGCCAACGCCCAACGCTAGATTAATGTCATTTGGTCTTGAGGCAATAAACTGATCAATCAGATTGGGGTCTGCGTCTATATTGATACCGCGCCAGCCCAGCTTGCTGTAATATGCAGTATTTGAAAACCTCTCTGGGTGATGAGCACCAATATCAACATAAAACCCGGGCTCTGTTTCGTCCTTAAGAAAGCGGCGCAATACTAAGTCTTCACCTTCTTGCGAGTAAGAGATTAATTTATAGTCTGGCTTCGCTCGATAGCCAAGCCCATAAAGTAGCTTACTAATCAATCTCATAATCCACATAACTAACTTTGCCATTAACACTAGGTGGAGCACCCTGGTCGTAATAATCATATGCTGGCACGTGCAAAACTGCCGCCCCCTCTAGCCAATCAAATATCTCCGAGTTGTACTGATCCTTAGCTAGAAAAGTGTTAATAGTATATTCACCTGGCACTAAGTTGAAGTTGGTCATCCTAACATTGACGATGTTTTTACCTGGTTTAATTGTAAGTTTCTTACCAATAGTACTGTTGAGTAGGTTCGCAATATTCGTACCTCTACTATCGTATATGTCTAGTGATAGCTTAAAATCAACGAATGCTTCGTTTGCATTGCTACCGATAGCAAGCTTAATTGTTAGTTCTTTTGACCTTACAATATTCTCCTCAACCTTAAGCCCTGTGAGTCTGGCGACGCCAGTTCCTTGTCGATCCTTCCTTTTAGCGACAGAGAGTTGGTTTGCTCCAGAATCATAGGCTTGGTAGCTTGCGACAACTTTTTCGGTATCTCCAAACTCCTTAATCTCGCCGTTTGAAACCCAAGCAACTTTATTACAGATAGACTGAATAGCCTCCATGTTGTGGCTCACGAATATTACTGTACGATTCTTGTCTGCTGTAACGTCCTTCATCTTTCCCAGGCTCTTCTTTTGGAATTCCGCATCGCCCACAGCCAATACCTCATCGACAATTAGTATGTCGGGCTCTAGGTGCGCAGCTACGGCAAATGCCAAGCGTACATACATACCGCTCGAATAAAACTTAACTGGAGTGTCAAGGAATTTCTCCACGCCACTGAAAGCAACAATCTCGTCAAACTTACTTTTAATTTCCTTTTGACTCATCCCCAAGATTGCCCCGTTGAAGAAAATGTTCTCTCTACCAGAAAGCTCCGGATGGAAGCCAGTACCAACCTCTAACAGACTGGCCGAGCGGCCACGCATAGTAATTTCCCCCTCTGTAGGCTCCACAATACGAGACAACACCTTGAGTAAGGTGGACTTGCCTGAACCATTCTTCCCTATAAGGCCGATTGTATCTCCGGGCTGTACGTCGAGATTGATGTCTTTAAGCGCCCAAAACTTTTCTTGCTTCATCTTATGGCCAGTAAATATTTCGAGTGGCTTGCGCATAGTTTGGACGATACTATCGCGGAAGGTAAGAGTACCCGGCGCACTCTTTTGCTCGTGGCCGATGTTATAAACCTTAGATAAATGTTTTACTTCGATGATTGGCTTGCTTGTACTCATATAATATCCGCGAAATCCTTTTCTTGCCCTTTAAAGTAATATAAGCCAAAGGCAAATAAAAATAATGCACTAGCTACAGAAATGGCGGTTAGTGACCAGTTGATCGGGGCTGTACCCAAAAAGCTCGACCGTATGGCGTTAATTACGCCCGTCATAGGGTTGAGGTAGAGTAACCACTGATACTGCTGAGGTACCTGAGTGATTGGGTATATGACCGGAGTAAGGAACAAGCCTGTTTGAATAAAAAATGGCAGGGCCTGCTTAACATCACGATACTTTACATTCACCGCCGCCAAGAACATACCGGCGCCAGAGGCGGCTATAAAGGTAACAAGTAGGGCCGGGACGAGGATAAGCAGCCCAAATAGCGTTGGAGCAAACTGGAAGTAAATAAGTAGCCCAACGAATATTACTGAAGCAAACCCAAAGTCGATTAAGGCGGATAGTGTAGATGAAAGTGGCGGAATAAGCCTTGGGAAGTAAACCTTAGTAATAATCGACTGGTTGTCCACTAAGCTATTGGCAGAGCGAGTTAGCGCCTGCGAGAAGTAGTTCCAAAACAGCAATCCGGTATAGGAGAATATAGCGTAGGGCACAGCACTATTGCCAGAGTTGATGCCGGCAACTTTATTAAAGAACAGCGTAAACACCACCATCGTAATGAACGGCTGCAAGATAGCCCAACTAGCGCCAATGGCGGTCTGCTTGTAGCGGACCTTTACATCGCGCCAAGCAAAGTAAAAAAACAGTTCATGATAACTGAGTAGTTCTTTGAGGTTAATGTGCATTCGCTTTTGCGGACGTATTACGAGCTCGTTTTTCATAGCCTATATTATAGCTTATCTTGGCTAGATTTGTACCAATCTATAGCCTTTTTTAGGCCTTCTTTGAGCTCTATTTTGTGATGCCAGCCAAGATTGTGTATTTTATCGACACTCATGTAGCGGCGGTAAGTGCCGTCTGGCTTGGTCGTATCGAATTCGATGACGGCATTAGCTCCTACAGTTTCCTTAATGAGCCCCACAAGATCCTTAATACTAATGTCCTTGCCAGTTCCGAGGTTAATGTGGGTATTACGAACTTCCTCTTTGCCCTTAGCAAGGTCGGCAAAGTCTACGTTATTCATTACAAACACACAAGATTCGGCCATATCATCGGAGTGCATGAACTCCCTATACGGTTTTCCGCTCCCCCATACCTTCAAGACCACATTATTGCCTCTTTTTTCGATTCCATATTGCGTTACTTCCGCAAGCACAGCCTGCTCGCCCTCGTCGCTTAGGCCAAGATTTTTTGCTGCTAGACTGTATTCGCCGTCTTCGATGTATTTGCACAAAATCATTTTGCGAATGAGGGCAGGTATAACATGAGACTTTTCTAGGTTAAAGTTATCGTTCTCGCCATATAGGTTGGTTGGCATTACAGAAATATAGTTGGTGCCATACTGTAAATTGTAGCTTTCGGTCAGCTTAATGCCGGCAATCTTAGCAAGCGCATACGGCTCGTTGGTGTATTCGAGCTCGCCTGTGAGCAGACTATCTTCCCGCACTGGCAACTCTGCGTTCTTAGGATAAATACATACGCTACCGAGAAAGAGCAGCTTCTTTACCTTGTGTTCATAGCTAGCATCGATTACGTTATTCTGAATCTCAAGATTATTATAAATAAACTCTGCTCGGTAAATATTGTTGGCGTTGATGCCACCAACCTTCGCAGCTGCCAAAAAAACATATTCGGGCTCTTCTGAGGCAAAGAACTCCTCTACCATGGGCTGATCAGTTAAATCCAGCTCGGCAGAGGTGCGGCCAATCAAATTAGTGTAGCCTTCACGCTCTAAATGGCGCCATATTGCGCTACCTACAAGACCTCGGTGGCCGGCTATATATATCTTGGAGTTTTTTTTCATTTTTATTAGCCCCTTTCCTATTCGCTTTATTTGTCCGTCACTAAACTCTACCGGCAGTTTCACTATTCCATATTGGACGGAAGCTTGCATCATACAATACTAAATTTCCATCATCTTGCAAGTATAGGGTTTTGGCTCCGCGGTTTTGTGTCCATGAAGCCCAGACATACCTTGCTGGTGAATATATAACCATATTTCCATCTCCCTGAACTATAAAGAAGTTGGCCCCTGTGTTCTGAGTGCTAGTCCACCATATTGCTCTATTTGGCGAGTAAAGAACTAGGTTTCCATCCCCTTGCATTATTAATCTGTACTTCCCGTTCGGAGACACAATTGAAGCATTTAGACCTAGGCCTTGGTTTGGAGCTAAGTAATTGGGTGACACACTAGTTGGTGGTGGAGTTGAGCCACCAACATTAACTGCAGTAGCTGCAGATTGACCAAACCAAGTCCATCCCTCTGCCACCAAACTGAATGATTCATTATATATATTGGATATGTTTGGAGCCTTAATGTTAAAGCTGAAAGTAGCATTTTGGCCAGGGGCAACAACAGACTCGGTCATTTTGGCTGGCCTGTTTGCTCCGAGCCATGTATTAGTTGCAAATTGGCTAGATCTGTCCTGTGGCGATGAAGTAGCAAGATTAACTGAATATTTACCGGTATTGTACCAATATGTGTTTCCGGTGTTCTTCATGACAATTGTTACATTTGCCGTGCCTCCTGCAGCAATTGTGGTTGGCATGTTATTGCTAACCACGCTTGAGCTTAGGCTACCAGCTGCCACACTTGGATTAAAGAATTGGCCTAGCTCATTCATCCAGGTATTGCCTTCTGCCACGAGGTTGAAGTATTCATTGTAATTGCCTGGGCTAGCTGGGGCTTGAACTTCAAAAGTAAATGTACCGACACTTCCAGGGGCAACACTGGCTTCATTGAGCTGAGCTGACCTATGGCAATTTATCCAAGAGGCTGTGCAAAAGGCGCTATTGCGGTCCCTTGTCCTATCGGTACCTAACCTAACGGGGTTTGTGCCTGAGTTGTACCAAGTACTAGACCCAACGTTACGAGCAGTAAGTGTCCAGGTAGTTTTTTGTCCAGCGACTAGATTGCCACTGGCTGATTGCCCGACATATTCCCAGCGATATGGTACTGCAATTGTGCTCCCAAACCAGCCGGTAAAGTCGCGCCAAAAGTTTCGGTTGCCGTAGGCGCTGCAAGCATCGCCAGTACCATAGAGGTTATTAAGGGCGGCAGCATTAGGCTGGTAAGGGGTGTACGAGTACAGTGCGGCGGCGGCACGAGTAGTGATATTGACGCTGCTAGATCCACAGGCCGAATTAGGGTTGTAGCCGATTGTATTAACCCCAGGCAAGGTTGGTGTCCAGAACCCGCCACTTCTGATGCCGTCAAAAAAGTTACGGAAATGTCTGGTACCCTGCCCAACTTGGTTGGCAAAGCCAAACCACTGAGCATCGCAAGGTGCGCCGTCAGGGCAACCAAAGCCCATGGCAGTACGATACTGCCAGCTGGCAGCCCAGTCGTCGGTAATTAAGCCGGTTTCTTTTTGCAGAGTAACCAATATAACCTGAGGGTTTATGGAGTAGGTTTGGGCGGCATTCCAGATGATCTGAGCTGCACTTAACCCGCCAGGCACCATAACCGGGCTGCCATCGGGGTTGAATTGGCCAATGTTGTTTTGTTTGGTTGTGGGGTTTTCGTTGTACTCCTTGAGGCAAGTCCATGGTGGGCTATAGACCGTGCCGCTAGCGCCCGTAAACCCTGCATGCCACCTGTTGCAGGTTGGCACCTTGGAGTTAAGGAAGTTCTGAATATCGGCAACTGACATGGAGTTTTTATTGATAAATATACTATCGTCAATAATACGGCCGGCCTCAAAACTGGCAGCTTTGGCTGGAGTTGGTAAAAACAACGCTAGGCTAAATAGCGCAAAAAATAGCAAAAATATGGCTTTTGACTTCGATAATTTAGTTCTGATACTGGGTTTTGAAATATTAGCGTTGTTCATTGTATATTTACCTTCTTAGTTTCTGATTTGACTGACCCTGAAGCCGTGACGAGCTCAACTACTACATTCCACTCGCCTTTTTGGGCAAACTCGCTAGTTGGCACATCAAAGCCCTGACAAATATAATAAGACACTAGGTAGCCAACCGGTGCACTTTTGGTAACTACGGCACTGCCCCTTGTAGCGGTTAGGTTGCAGGTACCGTTGGTGGCGCCACTAACTTGCGCACTAACGGACAAGTTTGTGCCGTTTTGTCCAGCGTAGGTAATTGTAACCTTGGCGCTGCCGGCAGCCGATGTTGATTGCTGCTGTTGGCCGCTAGCTTGGTCAGAATTTTTCGTATTATTGTCGGCTGTTTTGTCTATTGCTACAGCCTGCGCGTCAGACTTTTCTTTTGTTGCTTCGTTGGTTGGCTTTGGTGCTGACTTGGGCTTTAAAAATGCCTGGTAGCACCCAAGACCAATTGCACCGATAGCCAATGTGGCTAAGCCGACCGCAACCCCTTTTTTGATTTTACTTTTGGTTTTACTGTTTATGCTCATAGCTATTACATATTGTAACATATTAGGCAACGTTTTTATGCTTGGTGGTGTGACATTCGAGCCTTTTGGGCTTGGGCCTGTTTGATTTGATTGTCTGTAATACTCGCGTTGTTTTTATTGGGCTCAATAAAATACCAATAAGAAGCAACGGACTTCTTCGATTAGAAAGAACTGATGCCATATTAGCCTGTACTTAATAGTATTAATAAATATTTAAAAAAATTAAAGCTAAATTATTGAATTGCTTATATTATTCTCAATAGCCTTCTGGGTTTTTTCTTTGCCAGTGCCAAGTATCTACGCAGGCATCATAAAAACTTTTTTGGGCAGTCCACCCCAAAGCCTTTTTGGCCTTTGACGGGTCTGCATAGCACTCTGCTACATCGCCTTCCCTGCAAGGCCCCACAACATAAGCTATTTTTTTACCACAAGCTTCTTCAAATGATTCGATGGACTCTAGCACCGAGTAGCCTTTGCCGGTACCTAAATTGTATATTGCATAATGATTGTTGGGCACAGGGCTCTTAATGGCGGCCAGATGGCCATTCGCGAGATCCACTACATGTATGTAGTCTCTAACCCCTGTACCATCAGGAGTTTCGTAGTCATCTCCGTGTATCGTGAGTTGTTTTAGTTTGCCAGAGGCAACTTGGGATAAATAAGGAAATAGATTGTTTGGTACGCCATTAGGGTCTTCTCCAATTAAGCCGCTGCCATGTGCTCCAATCGGGTTGAAGTATCGTAATATAGTCACCTGCCATGGGTCAATTGAGCCTGTAAGGTCAATAAAGATCTGCTCTATCATGGCCTTAGTATGGCCATATGGGTTGGTTGGGGCTACTGGATGATCCTCGGCAATAGGGAGTTCTTTTGGTTTTCCATAAACAGTGGCCGAAGAACTAAATACAATATGATAAACTCCGTGCTCCTTCATGACTTCACATAGCACCAATGTAGAATATAGATTGTTTTTATAATATTCTAGGGGTTTTTCTACAGACTCCCCTACGGCCTTCAGCCCAGCCAGGTGAATTACGGAATTTATGGCATGCTTATCAAATACTTCGCTCAGGTCTTTCTGGTTTGCGACGTCTACATTGTAATAATCGAAATTCTTGCCAGTTATATTTTTTATTCTGGCTATTACTTCTGGGTCGCTGTTTGTGAAGTTATCTACTATCACCACACCATAGCCTAGCATCAATAGCTCTACAGCAATGTGAGATCCGATGTAGCCAGCGCCTCCAGTTAATAGAATAGTTTTCATTCGAACATTATCCTATCTTTGACTTAATTTATCTAGCTTAATCATTACAAAATAATTAAAAAACAGTTTATAATGCCAGATATGATAATTGTAATAATCGCTGGCGGGCAGGGCTCTAGACTCTGGCCGCTTAGTAAGCCTAGCAATCCAAAACACCTGCTGAGCTTGGTCGACGATAAATCTTTGCTACAAAATACCGTAAAGAGAGTCGAGAGTATTGCCAGCTCGGTTTATATTGTTCCTGAAGTTTCGCATGCAAAAGAGGTCCGTAGACAGCTCCCAAAATACAAAAACAATATAATTTTGGAGCCAGCCAGGCGCGGGACAGCTCATTGTATTATGTATGCACTGTCGAGACTCAAGCCGACCATAGCAAAAGACGAGGTAATTGTGTTTCTGCACGCCGACCACCACATTGGTGATATTAAGTCTTTTCAGGACACTGTGTTGGCAGCATCACAGGCTGCTTATGATCTTGATAAAATTACGCTTATTGGTGTAGCTCCAGACTACCCCGCTACTGGGTTTGGATACATAAAGACTGGCAATGAAGTTACTACCGAATATGGCTTGCCTGTGATGTCAGTAGATAGGTTTGTCGAAAAACCCAACGAAAAGACGGCCAGAGAATACCTTAAGAGTCATAAATACCTCTGGAACTTGGGACTTTTTGCAGGTAGCATAACTGCTTTCGAGCGTGAAATAAAAACAAACAACAAGAACCTCTGGAATAGATACCAAGCAATGGGCAAGGTAGATGGCGACAAAAAATATCTGGCCTTTCCTAATGAGGCTATCGATACTGCACTAATTGAAAAAATCAAAGACCTTGTAGTTGTGCCGGGCCGCTTTGACTGGGCTGATATTGGAAGCTTTAGGGACCTTTATGAAATATTACGCAATGGCGAGAGCAATGTTCATCGCGGCCAGGTCTACGATATTGGCAGTAAAGAGTCGCTGGTGATTGCTGATAAAAAACCCATTGTAACTATCGGACTGGACAACATGATAGTGATCGATACGCCCGAAGGTATATTGATATGCCCTAAAGACAAGTGCCAGCTCGTTAAGGATGGCGTTGAAAAGCTAAACAACTCGCCTCTTACCAAATAGCTCGTAGTATTGTATAATATAGTTGATAACGATTGGTTATAACAGATGAAAAAGCTAAAAACCTGGTGGGCAAAATCAAAAACCTGGCAACATATTTTGCTAGGCGCTGGGTTAGTTTTGGGTCTGTACTTTG
>JBAXPC010000022.1:0-11139 GCA_037132395.1 bacterium | reverse complement strand
TCCTTTTATTATACTTAGTTCGAAAAAACGAATACGCCCTATTGTACCTGTAAAATGGGTAGATTGTCAATATTTATTTGCTTTTTACACCAACAGGCAAGGAATCGAGCTTAACTCGGATAATCTGTGAATCATTATTGCCGCTAGTGGTAACACCCAGGAGCTCGTCGGCGACAGCCATGGTTTCGTGGTTGTGGGTTACTACCAAAACCTGCGAATGCTTAGTAATTGTTTTTAGTACCTCAGCAAACTTCTTGGTATTAATATCATCAAGAGCAGCATCTACCTCATCAAGGACAACAAAAGGCGACGGATTGGAAGCAAGGATGCCTGCTAGTAGCGCAACAGATGCTAGAGCTTTTTCACCACCCGAAAGTGAAGATATATTTTGGGCTCGCTTTCCAGGCAGCCGAACAATTATCTCTACTCCGTAGTCTTCGCTTAATCGCTTTAGTTCTAGCCCAGCATCACCACCTCCGAAAAGGCCCTTGAAATGCTCTGAGAAATTACGGTTGATGCTATGGAAGCCCTTCTGGAATACTGCCTGCATTTTTTTACTAGTATCACCTGAGACTTTCGAGAGATTTTGAACTGTTTTTTCGAGGTCTAGCTTTTGTTTTTCTAGATAATTAATCCTCTCGCTAGAGTCTCTGACTTCTTGCGCTACAGAAGGACTAATTTCGGCAAGCAGATCTACTTCGGCCTCAATTCTGCTTATCGAATCGTAATCGATGCTTTCTTTAATTACCTTGGTAAGCGCCTGGTCGGGCAATGACCATTTTATCTGTAGCTTGGCAATATCTGCTAGTGAAGAGTCTATGTCGTCTAGGCCAGCCTTTATAGCAAAAGCTGCTTGCTGTAGCTCAATATTGCGGTTAGAAATGGCTTCATGGCGAGCGTAGTATTCACTTTTAGCCACATCGGCAGAGGTGTCGACCATCGCGACCAGGCCTTGCCTTAAATTGCCAATTCGTATGTTAATATCATCCCGTCGATGCACAAGGCTTTGAATTTTTGATTCTAGTGCTAGCTTTTGATTTTTGAGCTTATCTGTATCGTCCGATTTAATGATTTGCACTAGCTTCAGCTCGTGCTCGCTGACTTTGCGAGCAATTGCAGAATAATCCATTTCGATAGCTCGGAGCTTAATAACTTCACTAGTTTGTGATTCATTGATACTCTCGCGCTCATCTAGTAAACCAGATATTATATTCTGGACCTTGCCTACCTTTAGGGCCAGCTCTGCGGAGTTGTCTCCAATGGAGTGCTTTATCATTCTGCGGAGCTTATAAAAAACAATGTCTAGGTCTGCACTAGATTTGTTTCTTTTAATACCATCCTGCAAAATATCGACCAGCCCAAGACTATGGCGAAGATATTCCGTTTTTTGCGATTTCCCCAGAGCCTTTCTGGTGCTATCGAGTATGTCTGTCTGGAACTTTACTTTGGTATCGACTAGTTTAATTTTGCTCTCAAAGTTAGCAACAACTGCTTCAATAGATTTTTGATTCTTAAGGTGTTGATTGAGATTTATTTGTAATGACAAAATTTCATCGCGTAAGGACTGCTCCATCGGATCAGTCGCCAAAAGCTTCGAGTTTATTTGTTCGGATGTGGTGCTGAGGGTGCTAATATCTTGCTCTATACGGCTACGCTGGAGCTCCAACCTATCTAAGTCCTTACCGATACTCCCGGCAGAATTTTTAGTTATGCCGGGTCTGGCTGCTGCATGCTCGGCTTCTAGATCTTTCATCTCGGCTTGGAGCTTTTTTTGCTCATCTAGGTTGTCGACTTGCTTACTAACAATTGCTAACCGGCTCGATTTGAGCTCTGTGCTACGCTGGGCAATATAGCCACATCGATATCTGTGCAAATCGCCGCTTAACTGCGTACGTTTCTCAAGTAAGCTAGCCTGGCGTACTAAAGATTCTTGCTGGGGCTTAATTTCGCTAATAATACTACTAATCTGGCTAATATTTAGATTGACAGCTTCAATTCGTTTAGTCGTTTGGTTTTGCTTAATTTCGAATTGTCTAATACCGCTAGCTTCCTCGAATAGTTGCTTGCGTTCCAGGCCACTAGATAAAATTAGTTTATCAATCATGCCCTGCCCGATCACGGTGTAGCTCCCCACCCCGAAGCCACTCTTCACTAGAAGCTCCTGGATAGCCGAAAGACTGGTTTTTTTGCCATTTAGCAAGTAGCTACTCTCACCGCTACGATAGAGACGCCTGGTAATCTCGACTTCTACTAAGTCGATAGGTATTGAACCACCACTATTATCGAGCGCAATAACTACTTCAGCCATGCTCGCACGGGGCTTGTTGTCGTTACCATTGTAGATTAAGTCTTCAGCTTTATCTGTGCGAAGTGATTTATTCTTCTGTTCACCAAATACCCAGCGTACTGCATCGGCAATGTTGCTCTTACCAGAGCCGTTGGGCCCAACAATAGCAACAATGCCGTCGCCGAAGTCAATCTTTGTGCGCTTAGCAAAAGATTTAAACCCCGAAAGCTCAATACTGCGTAGTGTAGCCACCCTAGATTTCATATCCTTATTGTACTTTGGCTAGGCAAACATAAGCAACAATCAAATTGAAGTTATGATGTCATTGAATATCTGCCCGCGTGCCTTGTAATCTGAAAACATTCCCCAGCTAGCGCAAGCTGGGCTAAATAGCACTACATCGCCAGGCTGGGCGTAATTTATGCCGGCAGCAATAATAGCCCTAAAATCGTCTCCTGCAATATATTCCGCATTGTCTATTCCCTTGCTCACTAGTAAGTCATGGATACGACTACCGGTTTTGTCATAGGTGATTATTTTTCTGATTTTTCGGGTCTTCAAAGTATCAGCCAGCGAGTCAAAATTGGCTTGCTTATCGAATCCCCCTAAAAATAATACAATTGGCTGGTCGAAGCTTTGAACAGCAGCAATAGCCGAGAGAGGGTTAGTCGAAAACGAATCGTTGAAGTAGCTAACCCCGGTCTTATCTAAAACGTGTTCTATATGGTAGGGCAAGCCAGCAAAAGTTTCGATTACTTTTTTGATGGCACCGATATCTTGAGTGTACGGCCAGACAGCACAAATAGCAGCGCAGATATTTTGCAGATTATGCACACCAGGAAGTTTAACTGCCTCAATATCAATTATGCTATTACCAAAGGCGATTATTTTTCCATCTCGAACGAAGACGTCTCCGTCGTCTCCGTAGGCATACCTTGTACTGGCTGGAGATAGCTCGGATAAACTTTTTGAGATTAGGTTTTGGGTATAATAAACAGCTATATCACTGTTAGTTTGGTATTTAAAAATATTACCCTTGGCTGTTTGGTACTCTGCTAGGTCGCTGTGCCAATCGAGGTGATCTTCGGTGACCAAAAGGCAAACCGCCACGTGGGGGCTGGCCTGGATATCATAAAGCTGAAAGCTAGACATTTCATAAACCACTAGGTCGTTAGACTCGATGTTTGGCAGCTCATCTAGAGCTGGCGTACCGATATTACCCAAAAGATGAGTGCGCCGACCTGACTCAATTAGTATATGCTCAATTAGCGTAGCTGTGGTGCCTTTGCCTTTGGTGCCGGTGACACCAATAATTTCAGCCGGGCTGGCTTTCATGAATTCAGCAGTAGGAGTTGTAACCGGAGTGCTGATTTTGGTGCTGTCAATCCGTAGCCCAGGGCTTCTAACTAGTAGATCGTAGCCATAGCTATCTAGGTCTGCAAAGGCATCATCGCCAACTACAGCTTGAACACTGCTTGGCAGCTGTTTTTGGCTGTCATTATCGTGGATAGTGATAACATTATCGGTTGTGTTGTAATAACGATAAGACGATTCGCCCTCTTTACCGAAGCCTAATATTGCAATTTTCATAGGCTTTATTATACCTCGTTTGGGCTTCTTAGATATACTACGGGGTGTATTTTTTGAGAGCATTTTGGGCGGCAGATTGCTGAGCAGTTTGCTTGCTATTGCCCTTACCCTTGCCCCACATTTTTTTGTCCAGATAAACAGCCACCTCAAATATCTTGTCATGATCAGGGCCAGATTCTGATACAACCTCGTAGTGTGGAGTTACGCCCTGTTTTTCTTGGGCTATCTCCTGGAAATGGCTTTTGGCATCAATGTGTAGTCCAGCCTCTAATATTCTTTCGAGCTTTGAATTTATTTTTGTACTAATAAACTTTGCAGCTACGTCATAACCTCTATCGATATAGATTGCGCCTATAATGGCCTCCACCAGATTAGCTAGAAGTGCCATCCGGGTTCTTCCGCCGCTCTTTGCCTCGCCTCGGCTCATCAGCAAGAACCTTCCAATATCCAGTTCCTCGGCTAGTTCTGCCAGGCTCTCGGTCTTAACTAATGCAGCTCTCCAGCTAGTTAGTTCTCCCTCGGGCTTTGTCGGATATTGGGTGTATAAAAAATCCGTCACAACCAGCTCCAAGACAGCATCACCTAAAAATTCTAATCGTTCGTTGTGCTGTTTTACTGTAGAACGGTGTTCATTTAGATAACTGCGGTGAGTACAGGCAGTTTTGATAAGATCTTCACTTTCAAAAGTGACGCCTATGATTTTTTCGACTTCTTGTTTATTGAATACCATATGCTTTTTTTACGCGCTTGGCGCCCTCCTCTAATAATACTTTGGTTGCCTTATATTCGATAGCCCTAAAGCCAGCTTGTTCATCGAACCAGCTGACATCTACGATTCCTTCAGATTTTTCTGGCATCAATACTTCTTTGAGGTCAGTCGATTCGATTAAAAAAACAAAGGTGGTCATAAATATCAGCTTGCCTTCCATGCGGTAAAAAAAATGAAGTTTGTCGAGCTTGTCGATTATTTTTATATTGACCAAGCCCGTTTCTTCGCCTATTTCACGGATTGCAGTTTGCTCAAGTGTTTCGCCACTTTCTACATGGCCCTTAGGAATACTCCAGCGGCCCTTGACGTCTTGTAGCAACAAAAACTCTAACTTTGAATTTTTGATACGAAAAATAACTCCTCCGGCAGTGTACTCTCGTACGGCTTTGGATTTTGATTGGTTATTTTTTGGCTGGTTCTTTTGAGTCTTGGTCGGCTTCTGGGGCTTGACCTGCTCGTTTGTCTTCTTTTGGATCATATAATTCACTTTGTCTAAATATTGTACCTAAAACTCCGTTAACAAATTTGCTCGAATTGTCACCTCCGAACTCCTTGGCAAGCTCAACGGCTTCGTTGATTGCAACTTTGGGCGGTACATCTTGCTTAATTATCAGCTCATAAATGCTCATTCGCAGTATGGCTTTGTCTATCTTGGCAATTTGCTCGATAGGCCACTCTGGGGCAGAGGGGACTATGATAGCATCAATTTTTGTTTCATTTTTTAATGTTCCCTTTACGAGATCTGCTACAAAATCGGCTTCATCTATAGCATCTTTATATACTTCTAGATTACGCCTCAGGACTTCATCGATATCGGTAGTGAGCTCTTCGAGCTCCAAACTATTACGAAAATCGTACTCGTACAAACTTTGTAAAGCTATAATTCTACAAAGATGTCGATTTGATGCCATTTTAGCTCTTTCTGGTTCGTGCTAGTCCGAGGCTAGCTGCTTTATGTAATCGTCGCGGAACTGCTTGGCCGCTAGTTTTTTCGACTATCAACGATACAGCTTTCAGGCTGTCATGGTTGCGTCTTTGACCACGCGTAGATGAAGTTCGGCGTTTCTTAGGTACTGCCATTTTTCTCTCCTTTAGTTAGAGAAGATATATGCCAACAATGTTATTGCGAAGTGCATTACAAAAAATATTTTGGTTTATTAGACTAGTTGAGCCAATTAGTGCTACTAATCTTTTGATTGCACTAGGGCATATCTTCGGGGTAATAATACCAAGAAATTGGCAAAATAGCAAGCTTTAGCGGGTCACGAAGTTGACTAGTTTGCCTGGAACGACGATAACCTTAATAACCTCTATAGTTTTTAGTGAATCAGCCATTAGGTTGCGTGCAAGCCTTTCGAGCTCGTCCTTAGAAAATGCATCTTCGGTGCTAACGACAAATTTGCTGCGTAGCTTGCCATTGATCTGGACAATTATCGTAGTAGCATTGTCCTTTATTAGCTCCGGATCATACTCTGGCCAGGATTGCAGGTGCACGCTTGCTGAATTGCCTAGCACCTCCCACAGCTCTTCTGCTAGGTACGGGGCGAACGGTGCTAGCAACTCAACAAACGTAGCTATGGTGGTGCGCCATTGATCCTGAGATATATCTGCTTTTGCTTGTGC
Organism: bacterium; assembly: GCA_037132395.1. Taxonomy (GTDB): domain Bacteria; phylum Patescibacteriota; class Saccharimonadia; order CAILAD01; family BJGX01; genus SICB01. The sequence continues at coordinate 4,870 of JBAXPC010000022.1, read as the reverse complement.
TTTTGTAGCATAATTTACAAATTCCATTAGCGAAGAAATAGCTGTATTAAATTTTGATGCCTGGACGTCTTCGGTGACTTTTTTGATCAGCTTATGTAGTTTAGACTGAAGATCAGCCTCGCTGGCTGAGTCATGCTGGGACTCTCTATAGGCAGCTGTACAAAGGTCCCATATTTTATTAATAAATCGTTGCGAGCCTTCAAAGCGCTTCGGATCCCAAGGCCCACCTTCATCGTAGGGGCCCATGAACATCAGGTATACACGGACGGCATCAGCGCCATACTTATCGACATAATCATCGGGGTCAATAACATTACCCTTAGACTTACTCATCTTATTGCCATCAGGCCCCAGAATCATGCCCTGATTAATTAGCTTGGCGAAAGGTTCATTAAAATCTAGGTGGCCTGTAGAGTACAGAAATTTCGTTATAAACCTCGCATACAACAAGTGCAATACAGCATGTTCGGCACCACCAATATACTGATCGACTGGCAACCACTGCTTAACTGCCACAGGGTCAAAGGGGCCATCCTGATACTCGGGGTTGGGGTAGCGCAAAAAATACCAGCTGCTATCGACAAAAGTATCCATCGTATCAGTTTCGCGCTGGGCCTGACTGCCACAGTCAGGACATTCGACATTGATAAAATCTGGGTCATCGAGCAGTGGGCTTCGGCCGTCTTTGCCGAACTTTTGTTTTAGGGGTAATAGCACTGGCAAATCTTTTTCTGGTACCGGTACAATCCCGCAGTTGTCGCAATGAATGATTGGAATTGGTGTACCCCAATAGCGCTGCCGTGATATCAGCCAGTCGCGCAAGCGGTACTGTATTTGGCGCGATCCCAAAGCGTTGGCCTCTAGCCAAGCTATTATTCCACTTTTGGCCTTATTGCTCTCTAGGCCCGTGAAGTCTCCCGAATTGACCAGCTTGCCCGTTAGATTGTGAGATTTGTCTTGTACGCTAGGTCCGTCAATGACTTGGATAATTTCTAGCCCAAATTTGCGGGCAAATTCAAAATCGCGCTCATCGTGGGCGGGTACTGCCATAATGGCCCCCGTGCCGTAGCCCATCAGGACATAATCACTAACCCAAATAGGGACATTGGCTTTGGTGGCTGGATTGACGGCATAAGAGCCTGTGAAGACCCCTGTTTTTTCAGAAGACTCCATTCTCTCAATATCTGTCTTAGAACCTGCTGACTTGATATAGGAGTGAATAGATTTACGATTATCCTCAGTGGTCAGTTCGCTTACCAGGTGGTGTTCGGGTGCAACGACCATAAAAGTTGCTCCAAATATAGTATCAGGTCGTGTGGTATAGACCTCTAGAGTTTTGTCGCTACCGTCGATAGCAAACTTAACTCTTGCGCCTTCGCTCTTTCCTATCCAATTGCGCTGCATATCTTTGATTCTATCGGGCCAGTCGAGGGTATCGAGATCTGCCAAGAGAGGATCGATATAATCGCTTATTTTAAAATACCACTGTTTTAGGTTTTTGCGTTCAACTTCAGTTCCGCACCTATCACACTTGCCATTTATCACCTGCTCGTTAGCAAGAACTGTCTTATCGCTAGGACACCAATTGACCAGGCCATCTTTTTGATAAGCCTTGCCTTCGTGCAGTAGCTTCAAAAAAAGCCACTGCGTCCATTTGTAGTATTCTGGTTTGCTAGTGTTAATCATCCTATCCCAGTCATACATAGTGCCAATTTTTTTGAGCTGCTCGGTCATTATGCTGGTATTATGATCGGTCCATTCGTCGGCCATTAGCCCGCGTGCGATAGCGGCATTTTCGGCGGGCAAACCAAAAGCATCGAAGCCAATCGGCTGGAGCACATCTTTGCCGTGCATCTTGCTATATCTGGCTAATGTATCGGCTGGTCCAAAATTGTACCAGTGACCAATGTGTAGATTTCCAGATGGGTAAGGAAACATCACTAAATTGTACGACTTGTTGGTGGGTGTAGAGGGGGTTTTATAAAGACCGGACTCTTGCCATATTTTGCGCCACTTGGCTTCGTTAGTTACTGGATTGTATTTTTTCATGTGATTTAAATATATTATACCTTATTTTGATAATTATAATCGAGCTGGCTCTCTGAAGGCCACCAAATAGCACGGCAGGATGATGTTTGGTCAATATAGGTCTTTGACTATACTTTAGTAAGCCATTGTTTGAAATCTTGTATTTCGCCATGTTGGGCTTTTTTGTAAGCTTCAGACAGCCTCGAAGTTATTGGACCAATCTTGCCGTTGCCGACTGCTCGTTTGTCGATGGATAATATTGGCGTAATATGTGCCGAACTACCACACATAAAAGCTTCATCGGCGATATATAGCTCTGTTCTGTCTATAGTGCGCTGGCTGTTGGCAATCCCAAGATAGTCGGCTAATTTTATGATAGTAGCGCGCGTGATTCCCTCTAGTATGTCGGTAGTCGTATCTGGGGTTAGCAACTTGCCTTCGCGCACTATGAAAAGGTTTGCTGCAGTCCCCTCGCTGACATGTCCGCTAGCATCCAAGGCAATAGCTTCGTGGTAGCCATTTCTTAATGCTTCATTTTTCATAATACTAGCATTGACGTATTGGCCATTTACTTTAGCCCTAGATGGAATCATGTTATCAGCTGCTCTAGTCCAGCTCGATACGCAGACATCAATACCGGTGCGAGGATATATTTCACCCATCGGGTATACGTAGGCACTGATAGAATTTTTTAGGCCATGAATTCTAGGACCGGCGATGAGCGCATCGATAAAAACAGTTATTCGCACCAGGACATCTTCTTGAACACTATTTTTACGAAGAAGCTGTGCGGTTATTTTAGTAAACTCTTCAAAGCTGCATGACTTATAAAAATCATCAAAGTCCATAATTTTAGCAGAATTACATAGTCTTCTGTAGTGATCTTCGAGCCTAAATATGTTGAGCTGTTTATTTTTGTTATCCCATATAGCGTTAAAAACGGTATAAATACTTAGCCCGTATAGTATTGAGGAGCTAGCAATACTTAGATTGGCCTCTCTAAAATCGACCCAATCTCCACGCAGATAGACTTTGGTATTGGTATAATCCAATTTGGCCATAAGGCTATCTTAGGCTCCCAGCTATTATTAGCTCTAGTAGCTCTGGTGATTTTATACCTATGGTTTTTGCCTGTTGCGGAAATAGGCTCGTGTCGGTCATACCAGGCAGCGTATTTAGTTCCAAAAAATACACCTCACTGTCTTTCACCAAGAAGTCTGTCCTAGAATAGTCCTTGCAGCCATGCGCGGTGTGAATAGCAACTGCTTGGCTTTTAATTTTGTCCGTTAGGGCTTGCGGTATATTGGCTGGGGTTACTCTGGTAGTATCGCTGACTTTGTACTTCGAATCAAAATCAAAAAGTTTGTCGCCCTTAACTTGCATCTCGGTTATTTCTAAAGCCCGGGGTACTCCGTCGATTTCAAGCACTCCACAAGTAAATTCCTGGCCCTTTATAAAGGGCTGTACTGCGATATGTTTTGAAAATTTCAGTGCGCTTTCGATATTAGTGCGTAAATCAGACTCCTGCTGATTCAAAAATACCCCAATGCTCGATCCTCCATCGGCTGGTTTTACAACTAGCGGCAGCCCAAGCTTTAGTGCGGATTTGATAATTTCCTCGCTATTTTGTGCCCAATCTTTATCCTCGAAATCTAAAGTATCGATTGTTTTGAGCCCATGGCTTCTCACAATCGCTTGGCTTACAATTTTGTTCATAGCACTAGACGAGGCCTTGCTACCGGAACCAGTAAATCTAATGTTGGCATCCTCTAGGATTGCCTGCAGGGTGCCATCTTCACCAAAGGCACCATGCAAGCCATTAAATACCAGCTCGGGCTTCATTGCCTTAAGTCGTTTTATTCCTTCCTCAAAATCGAGCGTAGGCTCGGTATCTTCAAAGTTTTTTCCAAATCCCCACTTATTGCTAAGAGATATCAGAACTAAGGTGACATCATATTTTTTGGTATCTAAGTATTTCAGAATATTTTTGGAGCTTGCTATGGATATCTCGTGTTCCGAGGAAGGCCCGCCAGCTACTAATGCGATTTTGAGTTTTGCCATTATAGACCAAAGGCCTTTCGCTTTTTTCGCTTCCACTCTTTGCTTTGACGAACCAGAACATCGTTAGGGTTTAGGCTGGGTGCAAGTAGTATACGGGTGGCCTCTTCGCTAAAAACGCCGTTTTGCGAGCCCTTAACTAGCACCAAGTCTTTCTTATCGATAATTCTTTTTAAGAAATGCCCCGCTTCATAAGGAGTCTTGAAGATCTTGATATCATCCGGGCTCATGCCAGCATCTTTTGCACCAGTGACCATATGGATCTCGGCATTTTTGCCTATTGTAATTAGCATATCGGCTTTTTTAGCAGCATGCTTACCCACCTTGTAGTGCTCTGCATCGGAGGCGTCGCCTAGCTCAACCATGCTACCTAGCACTGCAATTCGTCTGCCGGCAGGAATTTCTGCCAAAGTATCTAGTGCCGAGCAAACTGCCTTAGGGCTAGCATTATAGCTATCATCGATAATCCTGCTACCGTTAGCTCCCGCCAAGAGTTTCATCCGGCCATTAACGCCTTCGATTCGTGATAGGCCTTTGGCAATCTTGCTACCTGGCATACCAATTTTGCTAGCAACTGATGCTGCAGCAAGCAAACTACCAAGGCTGTGCCGACCAATCATTTTGGTTGTTATTTCAAATTTGCCATCAGGCAGCCTAAGCTCAGCCACGAGGTACCCTTTGGAGTTTCTGGAGGTGTTACCAAACCTGACTGCACCATTTTTGAGACCGAAGCCCGTGGCTTTTTTGCTTTTTGACCCTAGCGCTGCGAGTTCGGGCTGGTCGG
>JBAXPC010000021.1:0-11170 GCA_037132395.1 bacterium | reverse complement strand
CGACCATAAAAAATACTCCAGCTTGACTGGAGTTTTTTTTATGACCAGAGAAAGGACGAGAAACCCAAAGGTTCGGTGTACGAGGAGCGTAGGGCAAAGTCCGCGGCGGCGGACGCCTTACCTCCTCAATGGCACCAAACCCTTGATTGTATTTTTTTTACAAGTGTCCTCTGTCCTCTAGATGCCTAAGGCTAGTATTATTTTATTTTAATTCGCTATATATACCACTTTTGCTGCCAAAAGTGATATAAAACCAACCGACTGTGGCTCGCCCCAATAAGCGCTCCAAGCTAGCGAACAATCTTGATCCAGAATAAACTTGCCCTGATAGCTGGCGCTTCAGGGCTTCAGACAATCCTGGATAATGATTAGTCCGTTAGCCTGTTGCTTTCTTGGAGCTCGATGTCGGTGTAGGACGGCAAAAGTAATAGCTAATGAGATTAATTAATGAGATCAGTTAAAAAAACAATTATTATTGCTGCAGATATCTGCTAGCCGCTTTTTGGCTTGGTAGCTAGCCCTTTACGAAGCTTGGTGTTCTCAAGCAAGGCATCGATACTGCATATTATACCGAAGCCCAGGCCGCTGGTTATTAGTAGCATGTTCGTACCTGAAATCATATATACCACTAGCGCCAAAAAAGCATATAGGCCGGCCAATAAAAAATAGCTTAAATTAAATTTGTATATTACTGCAATAATTACCATCGCGACCGCGCAAGTTGCTGGCCAGCCCGCAAAGCCGTTGCCAATTACAGTCACTAAGCCTTTGTATTCAAAGTAATTAAATACAAACCCTGGCAGCACTATCACTAGTAGCCAAAGAGCCTGTATAAGTTTGGTCTTATTATCGCCAAAGCCCCCTAGTTTAAGCTGAACCACCAGCGCAACCGTTATCAGTAACGCCCAAATAGCAAAAAAAGCCACAGTATTTTGGAAAGTTATAACACTAATAAAATATCCAAGCGACAATGTAATGGCCCATGTGAATAGTATTTTTTGGTAATTGTTTAGGTTTTTGATGTATATTGTGATTTTTTTCATAACACCAGTATAGCAGATATAAACATAAGTTAATTGTAATAACTTGATGACTTTATGGGCCAAGTAAGGTATAAATACGTTATGGACTTAAACCTATTCGTACAACAAAATATTTGGTGGTTACTTCTCGTCTTTGTCTGGTCAACCGCCTGGAAAGCCTGGGCTCTATGGATCGCCGCCAAAAAAGATCAAAAGGTCTGGTTTCTGGTATTTATAATACTATCAACAGCGGGCATTTTAGAGATATTTTACATTTTTTATTTTTCTAGCCACACCAGGGTCTCTTCTGAAAACAAAAAGTAGTCTACCAGTTTTCTAACTGATAAATAGCCGCAACCAGAACACTAACCGGCTTTTTACTGCAAAATGCAGCTTTTGTAGCCATTTTTATATCACCCCAATTATCGCCTTTTCGACTGCTGGTCATGTGGTTTAGAGATTTGGTTATTTCGGACTTGAGGCCTTTTTCGGTATTGCTGTGGTGTTCTACAAATAAACCTTTCTTGGTATCAACATCTTGCACCCACCCCACCCCTACCCAAAGTTCTTTATTTGGCACTGCAGTGCGCATTTCAGATATAACTACATAGAGTTTGCTGCCAAAATATTTATCGCTAAAACTCGGTTTCACAAAATCAATAATAGTGCCTGGTGGTATGACCGAGCTCAAATATATTAAGTTTTGATTAGCGATACCGGCATCCATTAGGGCGCTGTCGAATGCCGAGAGTTCAGTTGCCCCCTCACCAGAACCATTCACAATACTTATCTTCATAGTAGCCATTGTAACCCATTATAGCTGATTTATAGTATAATACGCACTAGTCTTACAAGGACAGCACATTGAGAAGGGAGGAAGCATGCAGGGCGTATCCTATAAAACCCCAGCCATAGTCCGTGCAATGGTATTTGTGGTGCCGCTACTTATAATCAATTCGATTTGTCAGTACATCGGCGTCCAGATTATATTTAGGCTTTGTCTATCTATACTGTCTATCTTAGTATTGTGGGTGCTTCGCCACAAAGCCTTCCGTAGCCTAGACAAGCTCAATATAAAAGCAGAGCAAGAGTACAATGTGCGTTTTGATATATTCATTGCGCTCTATGTAGTTTCGTTCTTGCCATTTTACTTTGGAGCATTTCTAGTGGTAAAAGGGACGGTCAGTAAGTCCTTGGTGGTTATGATAGTTGGCCTTATAGTCAATCGTCTAGCCTGGGCAATGCCATACCTCTACCCATACTTTTTTGGAACACTCCCAAGAAAGCTAAAAATCGCCATTCTTATTTGGCTAGCTAGCGGAGTAGCCTACGGTATCGCTAAAGTAGCAATCAACTAGGAGGCTTACATGAGAATAACGCGAGAGACGAAAATTGGCCCAGAGCTTACCAAGCGATTTTGGGATCTTTATGATGTAGCATTTGAGCCACTACGCACTGCTTCGCCTTGCCGCCAGTTCATGCGCAAGCATGAGTTCGTAGCAGAAATGTCAGACGAGCTGATGCTTAAGTTTGTGCTTTGGGACGACGATGATTCGGCAGTTGCGATGGCACTTGTTGCCACCGACCTCAATATTGTCGACTGGATTTCGCCAGACTACTTTAGGGTCAAATTTCCTGAGCACTACGAAGGCGGTAGGATATACTACTTTGGCGCATTGCTAGTAAACCCTGGATCGCAGGGCTTGCACTTTAGCTCACTACTCCTTGAAGAGCTTGGTAATTTTGTTGCTCGCAACAATGGTATCGCAGCCTATGATTGCTGCTCGTTTAATAACGAATGGATGCCAGCTATGATTGCCAAGTCTGGAAGAATGCAGATGGTTCTGGATGTAACTGAGCTAGATCGGCAGTTTTACTACTCATTTGAAACCAAGGGTTTTCTGCCTGGTCACGGCCCGAGCGAGCATGCCTAAAAAGAAGTTTTAATTTCGAATATCCCTTGGTAATAACCAGGGGATATTTTTATTATTTTGGTATTAATTTCTGTTAAACTATTACTGTTATGCTTACCAACTCTTTATTGGCAATTACAGCTATTTTTACATTTTCTCTTGGTCTTTTAGTGTTCATCAATAGCTCTAAAAAAAGTTCAAATAAAGAGTTCTTTTACTTTACAACCATGCTTACTGGCTGGACTATAGTTAATATATTTGCCAATATTACATCTGAATTAAATATGGCTCTTTTTTGGTCCAGATCAACAGTAGCATTTGGGGCACTGGTAGCATACTATTTTTTGATGTTTAGCTTCTCCTTTCCAATAGAAAATAAGCTTACGGAATTCAAAAAACTAGCTCTATTTGTACCGACACTAGTACTAGTTGTTCTGAGCCAGACTGATTTGAATATTTCATCGGCTACAGCTTATGCCGCAGAAATAAAAACAGGCCCGGTGTACACAATATTTGCAGCATACCTGCTTATCTACACCGCATGGGGTATTGTCTCTATATTCCGAAGCTTAAGAAAAACACATGGTAAGCAAAAAGAACAAGCCATGTACCTGTTGAGTGCAATAATTTCTCTTGCTGTACCCTCGGTAATTATAGCTGGCATACTACCAGTCGTAGGCATTTCTCAGTTAGCATCGATAACTCCAGTTTTTGTGATTCCAATGGTGACAATCATCACCTATGCTATGTTACGGCACCAGCTTATGGATATCCGCTTGATTGTTACTAGGTCATTGGCCTTTATTTTATCGATGGCTATTATCGGTATTCTGTATGGAGTCATTGCCTTTCAGGTAGTTTTAAGGGTATTGCCTCAAGGGACATCAGCGTCTACATTACAAGTTATCGATACGCTATTAGCCATATTCTTGGCATTTACATTTCAGCCAATCAGGCTATTTTTTGAAAAACTGACTGATAAATTTTTTTATCGCGATAAGTATGATCCACAGCAGCTCATTAATTCGATCGGCCTAATACTAGCCGAGGAAATAGCTGTTAAGGACCTCTGCACCAAAGTATCCGAAGAACTCAAAAATAAAATTAAAATTGATTATGTCGATATTATAGTCCTAGATAAAAAAGATTTAGTTTATAAAACAGATAACTCTACAATATCTATCGATAGCATGCTCTTGGAAGACCTCAGTCGTTTGGGTACTGGTCTGAATTATATCGAAGATCTCAATACAGGCGAAAAACTTCAAATACTACAGAAGCACAAAATCACCGCGAGCCTAAGCTTAAAAACCAGCGAAGGATTTTTTGGTTATATAATCTTTGGCAATAAGCTGAGCGGTGAGATATATAATGAAGAAGATAAAAGGACCTTGGTGACTATTGCTGGAGAGCTAAGTATTGCACTAGAAAATGCCAATGCTTTTTTAGAAATTAGCAACTTCAATATAACTCTGCAACACAAGGTCGACTCAGCAACCAGCAACCTCAAGCAAGCCAATCTTCAGCTGAAGGAGCTCGACGAGGCCAAAGATGAGTTTATTAGTATGGCATCGCACCAGCTCAGGACTCCACTAACGACTGTCAAGGGCTATGTCAGCATGCTCGATGAGGGGGATTTTGGAAAGCTAACTAAAGAGCAACAACAGACTGTCGGGCTGGTGCTTGATGGCAGCAACAGAATGGCGCGCCTAATAGATGACCTATTAAATATCAGCCGTATGGAGGCCGGTAAATTTTATATCGACGCCCAAAAGCTGGATTTGTACAAAATTGTCAGCGAAGAGTTTGAGTCGCTCAAAAACTTTGCCGTTACCAAAAAAGTCCATATCGCTCTAGTTAAGCCCAAATCCGAAATACCAATAATGCTACTGGACGAAAACAAAACTCGACAGGTTGTCATGAACCTAATAGATAACGCCATCAATTATTCTCAGCCACCCTCTGGCGGAGGCAAGGTCGAAATTACTCTGGGGCAGGTCGGGAAACAAATAGTATTCAAGGTCAGCGACAATGGCATTGGTGTTCCTACCGACCAACAGTCAAAACTTTTTACAAAGATGTTTAGAGCCAAAAACGCCAAAGAAGTACGTCCCGATGGCACCGGCCTAGGGCTTTATCTGGTCAAGAGAGTGGTCGAGGATCAGGGTGGTAAAATTATTTTTAAATCCAAGCCAGGCAAGGGTAGCGAATTTGGTTTTAGTATCCCAATCCATAACTCAATCAAGCACAACAAGAGTGCCGAGGTCAAACTGAAGGCCCAATCTAATTCAGCTCCAGAGTGATACAATTAAGATTATGGCAAAATTACTGACACTAAAAGATATCGACTTTGCTAGCAAGGCTGTGTTTTTGCGGGTCGACTATAATGTAGTCGAGGATGGCAAGGTCATAGACGAATTCCGTATTCAGCAAAGTATCCCTACAATCAGGGCACTACTAGCCAAAAATTCTAAAATCATACTCGTTAGCCATAATGGGCGCCCAGAAAACGGCTTTGATAAAAAGCTTAGCCTACGGCCTGTCGCTCAAGTGTTAGCCGACCTTATAAAAAAGCCGGTTGGCTTTGTAGACGATTGTGTTGGCCCAGAAGTCGAGCTCGAAGTTGGCAAATTAAGGCCAGGCGAAATACTGCTTTTAGAAAACCTCAGGTTTCACAAAGCCGAGGAAAAAAACAACTACAACTTTGCAAAATCACTAGCTAGTTTGGCCGATGTTTATGTCGATGACGCCTTTGCCAACGCCCATAGAGCACATGCCAGTATGGTCGGAGTGCCCAAGTTTTTGCCGCACGCCTCGGGCCTTTTGATGCAACAAGAGTTCGAAAAGCTAACCGCACTACTCAATGTACCTGCCCGGCCATTTGTGGCCATCATCGGAGGCGTCAAGATATCAACCAAAATCGAGGTACTAAAAAGCCTCCTCAATAAAGCCGACACCGTAATAATTGGTGGGGCAATGGCCAATACATTCTTGCAGGCCCAAGGCTACCAAATTGGCAAGAGCATTACCGAAAAAGACTATATCGCTACCGCTAAAGACATCATTGAATACGCCAAGCAAAATAAAGTAGAGCTCATTATGCCCACAGACTTTGTGGTAGCCGAAAAAGCCCAGCACGGCGTCAAGCACCGACAAGTTGCCAGCGATAAAATCGAAATTAATGACATCGCCTTGGATATTGGCAAAGAAACAATGAAAAGCCTTTGGCCAATCATTAAGTCGGCTAAGACGATTTTTTGGAATGGAACTCTTGGAATGGCCGAGATACCAGATTTTGCTTGGGCCAGCAGAGATTTGGCGCATATGATAGCTCTACGAAAAAATGACGCCGACACAGTTATTGGTGGGGGCGACACGGCCGCATTTATTAGCAAGCTTGCGATGCGCGACAGATTTGGCTTCGTTAGCACCGGCGGTGGTGCCAGCCTGGAGCTTTTGTCTGGCATTAAGCTTCCCGCCATTGAAGCTCTAATGAGCAAATAACCCAGCTATTTTTTTATCGCAAATCTTTGGTATCACGGATTCTATTGAGCCTAAATAGCGAGTTCGGATTTTGGTATTCCGGACCAACCGTAGTGGTGGCGTTATTGTAACCAGCTTCTTTGGCGAGGCGTTCGGTGATTGTATTAAAACTGCCATAAGGATAGCAGAAGCTCAACACACTAACCCCCAGATTTTGTTCCAGGATTAGCTTACTCTCAAATATCTGGAATCTTTGCGCCGCCTCATTGAGGCTAGCTAGCTGGAGGTGATCGACCGTGTGCGAGCCAATCTCGATCAGCCCAGAGCCTTGCAGGGTTTTAATTTGTGCCCAATTAAGGTACGAGTCGCCGCAGGTGGTTACTTTGCGCTCGACACCTATGCACCAGCCGCTCAGCTCACCACCGATCAAAACATAAAAGGTCGATTTAAAATTATATTTTTTTAGTATCTCGGCAGCCTGCAGCTGGTCGCTAAAACCATCGTCAAAAGTAATCGCAACTGGTTTGGCTGGCCCGACAATCTTGCCAGTCAGTATCATATAGACTTCCTGCATAAATACAGGTGTGTATCCGGCATCAACCAAGTGCTTCATCTGAAAGTCAAAATTAGCTGGGGTTTTGTGGTAGAGCAGTATTGGTAAATGCACTCCAGTGCTAGCTTGCTTTGCTTCGACCGGAGCAACCACTATTGCTGTGGGGTGAATAATAACTGGCGGGGTCGAACTCTTATAGTAGCTAGAGCTGAGCTTTTTAATTTTTTGCTTTTGTAGCTCGGCGGCTACCACAGGCCTTACGAGGTACAGCTCACCACCGAGCACAATAACTGCAACAATCAATGCTAGGGCTATAAATAACCTATAGTACACTTTGCCTAGTGGCTTTTTGACTAGACTTTTTGCGTCTTTCGATAACTTCAATTGTATGTTCCTTATTATTGGGGGTTATTATAGCAAATTTTACAACCCGCCAACAGAAGGAACCGCAGTGCTGGGGTTCTCTTGGGCAGCTCTGGCTATAGGAGTTAGTGCGATAGTAGCGTTTTTGAAGCTAGAGCCCGATGGCACTTCTTGTTCTTTTGGGAGGCTAGGCATTGGAGTCTCAGGTGGGACGGTTACTACATGGGTTATGATTGGCGTCGTCGGTTGGATCGGCTCTGGTGGTGTCGCCTCTGTGGCCAGAGGTGCAGCCCCAATTTCAGATACCTCGCTGGGTTGCGCTGGCGATGCGAGAGATTCGCTAGGTTGCACAGGCGTGCTGGCAACAATCACTGGCTCGCTAGCAGATATCTTTGGGCTTATAGTATCGTCTGAAACGGCGGAAGGGGCTACGGAGATTTTTTCGACCGGAGTCGGTACGGCCATAGCCGCCACTTTACCAGCAGAGCTCTCGAGTGGGGTAGCAGTTGGTTTTTGGTCTAGGTCTAGGGTCGAGTCGAGTTGCTCTTGGCTAGAGTTGAGCGAGTATTGTATTTCGAGTAGCCTGTTGTATTTGGCGATTCTTTCGCCATGGTTTGGGGCACCTATTTTGATTCCGGCGGCACCAATACCATAGGCCAAATCTACAATAAAATCATCATTACTCTCGCCACTACGATGGCTAACAATAATATCCAGCCCAGCCTGTTTGGCGGCATCAATAGCAGTGAACATCTCACTAATACTGCCCACTTGATCGGGCTTAATGATGACACCATCAAATAGCTTGTCTTTAGAAAATTCAGCAATCAAGCTGGCGTTGGTAACCGTATAATCGTCGGCAATGACCTTGAAAGGTTTTTTGTCTTTTGGCATTGTTTTGAGCAGCTCAGTACCCTCAATATCAGCTTCAGCAAAAGGATCTTCGATCGAGTAGAGATCAAATTTGCTATCCCAACCCTGATAGACTGCTAGCAAATCACTAGCATGAATACTCTGGCCTTCAAAATTGTAGCTCTTACCATCAAAAAAACTATTGGCCGCTACATCTAGGGCTATTTCAAATGTCTTGCCGTTTTTGGCGTTAAGATTTGACAGCGCCTCGAGTACAACTTCGGTGCTGGCCCCAATCGGTGCGATCGCACCCTCTGTACCTGCCAATTGAGCGCCCGGTCCGTAAAGGCTGACCATAATGGTGGTTAGGGTATGGAATGTCTGGACAATCTGTTCGATTGCCTCAATTGGCTTATTGGATTTCGGCACAATCATGAACTCCTGAATATCAAGGCCTGGTGCATGCTTGCCGCCTCCCACCAGATTGGCGAATATTCGGGGGAAAGCCGGGCTGGTTTTTCGGTCCTCAGCAATGTACTGCCAAAGCGGTTTTTCGCTTAGTTTGGCGCTGAGCTTAAAATACGCACCAGACATCGCCAAGATTGTATTACCACCCAGATTTTGCTTATTTTCGCTGCCATCAAGGGCAATAAGTAGGCTATCGAAATCAGACTGATGGCCAATGGGGTAACCAATAAATTTCGGTGCAACGACGCCGGCAATAAGCTTGATACTACCATTGACACTCTTGCCGTTGTAGCTATCGGTGCCATCGGTTTTTTGAGCAACCTCTTTGCTACCAAGGCTCGCCCCAGACGGAACAGTAAAATAAGCCGCAACGCCGTTCTCGGCGACCATTGTTACCTTGATGGTAGGGTCGCCGTTGGAGTTTAGAACTTGACTAGGAATGATGCTTTTGATGCCCATATTAATATAAATTATAGCATAAGCTCAATGGCAAATAATAGGCTAACTAAGCTTAATGAGGTTTTGTGGGTTACCACTCAAAAAACCATGGATATTTTGGGCGGTTGTTTTTCGAATAATATTTAGTGCCTCATGGGAGTTAAAGGCGTTGTGGGGCGATATAATGACATTATTCATTTTTGTGAGTACATCTAGCTCAGCGATTTCAAATGATGTTTTTTTGTCTCCCAGCAGCAAATCTGTTTCGGTATCGGCATCGAGGGTTCTTTCGCCTTCAATAACATCTAGGGCAGCCCCCGCAATGAGTTTGTTTTTAAGCGCCTCAATTAGGTCGATTGTCTTAACAAGCTCGCCGCGAGAGGTGTTTATTAGTATCGCGCTATCTTTCATTAGGCCCAATGATTTTTTATTTATAATGTATTTTGTGGCCGGCATTAAGGGCGCGTGCAAGGTCACGATATCGGCGCCTTTAAGTAGATCGACCAGGCTGACATAGCTAAAGCCAATTTTATCTTCCATGGCCTCATTGGGGTAGGGGTCATAAGCGACAATATGCATGCCCATGGCCTTAGCAATTGAGGCTACCGCCATACCGATTTTGCCAGTACCGACAATACCAAGTGTTTTTCCCTGCAAAGTAAAACCTGTGAGCCGGCGGTAGTCGATTTGCCCAGATTCGACCGAACCCATGACAGCTGGCATTTTGCGGGCCATCATTAGCATCAGCAGAACCGCGTACTCGGCAACGGTGGTTTGGCCATAGGCCGGTACATTACTAATGGCTACCTGGTGCTTTTGGCAGGCCTTAGTATCGATATTATTGGTGCCAGTTGCCCGGACTGCAATGAATTTTAGTCGCGGCAGGCTTGCTATTGTCGGAGAATCGACATTGCTGGCTGTAAATACGCTAACAACATCGGCATCCTTATACTCATATAGAGGAACTTCGGCGATGGTTTTATCAAAAATATGCAGCTTGTATTTTGGGCCAGTAAAATAGCGCTCAAAAGAAGTCTTTTCAGATGTAGTGGCATCAAAAAATGCGATTGTAGTAGCCATAATTGTTATCCTTAACTTAATACTACAATAAATTGTAGATATTTGCAGTTGTTTTACTAAAGTCATGAGATTTATTTAATAAAAAATTTTAAAAAGTATAATATTCTGCTAGTCCCTAGGCATTAAGCCAGGTAGTTAATATTTTAATCAGCCTATGATATACTTATGCTTATAATCGAGTAAAATATAAACTTTATGAATCCTGAAAGCTACAGACCACGAAACAGACCACAGCCGCAAAACACTGCAGAAGGTCACCAGCCTCCATCAAATCTGAACAAAGATAAACACAATAAGATGAGCATCAAGAGAAAACTCGCTGCTGCTGTATTGTCGGTACTGTCGGTTGTCGGCTTAGCACATGTCGCAATGAGCTCAAGAGAAAGCATCGACGCAGTTGAGTCGGCTGAAATACAAAGGCCTAACAGCGACGAATCTAAAAGGCTCGAGATAGAGTCGCTTGCGGTGGGCTCAGAAGCTACTTACGCCGAAGGAATCTATCGCATTGACCCAGACGAACTCAATATACGTAAATCGGCCCAAGTTCGGGATTCAGAAGGCGAGAGTAACCGCTGGAACATTAGCAGTGGATCATTTGTGGTTGTTAATCCAGCACTTGCCGACTCTAGTAATACTGGCTATGGCGATATCGCTAATGGGCCCTGGTTTATGGCGGTCGATTCGACCGGTGACGAGTTCTTTTTTGTAGGCAACAGAGGTGGTATTACAAACCTCGGGACCGGCGAGGTCGTTAAAAACCTTAGCGCCAATTTGGGTAGCGGCAAAGTAATAGCAACTACCACTGAGGGCAGTGTAGTCGAAAATGATATCGGCGAAAACGAACTGATTGCTACGATTACGCAGGGGTAGAGGACAGAGTACAGACGCGGTAGTAAATGTCTTTTTGATTATTATCAATTAACCTTACTAACTAATCTCATTTAATACCACTTTTGGTATCAAAAGTGGAGCAAAAATAACCGACTGTGGCTCGCCCC
>JBAXPC010000020.1:0-11625 GCA_037132395.1 bacterium | reverse complement strand
CCTTGCCAGTTAGTCATCAATAATAATTATTTTAAATTAATCTCATTAATTATAATCTCATTAACCATCACTTTTGATGGCAAAAGTAATATAAAACCAACCGACTGTGCTTCGCCCCAATAAGCGCCCCAGCCTAGCTGGGCAGTCTGATCCATAATAAACTTGCCCTGAATGCTAATGCGTCAGGGCTTTAAACAATTATGGATAGAGATTAGCAAACTAGTCTGTTGCTTTCTTGGAGCTCGATGTCGGTAAAGGAATAGGGATATCAAAAGTGGTATTTAATAAAGTTTATTTATTTCTGTTGCCTGTCCTCTGTCCTCTGTAGCACCTATCAAGGAGCAAGGTTAAAAAACAAGCCGCTATGGAAATTTTGGTACCATGCAAGTACCGATCGGGTGATCGAGAATATCGAACGCGATATGCTAAAAAAAGAAGTCGCACTGCGACATTAAACGATTTCCTAAAAGAACAACCTTACGATAGCCACGAAACCAATTATTGCCCAGAAAAAGTTAAGTATTACTGATTGGGTAACACCCTTTGATGCTGCGACTATCAACAAACCGACACCGCCAGTCAAGTTGATGAGCTGAAACGTCATACCTTGACCATCTAGCCACCCAAAACTGACGAGAAAATAAGCAACAATCAAGGCAAGCATTCCATACCAACCGCAAAATTCGGCAAATTTGCCCTGTTTTACACCCAATAGACTTATATTTGACTTTTTACTCATACAAATTTGTCAGCCAGTTCTTTTGTATGATAATTCTTAAAGTAATTTAAGATATCGTTCAAATCACTGCCAATAAACACGAAATCATTTAAAGGCACTTTTGAGAAGTCTTTCTGTTGCATCTCATCTAGGAATTTTATGAGTGTATCGTAAAAACCATCATAGTTAAAAATAGCAATCGGTTTGTCGTATAGTTTATTTACTTTACCACCGATAATTTCGCCAATTTCTTCAAATGTTCCGTAGCCACCGGGCAATATAATAAATGCGTCTGATTCAAAAACTATACGATGTTTGCGGTCATCCATAGTTTCTTCTAGGTATGTTTTATCAAGTCTACCAAATGCTACATAACCTTTAGTAACTGCCATCAAATCTTCTGCAATCACGCCGGTCAAATCATTGCCACCAGCGTCTTTATAGGCTTTGGCAAGTTCAGACATCATCCCATAGTCTGTTCCACCATAAACAATACCCATTTTTTCACCAGCAAGCCGCTCGGCAACTTCTCTAGTCAAATCAATATATTCCTGCCCAACAGATAAAGAAGATGTAAGAGTTATACCCACTTTCATAAATCTAATTATACAATCATATCCCTGTTGTTGGCTAATTATAAGCTTGACTGCCATAGCTATATCTGTTAAGATACTTGGTCTGTCTACTGCAGTGCCTACGAAGGAGCAAGTTTGAAAAGCAAGCCACTATGGAAATTTTGGTACCATCTCAGTACCAGCCGTGCGATAGAGAATATCGAAAATGATATGCTGCAAAAAGAAGTTGATTTCGCTAAGGCCGATATACTAGAGGCAAAGCTAGAGCTAAAAAATAGCTCGAGCCACCATCAGTTTTTCAAATCAGCACAGCATAAGCTAGAGATTGGTGCAATTGAGCCACATCACATTAAAAAATTGATGATCTTGGCCAAGCAAGGACAAAAAGCAAGCGAGCTATCGCAGGCGCTGTTTCAACTCAGCAACACTAGCAGCCTTACAACCTAGTATTAGGTCCTGCAACCATATCCCCTTCTGCGTATATCGCAGGAGGGGAACTTTTTATGTATAATACAAAGCTATATATGGAAGCAATTAAACGACATACCAAGCGAGCACTAGTGACACTACTAGGATTAGTCATTATCCTGGCTGGTATCGTTATGTTGGTTACTCCTGGGCCGGGCCTGCTCACTATTATCATTGGGCTAACCGTTTTAGCTACCGAGTATGTTTGGGCTCACCATTTACTACAAAAAGCTAAAGACCACTACGAGGCTGGTAAGCAGAAGGCCTTAAATAGGCTTAAATCCAAATCAGACAAAAAGACAAGCCATAAAAATACCGATCAATCTAATAGTAAGTAGTGTTGTAAGCTTTCAGTTTTAGGTGGTGCTGATGCTTGTCGTATTCATAGATTGTAACGCCACAATTGAGCGGCTTTTGATGAGTTGTAAATTTTAGGGCCTGCTCATAATTCCACTGTTCTAAAATAAACCTAAAGCTGCGGATTGCACCAGCATGTGTAACCACCAACACTTTCTGGCCAGCTCGATCCCTGAATATCGTGTCCAAAAACAAATAAACCCTCTGGGTTACCTGAGCTAAGCTCTCACCACCAGGCGGAACAGCAAAATAGCCTCCGAATGTCTTCCAGTACTCCTCCATCCATGGGAAGTTGAGTTTGGCCTCTGCTTCGGTCATATCGTAGGCATAGCCAGCGTCTCGCTCGCGTATAAAAGTACTGGCCCGAACTTTCATTCGCTCAATCTCTAGGCTAGTGTAGTTTTTGAGTATCTCATCGACAGTCTGAATGGTTCTCTCGTAACCAGAATGGTAAATGTAGTCGAAGCTGCCAAAGCTCTGCTTTAGGATGTGGCCGGTGATCCTAGCCTGGGCTTTGCCTGCATCGGTCAGAGGGACTTCTTCGTCGGCTATGCCTCGGACTTTATTGCGCGCGAACTCGTCAGCAAAAAAGCTTTCACCTTTTTTTACCTTGTTACGGGTAGATTCAGCGTGGCGTACCAAAACAAGCTCGAGTGGACGATCTATTTTTTGATCCATAGCTGTTATTTTAACACAAAAAAAAATAGCCCAGCATTTGCGATGAGCTAATAAATAAAGCTTGAATAAAAGAAAGAAAGAATTAATTAATTCATCCTGGGATCAGATGAAAAATTATTACATCCCTCTTCTAGAGATTCCGATACAGCGCTAACAACCTGCTCCGCCTGATGCTCATCTAGCAATACTTGCTCGGTCATGATGCTTAATACAAAATCGTGCATTTCGACTTCGCCGGCGATCACGACCTGTTGCCACTTGCCTTCGCTTAAAAAAGCATTGCCCTTGGATACCACCATATGGATACGAGACTTCAGGTTGTTCATTGTGGCTACTATTGGGTAGCTCTCCTCCTGTACTACATTACCGTAGCACTCTATATATATATGACATTTATAACTAAATGCCGTTTCGTAGGAACTAACCCATCCGATAGAGAACACATCGCCTGATGATACACTCACTTCTTTCCCCCTTATTGGTCACTAGAAAGGATGTGATATATTCTATACCACTCAAAAAAAATCATCAAGTAAAAAATGGCCTTAGTTATTACTAAGGCCATTAAAATCTTTTAATAGTTGCCGGCATCTCGCTTAGCGAGAGGTACCTGACGAATTTTTTTTACAATCCTAAGCTTTTCGGCGAGCTTTAGTATGTAATATGTTGGGTCCCACTGCCACCAAAAAAAGCCCTGCCGAGCAGAGGCAGCAAAATGATGGTGGTTATTATGCCACCCTTCTCCCATCGTGAAGATGGCAATGAAGAGGTTGTTTCTGCTCGTATCTGGTGTGTGGTAGCGTCTGGTCCCCCAAACATGGGCCAGTGAATTAACCATAAATGTAGAGTGCCATAGCAGTACTGTCGAGCCAAAGAAACCAATCAACAGGCCTGGCCAGCCGGCTAGAAGTAGCGATGCCAATCCTAGCGACCATGGGCCAATCCAATTGTGCTTATCGATAAACTTTAGCTCTGGGTATACTGCAAAGTCGTTGATACGCTCAAATCTTGTGTTGTTGTACTTATCACACAAAATCCAGCCGACGTGACTCCACCAAAAGCCTTTGCGTGGCGAGTGGACATCGTCTGCAGTGTCGCTATACTGGTGATGGCTACGGTGATGGGCAGCCCACCAAAGTGGCCCTTTTTGGGCAGCGGTTGTGCCGCCAAATGCCATCACGAATTGCCAGAAACGGTTAAGCTTATAGGATTTATGCGCAAAATACCGATGATATCCGGCAGTAATAAAGAACATTCTGCCCCAATAAAGTACAAAACCCAGTACAACTGCTTTCCATGTAACACCCGTGTATACAGCCAGTAGTGGCAACAGATGTAGCAGGATAAAAGGTATCGAGGTTTTTTTATTGATTTTTTCATCTGGTGTTCTTGGTATTTTGTCGGACAGTAGCAAGCGGCCCTGGGCCGCTCTGGTCGAAACGGCCATGTTAGTCTCCCAACTATTTTGAAGGTGCTAGTGTTTATTATAGGTTATGTTTAGACTTAAAAGAACTACCTAAGCCAGTTTGTTCGTGCATCTGCTCAATTACTCTTTTTAACTGCGCTACTATGGCGGTCTCTGGCTGGATAACTATTGCTCTACCACCCGCAATAGTGTCAATGGAGTGCTGAATCCAGTGGTAGTGCGTACAGGCCAGAACCACGACATCGGCACCCTTTTGAAAAACCGATTCAATTTGTTCATCTATTTTGTGGTGATTAATCTCATTATTCTCTATCATGGTGGACCAGTCGCTGCAGTCTGGTTCTAAAACTTGAATATCGGCTGCGAACTCTTGCTTCAATTGTTTGTACCGCGCGCTAGCCAGCGTAGTTGGCGTGGCGCAGACGGCAATCACACCAGATTTTGTATACTGGGCTGCTGGCTTAACCATAGGCTCGATGCCGACCAATGGCACTACTACTTTTTGGCGCAACTTACCAATAATGGTAGTAGTGACTGTATTGCAAGCAATGACAATAACTTCACAACCTTCATCTACCATGGATTGTAATATTGGCAATACTAGCCCTAGCAGTTCGTCAGGGGTTTTAGTGCCGTATGGCAAATGCTGATGGTCCTCACGGTAAACTACCTGTTCGTTTGGGAGGGCCGCTGTTATTGCATTAGCGACCGACAGCCCACCCAAACCAGAGTCAAATACGCCTATCTTCATGTACTCAATTATAACAGCATTGTATAAAATGGGCTGGACTATTTATATAAAAATGTCTCTTCGTAGCTATTGCTATTAGCCCCCGAGCTAGTTTTTTAAATATTAAAAGAGTACGATAGCGTTATAGCTTGTTAATAAATGGCACAGCTCGAACATTCAAAATCCTACAAAAAAAAGGGGGGGTAGATGTGCCTACCGAAACAATCAATCCACTACAAAACACAACCGTAGTAATCCTAATGGGTACCTTTGTGCCCCAGAAGTTACAGTTTGTTTATAGTCCCCTAGTAGATATTTTCACGGGGCGCGGCTACGATGTTAAGGTAGTTGGCTTGCCATCGTGGGGTTTGAGTTCGCTCGATGATGCAGCCAACACACTCGACGAGCTGATTTTTACTGCGGGGGCTGACGAGCGCTATATTTTAGTTGGTCATAGCCAAGGAGGTGTGCACACACTAGATTTGGCAACTAGACACCCCGACAGTGTACTTGCAGTGTTTAATTTTGCTGCTCCACATCACGGAACCCGGCTCGCAAATTTGGGGTACTGGGTGACCTGGATGCCGGCAGTACGTGGCATGAAAGCTCATTCTACCCATCTGCATAATCTGCGCACCCTAGATTACGACCATGAGCGAATCCATTCGCTTTTCACGGTCTTCGATGAGTTCGTGGTTCCTTGGTTCGCTTCCTCGATCCATGGCGCCCACAATGTAGTTCTTGCTCCTAGTATCATGCACGGCCTACTAGGCCGGGTTGGATTTAAACGGAGCCCAGAAGTACAGCTAGTTCATGGCTACGCTGGGCATTTGCTGGTAATTTGGCATAGACAATTCCATAAATACATCGAACGCACCCTGGACGAACTTGAAGCCCAGGATACTGTTTACTAATAAGCTTCTGTGTGAGGTCAAAGCCTCGTGCGGAAGCTTATTTTATTTTTTATGGCTAGTGGCTAGCTGTGGGCGATACCAGCTATATCTGGAAATATCGGTCATAATTTGCTAAAATACACTGGTCTTTGGTAATTAGTTTAAAAAATTGAAGCTTTGCTGTGACGATGGGGAGTGGCCAAGCGGTA
Source organism: bacterium (assembly GCA_037132395.1). GTDB lineage: Bacteria > Patescibacteriota > Saccharimonadia > CAILAD01 > BJGX01 > SICB01. The sequence continues at coordinate 5,571 of JBAXPC010000020.1, read as the reverse complement.
AGGCGCCTGCCTCTGGAGCAGGAGATCGAAGGTTCGAATCCTTCCTCCCCAGCCACGAAATTAAGAATAATAATTACTTAGTGATGTGCTTATATTTGCCCTAGTGTAGATAACATAGTCAAAAAGGGTTATAATTTACATTGTTAGTAAAATAATCAAATGAAGGGGATAAAGTTATGATTACAGGATACTGCGTTAAATGTAAGGAAAAGGGCGTAGAGTTGTCAGCACCAGAGATTCACCAGACTAAAAGAGGTGGCTACATGGCCAAAGGCAAACACGAGAAATGCGGAACAACTGTTTGTGCGATGATGTCCAAGGACAATGCCGAAAAAGCAATAGAAGACGGCGCAACAAAAGCCTACTAAAAGCAAAGCATTTAGCTAATTAAAATAGTCGACAATAGTCGGCTATTTTAATTAGCGGTTCATTGGCGGCATGGTAAGGAGCTGTTTCATATCGACTATGCCCTTGAAACATCTAATTGAAGACGTGGCGTCATTTGTGCCCGGCAGTACATAATGGTAGATGCCATTTGGGAATTCTGGAGTTGGACTAGTCAATCCATTACATTCGTCGAGTTTTGATACTTTGATAATGTTTCCATTTATGTCTCGATTCCCATATATTGGAAATCCATCCATTGCTATACCTGTAATGTGTGAAGGGCCATTATCCGTATCTACTTCAGACGTAACACAATTAGATAGTGCGTGGTAATGATACTCTCCTTGATTTGGAGTCGGGTGCCCGCTACATGAATCTACAAACCAGACTTTGTTACCGTTTTTGTCGGTAAGATAAAAATTACTAGACATGGCAACTGTCTTGCCGTCGCCTTCGTAGGGATTAAATAGTACCGAACCGGAAATCATTATACCGATAGATCCTAGTGGTGCCTGCGTTACGTTTGATGCAAATTTTGGAGTACTGGTAATCTTAAAGTCATAACTCTGGGCTTTAGTAGGGTCGCTTACTGTACGTGCTGTGTTTGCATTCGGCACGACTACCCCGTTATTTGGGACGGCGTATTGAGTGTCCCTCTTGTGATTGGGTATACCATTGGACTGTATCTGTATTAGACCGCTAGCGAAGGATATTTGCATTTCATCTCCCCACTTCACATCTTTCATAACAGCAGCCGTGTCAATTTGAGAGGTACCGGTCGATGAACTTGCTGAAATGACAGAGTTAGATGGACTAATATAGGTTTGTTTACCCGAACTACGATTAACTACAAAATATGCTCCAGACAGAACAACAACCAGAATCACGCCTAATGCAAATATAATTTTTTTCATGTTTATGTTTGTTTTATTCTTATTCATAGATAAAATTATACTCCATTTGTTCTGCGTGTAAATAAATAGGCAATCTAAGATAATCGTATTAAAAACATTTGTGCTAAGATATATCAAAGGAGTAATATGAAAAATATACAAAAATCATTAATTGATTCTGTATCGCTAGAAGGTAAAATAGTTCTTATAACTGGTGCTTCCTCAGGCATAGGAAGAGCAATAGCGCATAGATTCTCAGAGTCAGGAGCCAAGCTACTTCTCCTCGATATTAATATGGAGGGCTTGCAAACAACTATCCAAGGCTGCATATCTAGTAATTATGAGCCTAAGCCATTCCAAGTTGATGTATCTAGTAAGGAACAGGTCGATTCATTTTGGAAAAATTTAGACTCCGATGAGTTGCCAGATGTAATAGTCAACAACGCTGGTATATATCCTATTATGGACTACTTAAAAGTTGATGAAGAGTATCTTATGAAAACCTTAAATGTAAATATGAATTCTGCATTTTGGATGTGCCAGAACTATGTACGAATGCGAGGCAAAAATGGTGGTGTTATAGTAAATATATCCTCTATCGAGGCGGTTCTTCCGTTTATGAAAGACTTAGTTCATTATTCAATGAGTAAGGCAGGTGTCATAGCTCTTTCTCGATCGCTAGCAAGAGATTATGGTAGATCTGGTTTTAGAGTGAACGTTGTATTGCCTGGTGGCATCAAAACACCTAGCACTAAAGCATTAAGGGATGATGCAGTCCAAAAACTAAAGGTGAATCTCATAAAAACTGGTTACGATTTTCAGCAGCGTCTAGCTAATGGTAGATGGGGCGAGCCCGATGAAGTTGCAAAAGTTGTACTGTTCTTGTCGAGTGATCTTGCTAGCTATGTTCAGGGAGCCGTCTTACCGGTAGATGGCGGATTCTTGTCCTCTTAGCATATTTCATGAGTTTATGCCCTAGCTATTGAGTACGATTTCAATTTCAGAAACAACAATATTTAGCTGTAAAAGTTTTGGCCAGAAACCATCTACCTGGCCAAGCAAAAATACCTAAATATGTAGTTTAGGTATTTTTTTTATTCACAGTGAAGCTTACAGAGCTCGATGCCCGGGCTAGCTTCGCTTCGATGCCGCCCAAGTCATAACTGCGGCAGCGGCAACCCAATTTGGGATAATAATTAGAATACTGGTCCAGTTGTAACCGATATTTGTCATGGCATAATAATAGACGAATAGTAGATAGGCCAAATACGGCAAGTAATACACTGCCCCCTGCCAGCTAATGGGTAGGTAGCTGCCGCGAACTTTTTTGAACCATTTTTTATTGGATTTCATTATGGTTAATTATAGCTCAAACATAAGCTAGATGCTATTAAAGTAACCAAAAAAACCCAGGCTAGTTCCTACTGGCTAGTTTTGACCCTAAACGATACTTCGTTGTGTCTCAAAAACCCAGGTTTCCAGGGTGCATCATAGCGCGATACAACTGGCTGACCCAAAATAGCTATGCCGTTAGTTTTGGCCCACTTCTGCAGTAGTTCAGTTTTATCAGATATCATATCGCTGGTCGTATAGCCCGAGAAACTTATTGCTGCCATAGTATGGCTCGGGTGCTTTTCTATTTTGACAGACTCGTTATTGGGCTTAGGCAAGGTCTCCATGGAATACTTTGACGGCATCGTAAAAGATACCTTGTAGCTCCTGCCGCTGGTCTTGGTGGTATCTACCGGTGCCGTCATGGCAATTTGCTCAGAGACTTGCTCGGCCGCTACTGGTGCCGTCATGGCGATTTTACCTTTGGCTTTGTTGTCGCCAAAAATATATCCAGCCAGTAGACCAAAGGCAGTACTCGAGGCTTGGTTAAGGTCGTTAGCCGGTATTATCACACTAGCCTGAATGGTTGCAGAGTATTTTCGAATACTAAACTTTCCATCTTGTTTAATTGTTTCGTAGCGTGGGGTTTCGATTGCCATTAATATAATTATAACCCTAAAAGCTCAGCAAATCGGGGCGGTTAGCTTTGGTTTTTTTGACGGCCTCGGCCTTGCGCCATACTAGTATCTTAGAGTGGTTGCCGCCAAGTAAGATCTCCGGCACCTTCTTGCCCCTAAAATCGTCAGGGCGAGTGTACTGGGGGTACTCTAGAAGCCCTTGGCTAAAAGATTCGTCCTGCGGGCTCTGCTTATCGCCCAGCACCCCGGGTATAAGCCTAACGGCGGCATCGACTATTGTCATGGCTGGTAGTTCCCCGCCCGTCAAAACAAAGTCACCGAGTGAGAGCTCGATATCTACTAGCTCCATAATCCGCTCATCGAAGCCTTCATAGTGGCCACAAATAATAATAATTTCGTCGAGTTTGCTGATTTTTTTGGCAGTTATTTGGCTAAACTTTTCGCCGCGCGGGGTCATTAGTATGACCTTGGCCTTAGTCAGCTTTTTTTTGGTCTGTTCGACAGCTTCAAATATGGGCTCAGGCTTTAGTACCATGCCTGCGCCGCCGCCATAGGGAGTATCGTCGACCTGCTGGCGATTACCCAAGCCAAACTTGCGCAGGTCCACAATCTGAAACTTTACAAGTTTTTCTTTTTGGGCTTTCCACATCATGCTAGAGCCGAGTATTGGGCCAAACATTTCAGGAAAAAGTGTAATTATGGCAATATTCATAACAGTATCAGTATTGACTCCTTGCTATGCAAGTTAAGACTATATTTCAACATCAAGGTCTTCGAGACCTTCACGGGCTTTAGATTTGATATCCTCGGGAGTCATTTCTTTATTTTCAGGCTCTGGAGCTGGGGCCTCCTGGGTTGTTTCTGTCTGGTTTGAGTCGGCTCTAGGTGTATAAGTTCTGTCCGAGTCCTCACCACCTGGCTCGGTAATTTTTAGATTAAACCTAGCATCATATTTGGCGCCCATAACCCTTAGTAGGGTTCGCAGTGCTTTTGCGGTGGCTCCGGCCTTACCAATAATTTTACCCATATCGTCAGGGTTAACCGTTAGCTCCAACAGTACGCCCCTCTCGTCGACGGTGCGGATGATTTCGACGTCATCAGGGTTATCAACAATTGCCGCAACAACATATTCTAGAAATTCCTGGTCTTTTTCTACCATAGCTGCCTCTCCTTGGTTATTCTTTCTTTATAGCCCTATTGTAAACAAAAAGATCAAAACATTCTAGGTATTTTATTTGGTGGGGGCTGGTTTGTCTGATTTAACTTTTGGTTCAGCTTTTGGTTCTTTAGTATCTTCAGCCTTAGTATCGGCTGCTTCGATAACTTCTGCCACCTTTTCAGTAGCTTCTTTTTGATTCTCTGCTACGGTAGCTTCGGTAGCGGCCGACTCTGGGGCATCAACAGATTTGCTGAGTTCTTCTTTGGCTTCGGCAGATTCCGATGCTACCTCGGCAGCAACTTCTTGAGCTGGAGCTTCTTCAGCTTCTTTCTTAGGTTTCTTGAATCTATCATGAGGCTTAGCCCAATCAGGAGTAGCAAAACCTTGAGCCTGAAGGATACGAATTACTCTATCCGATGGTTGTGCACCATTGGCTAGGTATTTTTCGATAAGTTCTTTGTTTAGCTTGGTTTCTTTGGTGTGAGGGTTGAAAGTACCTAAGACATCCAAATTCTTGCTGGTTGCCGAACGGCGCTTATCAGCTGCTACTATACGATATATTGCTTGTTTTACTCGCCCACCGCGAGCCAATCGGATTACTACCATAGACTTCTCTTTTGTTCCTTTTATTATACTTAGTTCGAAAAAACGAATACGCCCTATTGTACCTGTAAAAAGGGTAGATTGTCAATATTTATTTGCTTTTTGCACCAGCAGGCAAGGAATCGAGCTTAACTCTGATGATCTGCGAATCGTTGGTACCGCTAGTGGTGACTCCCATGAGCTCATTGGCGACAGCCATGGTTTCGTGGTTGTGTGTTACTACCAAAACCTGCGAATGCTTAGTAATTGTCTTTAGTACATCAGCAAACTTCTTGGTATTAATATCGTCAAGAGCAGCATCTACCTCATCAAGGACAACAAAAGGCGACGGATTGGAGGCAAGGATGCCTGCAAGTAGTGCGACAGATGCCAGAGCTTTTTCACCTCCCGAAAGTGAAGATATATTTTGGGCTCGCTTTCCGGGGAGCCGAACAATTATCTCTACTCCGTAGTCTTCGCCTGATCGTTTTAGTTCTAACCCAGCATCACCACCTCCGAAAAGTTCCTTGAAATGCTCTGAGAAATTACGGTTGATGCTATGGAAGCCCTTCTGGAATAC
>JBAXPC010000019.1:0-11744 GCA_037132395.1 bacterium | reverse complement strand
TAGCTACCGGATTTCAGTGTGCCGGTGTAAACGCGGAAAAAGCAAAGTTTACCGACAAAAGGGTCGGTGGCTATCTTGAAAGCCAAGCCAGCAAAAGGAGCTTCGTCGCTAACCTCGATAATTTTTTCATCACCTGTCTTGTTGTCGATAGCTAGAGGGGGTGTTACATCTAAGGGGCTAGGCAAATAATCGACTATAAGATCTAACAGCTTTTCTACGATTACGCCACGGCCATCGCCGCCAGCGACTAGGAAAAAATCACCTCTTAATACAGATTTGCGGATAACGCCCTTGATTTCGGCCTCTGTAAGCTCGGTGCCCTCAAGGTATTTTTCCATAATATCATCGTCGACTTCAATAGCAGCTTCGATTAGGTGCTGGCGGTAGTTATTGGCTTTTTCAAGCATATCTTCGGGTATTGGTATTTCTTTTAGCTCCTTGTCGGTATAATCGTCGTACTGATAGGCTTTCATTTCGATGACATCGACGATGCCGTTGATGCCCTGCTCAAAACCAATTGGCAAATGCACTGGGTAGGCGTGCTTGCTGAGGCGCTCATGGATAGAGGCCAGGCTTTTATAGAAGTCTCCGCCGGTCTGGTTGATTTTATTGATAAAACAAATTCGTGGAACGCCATATTTGTCGGCCTGGCGCCAAACAGTCTCGGACTGTGGCTCGACACCCATTTTGCCGTCGAACATCACGCAGGCTCCGTCGAGAACTCGCAAAGACCGCTCCACTTCGACGGTAAAGTCGATGTGACCTGGGGTATCGATGATATTAATTAGCTTACCCTTCCAGAAACAAGTCGTGGCAGCCGAGGTAATAGTGATACCGCGCTCGCGCTCTTGCTCCATCCAGTCCATGGTTGCCTCTCCCTGATGAACTTCGCCAATTTTATGGACAACTCCAGTGCGGTACAAAATACCTTCTGTGACGGTAGTTTTGCCAGCATCAATGTGGGCAATGGTGCCAACGTTGCGGGTGTTTTCTAATGTGTATTCTCGAGCCATGATTAAAATTATTTCCTTTCTTAAAGTATAAATAAATAATGCCGAAATTTCGGCTAAGTCGGATACTATTTTACCTTATTTTTAAGGTTATAACAAGAGTTAAAGTAGTTTTTGAAATAATCATTCCGCCACACGCTTGCTTGAGTCAAAATGAATCTATATAGTTGACTGTATTGCAAGAACATCACCTACCAAAAAGTGAGTGAGGAGGGTGGCTCATTTTTTAGAATATAATTCTTATTTTAGGTACTAAATAGAGTATCAGTTACCACCACTAAATATAACAAAAAAAGCTCGAATATTTGATTTCGAGCTTTTTTTTTATTTTATCAAGTTATATTTTGAAGATTGTCGTGACGCGGATTATTATACTGTCAGACTAATAGCGAGCGAAGTGAGCAAAGGCTTTGTTGGCCTCAGCCATTTGGTGAGTATCTTGCTTTTTCTTGACAGCATCGCCTTCGTTATTGAAAGCTGCAACTAGCTCGGCAGCTAATTTTTTGTCAAAACTCTTACCTTTTTTGTTGCGGGCAGAATCGAGCATCCAGACCATTGCGTAGTGCACTTTGCGGTCGCCTTTAACCTCGATTGGAACTTGGTAATTGGCTCCACCGATACGCTTGGATTTAACTTGAACCTGAGGGCTAACATTTTTAATAGCTCCTTCGAATACTTCCATTGGCTCTTTTTTAGTTTTCTCTCCGGCCTGCTCAAGAGCCTTGTAAACTAAGTTTTCGGCTAAACGCTTTTTGCCATCGAGCATAACTTTATTGATCATCTTGGTAACTAGGACGCTATCATAGACACGATCAGCTGGCAGAACTCTTTTTAAAGATTTAGTAACTTTTCTTGGCATTGGCTATTCCTTTTTGCTTCCAGCGTCTTTTTTGACGCCATATTTACTTCGGGCTTGTTTGCGATTACTGACTCCACTAGTGTCGAGGTGTCCGCGTACGATATGATACCGAACTCCACCAAGATCCTTAACACGACCACCCCTAACTAGTACTACCGAGTGTTCCTGCAGATTATGGCCTTCGCCAGGGATGTAAGCGGTGACTTCCATGCCATTAGTGAGTCTTACTCGAGCTACCTTACGGAGGGCCGAGTTGGGCTTACGAGGGGTCTGAGTATATACCTTAACACAAACTCCGCGTTTGAACGGCGAGTTCTGCTGGGTAGACTGATTTTTAAGAGCGTTAAAGGTCTTCCCTAGGGCTGGGGATTTAGTCTTGGTTGATTTGCGCGAGCGCGGTTTCCTAATGAGTTGGTTAATAGTTGGCATAATTTGTAACTTCAATACTCTACCAGATAAGACTTACCTGGTCAAGCTTTTCCCCCTTCTTCGCTTCTAAAGCCTGTTCCAACCGGAATTAGTCGTCCGATTATCACATTTTCTTTGAGTCCTCGCAAGTGGTCAGACTTGCCTCTCATTGCTGCACCAATCAGAACCCTGGTAGTTTCCTGGAATGATGCGGCCGATAGCCAGCTGTCTGCACCTGTAGAGATCTTCGTAATTGGCATCAAAAGCAGCTCATAAGTGGCCGGCTTTTTGCCTTTAGCGATGGCTTTTTGATTTTCGATAGTCAGTGAAGGCTTAGAGATCACATCGCCAGATATGAAGTCTGTATCACCTGGCTCTTCGATTTGTACCCTACTAAACATCTGCTTAATTATCACCTCGATGTGCTTAGCAGCGATAGTTTGACCTTGACTCAAGTAGATAGCTTGCACTTCATCGATAACATAGCGCTGTACTGCCTCTTCGCTGCGCAGCTTGAGCATGTCTTGAAGATTGATAGGTCCTTCGGTAAGTCTTTGGCCGACCTCAACGTTGTCGCCATTTTTTAGTTCTACTTCGACGTACTCACCAATGGTATATTCGCGTAGCCCGGCGCCTAAATGTGTAAGTGCTATTTTATCTTTGGTCACCTTGACTTCACCTGATCCACCGGCCTTAATAGTGCGCTTACCGTCTTTGCTCTGGGCAAGTACTTGGCTGCGCTCTACCATGTCGCCAGATTTGACTGTTGGCTTCATGGCACCCAGTTTGTAATCCGTAATTTTTTGATCATTAGGGATAATTATTAGGGTTTGCTTATTGCCATTTTTGCGGATTTGAAGGGTACCTTCAACATCGGCAAGAATTGCCTGTCCCTTAGGGTTGCGGGCTTCAAAAATCTCTTCCACCCTTGGTAGTCCCTGCGTGATGTCTTCGGTAGCGGCACCACCAGCATGCATGGTACGCATAGTTAGCTGAGTACCTGGCTCACCAATACTCTGGGCGGCAATAATGCCCACTGCCTCGCCTTGCTTGACTGGCTTGCCAGTACCAAGGTCTAGTCCGTAACATTTTTCACAAATGCCCCATAAGCTTCGGCACTTTAAGATAGATCGGATATTGACTTGGGGTATGTCTGTTTCGTTAATTTCTTTCGCTTCATCGTCTAGCATCAGGGCGTTTTTCTTAACAATGACTTTTTTGGTCTTAGGGTTGATTATTTTTTCGTTAGCGGTTCTTCCAACCAACCATGCACCAATTCCTTCTTCGCCAACAGCTTCGGCTTCGGCTCGATTGACGATATAGCCCTCTTTGTCGCCACAGTCTAGCTCTGATATAACAATGTCTTGACTAACATCGACTAGCCTTCGGGTTAGATAACCAGATTCGGCAGTTCTAAGTGCGGTATCGGTAAGACCCTTGCGAGCACCGTGAGTACTAATAAAGTATTCCAGGACGGTCAAGCCGTCTTTATAGTTGGATCGAATAGGGAGCTCAATAGTTCGTCCTGATGGATTAAGCATCAGTCCAAGCATTCCAGCCATCTGGTTAACCTGCGCCATAGTAGCACGAGCACCAGAGTCGATATCGAGAGTTAGGGTAGATTCGCTACTAGCCAGAGTTTCTACAAGTGCGCTTTCGACTCCTTCGCCAACTTCCTTCCAGGCACTGATTGTCTTATGGTATCGTTCGTCTTCAGTGATCAAACCTTGGTTGTACTGACTTGCAAACCCGACTACTTTCTTTTCGCCTTCAGCGATTATATCGGTTCGGCTTTGAGGCACAACTAGATCGTCCATACCAATTGAAATACCCGAAACAGTTGCATATTTAAATCCGAGGTCCTTGACAGCATCTGAAAGTAGGGCGGTTTCATCGACTCCAAAACGGACAAACACTTCGGCCATTACTTTTTTGAGCTTAGACTTAGTCATTGGGTCGTTCTGGAAGTCCATTCCTTCTGGCAAGACTTCATTAAATAGTAGTCTTCCTGGGGAAGTTTCGATGATCTCACCATTTATTCTGACCTTAATTCCGGCCCGTAAATCGACTGCTTCAACTTGGTGAGCCATAATGGCAGCATCAGAGCTTTCAAAAATTTTACCTTCACCCATGCTACCTGGCTTGATCGATGTCATAAAATAACATCCAAGCACTATGTCTTTGCTAGGGTTTACTACTGGCTCTCCAGATGATGGCTTAAGCAAGTTGTGTCGAGATAGCATAATATTTTTTGCTTCGGCTTGGGCAGCCTCACCTAGCGGTACGTGAACAGCCATTTGGTCTCCATCGAAATCGGCGTTAAAGGCAGCACAAACCATCGGGTGCAATTGAATTGCCTTACCTTCGATTAGAATAGGCTTAAAGGCCTGTATTCCGAGTCGGTGGAGTGTCGGTGCGCGGTTTAAAAGCACATATTTATCTGCAATCACTTCATCTAGCGTGTCCCACACTTCGGATCGAGATCGCTCGATCATCCGGGTAGCACTCTTAACATTGTGAGCAAAGCCGAGTGCAATTAGTCGGCCGGTAACGAATGGCTTAAATAGCTCTAGCGCCATCATCTTTGGGATACCACATTGGTCTAGCTTGAGGTGTGGTCCGATTACAATTACCGATCGGCCAGAATAATCAACGCGCTTACCAAGTAGGTTTTGGCGGAATCGCCCTTGTTTACCTTTTAGTAAGTCCGTGAGGCTCTTGAGCTTTTTACGGCTTCCGGTAGCAGAAACTGCTCTATCGCGCCTGGCGTTGTTGTCGATCAGGGCATCTACAGCTTCTTGAAGCATGCGTTTTTCATTACGGCAAATAACTTCTGGGGCCTGGAGCCTATAAAGCTTTTTGAGGCGGTTATTACGATTAATGACCCTGCGGTATAAATCGTTTAGGTCGGATGCTGCAAAGCGTCCACCATCGAGCTGCACCATTGGCCGAAGGTCTGGTGGGATCACAGGGAGCTGGCTAGTAATTAGCCACTCTGGTCGTAAGCCGGCCTGAAGCATGCCCTCGACTAGCTTTAGTCTTTTGAGGGCTTTTTTCTTCTTTTGGCCAATGTTTTCTTCTGATTCCAATCTTAGTGCTTTGATTAGTTTTTTAAGATCTACTTCCTTGAGTAGCTGCAAGATAGCCTCGGCACCAATTCCGGCTTTGAATATATGACCAAACTTTTGGCTCAGTTCGCGGTAGCGACCTTCTGGCAAAAGCTCGTATTTAGCAAGGCCGTTAAGGTCTACTTTGGCTGTTGTGTAGGAGTTGTCTAGTTCGGCTAGCTCGTTTATGGCCTCGTCGCTCAAAACTTCTTTTTCTGGGTTCTTTATTTTATGTTTGACAAGAATGGCCTTGCGGCGAGACTTGAAGTCAACTTCGAGTTCTTTAATTGCTTCCTGTTTGGATTTTTCATCAACATCGGTAACAATAAAGTTAGCAAAATAAACTACACGCTCAAGGTCGCGTACACCCATATTAAGAGTTAGGCTGATTGGGCTTGGTGTGCCACGCAAAAACCAGATGTGTGTAACAGGAACTGCCAATGTAATGTGTCCCATTCTTTCGCGCCTAACGATGCTGCGGGTAACTAAGACTCCACATTTGTCGCAGGTAATTCCCTTGTAGCGAATGCCCTTATACTTGCCACAGTAGCACTGCCAGTCCTTAGAAGGTCCAAAAATCTTTTCGCAAAAAAGTCCATCTTTTTCAGGTTTTTGAGTACGATAATTAATAGTTTCAGGCTTAGTTACTTCACCGTGCGACCAATCAAGGATTGTCTCAGGGGAAGCTACCGATAGTCGGATTGAATCAAAGTCTAAGATCATTTGTTCGTTTGGGTTGTTATTCATCGGTCTATCCTTTCTTATCTGTTATCTTGGTATCTTTTGTGGCTAGGGCTTCGAAGTCATCTTCAGCACCGTCAGAGCCTAGGTTTACAATAGCTTCACCTTCGGCTGCTTGATCGCCTTCTAGTAAAATATTGGTGCCAAGCTCATTAGCTTCAGTTTCTAGATTTTTTTCAAGTAAGTCTTCGGCGTCGATAATTTGAGCAATTTTGGGCTTCTCAAGCTCAACTGCCAGTCCTAAGCTTTGCAGTTCCTTGACCAATACATTGAAAGATTCGGGTATTCTAGGGCCAAGGATTTCTTCGTTTTTGATGATCGATTCGTAGGCCTTACTTCGACCGATAACATCATCAGACTTGATGGTTAGAATTTCCTGAAGAATATTAGCGGCTCCGTAGGCTTCAAGGGCCCAGACTTCCATTTCACCAAATCTTTGGCCTCCCATTTGGGCCTTACCACCTAGCGGCTGCTGAGTAACCATAGCGTATGGACCGGTTGATCGAGCATGGATTTTGTCGTCTACCATGTGCTGAAGTTTTAGCATGTACTTGTAACCAATAGTTGTAGTTTCGGAAAATGGTTCACCAGTGTAGCCATGGTATAGCTGTGCCTTGCCGTCTTCTGGCAGACCGGCTTTTTTAAGTTCGGCCTTGATTTGATCGAGCTTAACTCCATCAAAAACTGGTGAAGCTACTTTGTATCCGAGTGCCTGAGCAGCCCAGCCTAGGTGGGTCTCAAGAATCTGACCGATGTTCATACGGGCTCCTACACCTAGCGGATTCAGAATAATATCTACTGGAGTTCCGTCTTCTAGGTAAGGCATGTCTTCTACGGGCATAATTTTACTAATTACACCCTTGTTGCCGTGTCGACCAGCCATTTTGTCTCCGACTGAAATTTTTCTGAGTTGAGCGACTGCTACGTATATCTGGCTGATTACGCCTGCTGGCAAATCGTCGCCAGCTTCTCGGCTAAGGATCTTAACTTCGACTACCTTACCAGTGGTACCGTTAGGCAATCGCAAGCTAGTGTCTTTGACGTCACGGGCTTTCTCGCCGAATATTGCTCTTAGTAGGCGCTCTTCGCTAGACAAGTCTGTCTCGCCCTTAGGGGTAATCTTTCCTACCAATATATGGCCAGCTTCAACTTCGGCACCAATTCGGATGATTCCTTCATCATCTAGGTCCTTGAGGCTGTCTTCTGAAACATTAGGGATGTCTCGAGTTACTACTTCAGCTCCCAGTTTGGTGTCGCGAACATCTGTCTGGTGGGTTTCGATATGGATCGAAGTGTATCGGTCGTCTTGAACAAGTCGCTGAGACAAAATTATAGCATCCTCAAAATTTAGGCCATCAAATGGCATAAAAGCAACTAAAACATTCTGCCCTAGAGCCAGTTCGCCATCCTTGGTACTCATTCCGTCTGCCAAAATATCGCCTCTTTTGACTTTTTGGCCTGAAGAGACTAGGGTTTTTTGGTGAATTGAGGATCCTTGGTTAGATCTAACAAAATTAATTAGCTTGTACGACTTTTTGCCGGCTTTTTTGTACTTAATAGTTATTTCGTGAGCGTCAGCAGAAACGACTTCGCCGTCTTCTTGAGCAATTATGACCTGCCCCGAATCTTCCGCTACGCGAGCCTCGACGCCAGTTCCTACAATTGGAGCTTCGGGTCGAATTAGAGCTACTGCCTGACGTTGCATGTTTGCACCCATCAAAGCCCTTTTGGCATTATCGTGTTCCAAAAATGGAATTAGAGCAGCCGAAACACCAACTACTTGGTTAGAGCTAATGTCCATATAATCGACATTGTTAGCATCCTCTTCGTCGGCTTCACCACCAACACCCCTTACAGGTACGCGAGACTGAACAAAATATCCATTATCGTCTGTCGGGGTTTTAGCTTGGGCGATTACAGCCTTTTCTTCGTCTGAAGCATCAAGATAAACTATCTCAGAAGTAGCACGGGCTTTAATACGAACCGATTCGTTGCCAGCCTTCTCAAGTGCCTTAACTGCTACGGCTGTGATTTTGTCACCCTCTTTTACGATTGACTTGCCGTCCTTAGACTTGACTGTCTTAGAGGCTATTTCACCTAAAGCTTTACTCGTAGGTAGCTCATTGATCACCCTGAAATAAGGGGTCTCGATAAAACCATACTCATTAACTTGAGCATATGTTGCAAGTGTACTGACAAGTCCAATGTTTGGACCTTCGGGGGTTTCGACTGGGCAGATACGGCCGTAGTGGGTGCGGTGTACATCTCGTACTTCGAAGCCAGCGCGTTCTCTGCTTAGTCCGCCTGGACCCATGGCATTAAGACGCCTTTTGTGAACAATTTCTGCAAGTGGGTTAATTTGATCCATGAACTGACTCAATTGATGGCTGGCGAAGAATTCTTTAACACTAGCTACAATTGGTCGAACATTAATAAGCTGGCCGGGTATAATCGAGTCTGGTTCAGCAAGGCTCATGCGGTCTTTTACGATTCTTTCCATCCTCAGTAGCCCAACACGGAAGCGGTTTTGCATTAGCTCGCCGACCATATTAAGGCGTCGGTTACCGAGATGATCGATGTCTTCCGATGGCATGTTACTGTTGCTGAGCTTAATGACTTCACTAATAATCGCCACAAGGTCTTCCTTGCGCAAAACTCGACCTTCTTGGTCGTTTTTGACATTAACTCCAAGTCGCTTGTTGAGTTTGTAGCGGCCGACTTTACTAAGGTCGTATCTCTTGAAATCAAAGAACATACTATCTATTAGGGCCTTAGAATTTTCGACAGTTGCCAAATCACCAGGTCGGATTCGTCTATATACCTCCATAAGTGCCTCGGCGGTAGTGCTGGTAGGGTCTTTTGCTAGAGTCTCGTCGATTAGTTTAACTTCGCCAGTATCAACATTTTTATAAAGCTCTTTGATTTCGGTATCAGTGCCAAAGCCAAAAGCCCGTAGCAAAGTCGTTACGGGTAGTTTTCGCTTGCGGTCGATCTTAACGCTCATTACGCCATTTTGGGCAGTTTCGATTTCTAGCCATGCGCCTCGGCTTGGGATAATTTTGGCCGAGAAATAATCGGCAGATCCATCGCGAGTAAAGAATACGCCAGAAGTTCTTTTTAGCTGACTAACTACAACCCTTTCGACGCCGTTAATAATGAAGGTACCCCGGGCTGTCATAATTGGGTAGTCACCCAAGAAAATTTCTTGCACCTTAACTTCACCAGTTTCCTTAATTAGTAGCTCAATAGTAGCCTTAAGCGAAGCTTCGTAGCTGAGGTTTTTTTCTTTGGCTACTTCTTCTGAAACTTTTTCGTTGTCGAACTTGTAGCTTTTGAAGCTGAGTTCGTACTTCTTAGCTGTGAAGTCTTCGATTGGCGAGATTTCTTCAAACAATTCTTTAAGGCCTTCTTCAAAGAACCAATTGTAGGAATCCAGCTGAATTTTAATTAGGTCTGGTAGTGGTAACGGAATGTCCTGGCTATTAAAGTACTTTCTAGGGCTGGCGGAATGTGCCATATATTATAGTGTCTCCTCTTTCATTACTTAGTTATTTGGTTAAGTTGAAGAAGAGGTTTTTCTAAACCGATAAAAAACCGACAGGTTCCATATCCCAATGGAATAACCGGTATAAAAGTTTAATCGTCCTCTATAAAGATAAATATTAGACTAATATGGGGTGTTAGTCAATAGTTTTTAGCTGTTAAATTACTTTTTTTCGACAACCTTGTCGACTATGCCGTAGCTCTTGGCTTCGGTGGCATCCATCCAGAAGTCGCGGTCACTGTCGGAATTAACTTTATCGACCTTTTGGCCAGTCTTTTCAGCCAGAATTATATTGAGTTTTTCGCGAATTTTAATGATCTCTTTGGCAGTAATCTCTATATCTGATGCTGTGCCCTGAAAGCCACCTGAGGGCTGATGTATCATGACCCGAGAGTTGGGCAGCACAAATCTTTTGCCTTTTTCGCCGCATGCCAGCAGAAAAGCTCCCATACTTGCAGCCATTCCGACACAAATTGTACTGACATGGGGCTTAATTAGTTCCATGGTGTCGTATATCGCCAAACCTGAAGTTACGCTACCGCCTGGCGAATTGATATAAAGCTTAATATCGGCGTGCTTGTCTTCGCTTTCCAAAAACAGTAGCTGGGCGATAATTAGGTTTGCAACGGTATCGTCTACCTCGGTACCTAAAAATATAATTCTCTCCTTAAGTAGCCTGGAGTATATATCGTAGGCTCGCTCGCCAGCGCTGGTTTTTTCGATTACTGTGGGGATAAGTATTTGATTGTTCATATATAGTAACTATTTTAGCACAGCTTAGGCGCTAGCGAACTTTGTCAGCTGGGCAATTGCTTTTTGGGTTAGCAGGTGGTTGTTGAGGTCTTCTCTAAAATGGCCATGGGTTAGCTCTTCTTGGATTTTAGGATCACTCTTGTACTGCTCTGCCATCTTAGCGAGCTCTTGGTCGATTTCTAGCTCTGACACTGTCAGCTTATAGCGCTTAATGACATCTCTCAGCAAAAGTGCCGCCCTGACTCTTTTATCGGCTTCGGCCTTAACTTCTGCCTTCAGGTCATCTTCGGTACGTTTTTGAATTTCTAGGTATTTTTTACGATCCATGCCAGAGTTTTCTAGGTTCTTGTCCATTTCGCTCTCTAATTGCTGGACTTGTTGTTCAATGAGCTGAGCTGGTGCATTAAATTGGGTCTTTTTTAGTAGCTCATCTAGAATCTGATTTTCATAGTCTTTGTCGTTTTGCTCTTGAGACTGCTCGGCAAGAACTTTTTCGATGTCTGCCCGCAACTCCTTGACGTTAGGCTTATTAGCTACTATTTTGGCAAACTCATCATCGACTTTCGGCATATCGACGGCAAATACTTCATTGATTTTGACGCCAAAATCAACCTTAGCGTTCTTTAGATCTTCTACATGGTAGTCTTTAGGAAAAGTTACTTCAAAAATCTTCTCGTCATCTTGTTTTAAGCCAATAAGGTTTTCTTCGAAGCCAGGTATAAATGAGCCCGACCCGACGGTCATTGTGTGATTCTTGGCGCTGGCACCTTCGACCAGTTTACCGGCTCTTTTGCCTTCAAAGTCAAACCGAACTTCATCGCCCGACTTGATGGGTTTTTTGGTGGTCTTGCGCTTGGCCATTTGATTCTGAAGAGTAGCAATTGCTTCGTCGACCCTTGAAGGCTCTACTTTAATGACAGGTTTTTTTACTTTAAGTTTGGAATAATCAAAGTTGATTTCTGGAGCAATAGGAAACTCTGCCTTAAATTCAAGTTCTGTATATGGAACAAACTTCACTAGATCAATAGTTGGCGAACCAAGGCTCTCGATTTTGTGCTCGCGCATTTGGTTGTTAAAAGCGTGGTCAATAACCTCTTCTAGTACTTCGGCCTGCACACGAGCTTCACCGAGTTCGCGCACTACGATATTATCCGGTGCGTGGCCAGGCCTGAAGCCATCGACCTTAAGATCTTTTTTGAGCTTTTTTAAGGTTGCTACTTTATATGGCTCAATGAACTGGGCATCGACCGAAACGGTCAATGTCATTGTGCTGTCGTCTTTTTTGTGGGTAGATTTGATCATAACGCTGACAAGTATATCAG
>JBAXPC010000018.1:0-11841 GCA_037132395.1 bacterium | reverse complement strand
CTCTCTAGCTCGAGCTCTTGGGGTTTGGTTTTATGATCTGGGCAGACGCCGTCTGCGAGCTCGGACTCTTTTATAAAAGCTTCGTGGCCAACGCAATATAGGCCCTTGTACTGGCCTTTGTAGATATCTTTGCTGCAGGCCAACCAAAGCTTTTGGGCCGCAAGCTTGTGGCCGGCGTCAGTGGTACGAACAAACTTGTCGTTTGTTAGCCCCAAAAGCTTGGCCAGGTTCATGAAGTCTTGGCTCAGCGTATCGACATACTCTTGGGTTGGCGTGTTTTGCTTGGCGGCGGCTTCTTTGAGTTTTTGGCCGTGTTCGTCGGTGCCAGTCAGAAAGTAAGTGTCCTGGCCGGCCTGGCGATAATACCGAGCCAGCGTGTCGGCCTGCAAAAGCTCCATAGCGTAGCCCACATGGGGCTTGGCATTGGCATAGGCAATGGATGTGGTTACATAAAAGCTTGGGTTGGTTTGATTGCTAGGTTTATTATTAGGCTGATTATTGGGTTGGGTTTGCTTCATCTTTTGGATCCTTCGGAGCTTCTGGCTCGGGTTTTTTTGTATTTCGTAATTTTATCACTCTCCAGATAATAATACCAAGTAGCAGGGCTGTAATTGCCGCTAGCGGCAGGTAGTTATTGCTTCCCTTGCTACTAGCTATAAGACTGGCCGAGCTGGCACTGGCTAGGCCGAGCTTATAACTAAGCGCAAAGCCAAGACCCAAATCGAGCAGAACTCCGGATATTTTTTGGGCTGGAGCTTTAGAGCCCAGATCGGAGCTAGTCTTTTTGGCACCCTGGGTTAGTTCTAATTTCAAATCGAAAGTCGATGAATTGGACGAGGTCGTGCCGTTGTAGCTAATGATTGATAAAAACGGCAAAATAACCCATTTGGTAGAGCTGAGCTTGGCATCGTTTGATACCTTGGGCTGAATAGAAGTGTATTCGAGCTTAACATTTTCGTACTGGTAATTGGCATCTTTGCCATTGACGGTTATGGCTGATGGGGCCGAATCGTTCTCGCCCCAAATAGCAAAGGCCAAGTGGTCGATATCGCTAATACCGAAGTTATTGAACTTTTCACCCCAGGTTGGATCTAAATTAACCCAGCCGAGGTTTGGCACATAGGCATCGACCCAAGAATGAAGCGAATCGCTAACGGCGGTCGATTGCTTGAGGTTGCCAGAATAGCCATACCCCACAGGCATTCGAGCCGGTATGCCGGCGGCTCTTAGTAAGGCAATCATCAAATCGGAGTACTCTAGGCAAACCACATTGCTAGGGTTTTTGTAGGCTTCGAGCGAGCCCTGCCTGATGTTGTACTTGATTTTTTCGTTGTTGTAGTCGAGTGTCGCGATGACGTATTTGTTGATGGCTTCGATTTTGTCGGCAACGGTGCTTTTGTCGCTGGTGAGTTCTTTGGCTTTTTTAATTATTTCGGGGTTATCACTATTCCAGTACCTAGTGGCCTTGGTATATTTGGTAACGAGATTACCGGGAATGTCGTTCATCGTGCCGCTTTTGGCAAGGTCGTAATTGATAAAATTAACATCAGCCAGAACATCGACCGCTACATTGAGCTTACTCTTGGGGGCTAGCGTGTAGGAGGCGATGATGTTGCCGTCGGCATCGACACGAGTTGAGCTGGGCTTGGGGTTGATGTTTTGAATAAAAACTGTCTGGGAGGCGGTGCTTGGTGGGAGCGTAATGTCGATATTCTGTGGCAAGCTCGAGGTGTTTTGTAATGGATAGACAAAATTGACCTTGTAGGTCGTGGAGTCGCCAAATAGCAGCTGGACCGAATTGTTGACAAGATCCTTTTGGTCAAAAGAGTAGGTCTTGGTGCCGTTGCTGTTGGTGGACTGCTTGGGGTTTACACCAAATCCATGAACGCTGCCGTAGTCGCCCGGAACGGTCAAGCTTACCTGATAGTTTTCGGTGCTACTAGATGATATGCCGGGGATATAAACGATATTGGCGCGGCCCTTGTTTTCGACCAAATCCGACACCGAATACTCCACCACAAAGCCCCACTTGAGGTTGCTGCCATAGTTGGCTCTATTAAAATTGATCTGAATCTGGGTGTAGCTGTACTTGAAGCCAGCCGCATCTTGGCTAATGCGTTGGGTAGTAAAAGGAATGCTACCGCCGTCGCTGTAATAAACCTTGATGTTGGCGGTGGTTTCAGATGGCGTCGAGAGTTTGATGCTATCGAGGTACTGCGTCGAGGTGTTATTGACGATGTTGTAGGTTTCTTTCACAAAGGTCGGGCCGACAGGTGCTACATAATAATTGACATCGATATTGTACGAAAAGTTATTATTAGCCCGCGACGATTGCGGATAAAATGCTACGGCGATCAGAATAATGCCTACTAGCACCAAAAACAGTGACTTGATTGGCCGTTTTATTTTTTGCATCAAACGCATACCTTATATTTTAGCATAAGCGCTAAATTATTAAGTATTTTAGATAAGCTCTAGTGCAATTGCCGACTCAAGCAGTTTGCTCCAATCACTCATGTCGAGCTCTTGGGCACGGGCCGTAGAAGCAATACCAGCTGCCAACAAAAGCTGGTCGGCGTGGTCGGCCGATATATTAAGCCCTCCCGAGAGGCTATTGCGAAGCATTTTGCGTTTTTCGCCAAAGCCGGCCTTGACCAGCCTAAAAAGTTTTTTGCCATCGGCTTCAAAAAGCGGCTGGGGCAGAAGCACGATCCTAATAACAGCCGAGTCGACCTTTGGTACTGGCTCAAAAAGCTCGCGCGAGACGGCCATAACGACTTCGGCCCGGGCATAGTACTGCACCGAGAACGATAACACCGACATCGCACCGGGCTCGGCGACAATGCGCTCGGCGACTTCCTTTTGGACCATCAAAACCATTTCGCTTGGTGGGTTATCGGACTCCAAGAAAGTCCTAATGAGCTTAGATGTAAGGTAGTACGGGATGTTGGCAACTATTTTGTATCCGCCTGGCAACAGACTGTGATTGTACTTGAGGATATCGGCTTGCTCGAGTTGAAAGTTGCTCGAATCTTTAAACATCCTCTGCAAGCGAGGTATCAAATCGGCGTCGGCTTCGACCGCCACAATCTTGGCCTTGGTTTTAATTAGTTGGCGGGTAAGCGCGCCTAGGCCTGGGCCAACTTCAAGGATGGTGTCTTGGTCGCTGATATTGGCCGACTCGACAATCTTTTCGATTGTGGTATCGTCCTTAAGCCAGTTTTGACCAAAACTTTTCTTGGCTTTCATAAAAACTTTTCCTTATATAATAGTGCTCTTTTGATGATTTCGTCTTCTTTTTTAGGCTGCAATGAAGTCTTTTTGATTGCTTCTGCTGGTGTCAGCCAATCTACCCTATCGTGCTCGTTGTCGATTTTACCCGTGTCTCGAATTAGCCGACCAATAAAATAATGAATGGTCTTAATAACCAGCTCGCCGTCGGTCGGGCTATCGTACTCCCGGCTAATAGAACCTAGGTAGCCAACAATTTCAATATCTAGGCCAGCTTCCTCTCGAACTTCACGAATTGCAGTTTGCTCAATAGATTCGCCGTTTTCGATAGTGCCCTTGGGCAAATGCCAGCCCTCTGATTCAAGCTTATGAGCACCGCGATATAGTGCCGCTAGCTTGGAGCTATCGGCACTAAACACCACTGCACCTGCCGAAGCGTGATAAGGCCAGTCTTTGTTGTATCTAAATAATTCTTTCACTTCGGTCTATTGTAGATGTAATCTGGCGAGATTGGTAGCCCACGGTTAGATTGCGAGTTTTCGAATCTATTGATAAAGCGCGTTTACTACCACCAATTATGGCTCAGCCAGAAGGCCTTGGCTTTTTCCCAGGTTCCGTATCGACTCTCCATATAGCTCGTAAAGAATTTATCCTGGCAGGCGTAGTCACCAAGAGAACAGGGCATCTTACTGCAAGGCAAAGCCTGGCCGAGCCCACAAGCACCATTTGCGGCAACTGAGCTTGGATTATTTTTGCTCTCTCGATAATAAATAAACATCTTGGCGCTATACTCATCACTATCAGAGCTAGTCCCCCTAATAACTACCTTTGGTACTGCTGGCTCGAGGATTTTGGTATCAATCGCTTGGCGGCTCAGCTCGACTCCGTTTTGCTGACTAATAATATAGCTAACTAACTTTTTACCAGCTACTCCTTGGCTTTCGACTTTTTGATAGCTAGTTGGTTGGTTGGGGTCATTTTTATACTGTGTTTCAGGCTCGATAGTTTCGGTAACTTGGGCTATGTCTTGGCTCAAGCGATTGATGATGATTTTCATATTTTTTGTAATCGGGGATTTGGCATCGACACTGAGGATATCGGTGGGCATAATTTGAATCCCTTTTTCGCTCAGTAGCTCTCCTACAGTTGGCTTCCAGGTGCGCATCTGAAAAGTCTTGGTACCGATTGTGACCTCCACCGGTGTGGCTCTATCAATCATAATACGCTGACCAATAACGCCATCGACCACAAAATTGTCGCTCCTGTCGATGGATACTTTGTCTTCACTATGGAGCTTGACACTGGAGGACTCCACAACCTGCCGGGCACTGCGGTAGCCGCTCATAACTGTGGTCTTGGTGGCGCCATCAATAATAAGCGATGGGTAGGCCCTATATATATTGGCATTATAAAAAGCTTGGTTGATAGCAGTGTCGGCTGAAGGCTCGACTACATCGCCCTTGCCTAGTTCGACACCATTTTGCTCTAGTGCCTCACCTATTGTCTTGGCATCAGTTGCTACAGTTTTCTTTTGGCCATCAGAATATATTGTAAGAAGAGTCTTGCCCTCCGCAAAAGCTACATTTCGTATTGATACCTGGGGCTGTCCGAATAGCACAGAAAAAACTACAAAGATAAAGAGAGCCGTCATAATTGTTACACTCATAATAGGGCGGTGTTTTTTGTTACTTTCAGCAGATATATTGCGGTATCTTCGCTTTTCTTGGGTAGGTCTAAATCGGGGTAAAATAATAAAAGCCCTTTGTTTAATTATCTGTTAAAGGCTTTTGTTTTTGTTTGTGTGTATGGACCTATCTTAGCCTTATTGGCTACCCTTTGTCAAACCTCTTATGAACAACTTTATTGTTCATATAACAGGTGTAGAGCAACTTAAATTTTTCTTAATGGGGCATATTGCAGGTTCAGGTTTTTAATTCCCTCTTTTGTAAATTTGACTACCACTTCTGGCCCAGAAACCTCTAGGACCACTCCCTTACCAAACTTCGGATGCATTACTTTATCTCCCTTCACAACGCTAGCTTTATCGACTTCATCAGGGAAATCATCATCGAAACTCTGCCTGGCAATATCAGTAAAGGTATTGCTAGCCGAACCAATTGGCTGATCTACCATTTCTGTAGGGATATCTGAGATAAAGCGAGACGGTACGTTATGCTGGGTGTTACCGTAGAGCATTCGAGAGCTGGCGTGCAATAAATAAAGTTGCTGCTTGGCGCGCGTCATACCAACGTAGCATAGTCGGCGTTCTTCCTCGAGCTCCTCAGGTTCGAAAAAGGTCCTCGAATGAGGAAATATCGATTCTTCCATCCCAACCATAAAAACCACCTCGAATTCGAGTCCCTTGGATGCATGTAATGTCATCATGCTGACGGTCTCTTTGAATGAATCAAGTGAGTCTATGTCCGATACCAATGCGACCTCGGTAAGAAAAGTTTCGAGGTCCATATCTTGATAAACCTTAGCTACGCCGAGCAGCTCCTGGACATTCTCAACCCTATCTTCTGCTGAGATAGTGCCATCATTGAGGTAGTCGATGTAGTCGATGCGCTTTATAAGACCCTCCATTAATTCATAAATGCTGAGATTTTGATAATCTTTCAGGCCATCTAGGATATCCCCAAGTTTTTTTATTTCTACTAGAGCCTTGCCCTTGAGTCCCGGTATTTTACTAGGTTCGGCCAAGGTCGAAATCGTATCGGCTTCGTATTTATCCAGGTAGTCAATAATCGCAGCAGCGCTTTTGGCACCGACGCCACGAGTCGGAACATTGAGTATTCTTGTTAGGCTAACGAGGTCATTGGGCTGAAATATAACTCTCATATACGCCAGTATGTCTTTGACTTCGCGACGATCATAAAAACGCGTACCGCCTACTACTTGGTACGGTATGTTGTATTGCAAAAAACTTTCCTCGAGGCTTCTGGATTGAGCATTGGTTCTATACAACACTGCAAAATCGCTCAGTCTTAGCTTGGGATTCAAGTTGCGCAGTCGGTCGATAGTCTGGACAATTGTGCGGCCTTCGGCGAGCTCATCACTAACGCTCATGACATGCACTCTCTCGCCAAGGCCGAGGTCGGTCCAGAGCTTTTTGCTACTACGGCTGATGTTCTTTGTAATAACGCTGTGGGCAGCATCTAAAATAGTCTGTGTGGAGCGGTAGTTTTGCTCGAGCTTAATGACTTTTGCATCTGGGTAGTCTGATTCAAAATTCAAAATGTTTTGATAGTTAGCCCCACGCCAAGAGTAAATACTCTGCCAGTCGTCTCCGACCACGCAGAGATTTTGATGCTTGGCAGCTAGCATTTTAATGAGCTGGTACTGGGCGTGGTTGGTATCTTGGTACTCGTCGACCAAAATATACCTAAACTGCTGCTGGTACTTTGCCAGTACATCAGCTTGGTTTTTAAAAAGCTTTACGAGCTCCATAATAAGATCATCGAAATCTAGAGCCCTAGATTTGATCATCTCTCGTTGATATACAGGATAAACATCGGCCGCGACGAGTTGCAGCTTGCTGGTGGCCATAGAGCGATACTGGTCTGGCTCTACTAGCTCGTTCTTGGCCGATGAAATGGCCCAGGCTATACCTGAAGGCGTTATTGCCTTGTCATCGTGATGCATCGATTTTAAAATCTTTTTTATCAAGGCTTGGCTATCTGATGAATCATAAATAAGAAAGTTGCTAGTCAGGCCTATCTTATCTGCCTCTCTCCTGAGAATACGATTAGCGATTGAGTGAAAGGTGCCCAAAAAAGGTATTGGGTTGGCGCTGGGATCATCAAAACCAAGCAGCCGGGCAACTCTGGAGCGCATTTCGCCTGCCGCCTTATTGGTAAAGGTAACCGCCAAAATATCTGATGGAGGGGTTTTTTTGTCGCCAACTAAATAAGCGATGCGATGGGTTAGGGTTTTGGTTTTTCCGCTACCTGCACCGGCTAGCATTAGGATTGGGCCATCGATGGTCCTAACGGCTTCGCCTTGAGCATCATTTAAGCCCTCAAAAAAGTTTTTCATTAATTTTTACCTTGTTTTAGATTTGAATTGCAGCTTTAAAAAACTGAGTTATTTGTTTTTGGCAAGCTCAATGCTCTGGGTTATGACTTGCTTGGCGGCAGCCGCATCGCCCCAGCCATTAAACTTCATCTCGACACCCTTCCAGCCGTTTTTCCAGTCCTTGTAGTGACTGTAAAAATGCTCGATGACCTTCTGAAAGTTTTCGCCAAGATCACTTAGGTCTTTGATGTGGTCTTTGCTGACATCGTCGGCAGGCACGCAAATTAGCTTTTCGTCGGCCTCGCCATCGTCTATAAGATAGAGCACTCCGATGGGCCGAGCTGGCACCACGGTGCCGTGCGGTACAGACTCATCTATAACGAGCAGTCCGTCGAGAGGGTCGCCGTCGCCACACATCGTGTTGGGTACATAGCCGTAATCGGTGGGGTAACCCATAGCAGTACCATTGACTCGGTCCAAAAATAGGCGCCCGGTGTCCTTATCGAATTCATACTTGTTGCGTTCACCTTGGCGGATTTCGATTACTAGATTAATTGTTTCTGGCGCCTTGTCGCCATAGCTAAGTTCGGTCATGCAATGCTCCTTTTATAATATGGTTACTATTATAGACCATACTGTCAGGTTATGACCAGGTTATAATTGGCAAATACTGCCAAAGACTTTGTAGTTTAGGCTAGCGCCACCCACCAGCAGGCCACCAATTTTATTGATAGCCAAGTAGCTAGCGGCATTATCGCCGTTGGTGCTACCGCCATAGAGTAGGGGTATTTTGTCGGCTGTTTCGGTGCCGTATTTGTTTACCAAGTAGTGGTATATCGCCAGTGCCATTTCCTCGACATCATAGGGTTCAGCATTGACGCCGGTACCGATGGCCCAGACAGGCTCATAGGCAATGATTAGTTTGCTAGCTTCAGATGGTATTATTTCGGATAAGTTCTGCTCGAGCTGGTCAAGTACGGTACGCTTGGCTAACCCCTCCTGACGCTCGTTGGTATTTTCACCGACACATAGTATGGGGGTTAGTTTGTTGCGTATACAGGCCGCCACCTTGCGGGCGATCAGCTCATTACTTTCCATAAACACAATTCTCCTCTCGGAGTGCCCGACTATTGCATAGCCAACTAGACCCTTGAGCATCGGACCACTAACCTCGCCGGTAAAAGCCCCTTCGTCGTTATCGTTAATGTTTTGGGCGCCGAGCTCTAGTAGCGCTTTTTGTGATGAAATTATTTCTCTAGATTTGGCAAGGCTCACAAAACTCGGACAAACCACAACCCTGGCAGTTGGCTCAGTTATTTGAGTTCTGAGCCTAGTAATTAGTGTGGCCGTCTGCTTTAAGTCCATATTCATCTTCCAATTTCCTACAATTATTCGCTTCATGATACCTCCAATAGTCGTACTGTGTCGGTTCCGCCAGCAACACCGCGGTTTTGCCCAAAAGCCTCCACGACCCAATCGCCTTTTTTAATGCTACCTCGATCCTTGAGTTTTTTTAGTATCGCTGCGGTATTGCTGCGGCTTTTGCTAACCAAAAATGTCTTACCTCCCCATACAATCGAGCACTGATTACAAACCTTATTGTCAGGGCTAGCAATAATAATCGGCGCACTTGGTCGCAAGCTGGCAATACTAAGCGCTGTTGATCCGGTCAGTGTCTCGGCCAAAATAAACTTGGCACTGAGCTGTTCGGCCAACGTCAGGGCCGCAAAACTAACACTAGTTTGGGCCTCGAGTGATAAGATTTTGGATTGCTCCATCGGTTGTCTAGAAAAAACTAGCCGGGTTTTTTGGCCCAACCGCCCAAGCAAGCTGTCGTCTTGACCAATATCGGCCGCAACCGCGCCTTCAGACTCTTCGGTCAATGCTACTGCCATCGTGGTCGATACAAAGTATTGCTCGGCGGTCAATATAATGAGCTTCATCATCTTGACTGTCTCCACCGGGAATTGGCCAATCGCAGTCTCGCCCGAGAGCATCAGGCAATCGACGCCCAGGCTGACGGCCGTAGCAACATCGTTGGCCTCAGCTCGGCTTGGTGTGGTACTCGTCATCATGCTCTCCATCATCTGAGTCGCCATAATTACTGGTTTCTTGTGCTTGCGGCTTAGTAAGATTATTTCTCTACCCACGATCGGTACTTTTTCGGGGCCTATCTCGACAGCCAAGTCGCCCCTAGCAATCATCACAGCGTCGCTCGCTCTGATGATGCTCTCGAGGTTTTCGACAGCCGATTTGGTTTCGATTTTGGCAATAACTTTTGCTTTTGCTTTGTGCTTAGCCAGCTCATTACGAACAGCAAAAATATCGTTGGCCTTGTGGGCAAAGCTGACAGCCACGTAGTCGGCATCTAATTTACCAGTTATCTCGAGATCTTTTTTGTCTTTGGGGCTCAAGACTCCCTCAACAAAAACAGTGTCTGGCAGGTTGATGCCGTGGTCACTCATAATTTTGCCACTGTTTTTAGCCTTTGCCGAAATTACACCATTGGTGACCGCAATAATCTCGGTTTGGATTTGACCATCACGCAAGAATAGCCGGTGGCCTTTTTTGACTTCTTTTGAGAAGTCAAACTGAATTGGCAGCACTCCGGTAGAGTCAGCATCAGGCTGGTATTTGAGTTTAATAATTTGCCCGGCTTTGATTTCGATACCCCCTGGCGAGAGCTTGCCAAGGCGAATCTTTGGGCCAGCCAAATCCTGAATAATCGCTACCGACCTATCGAGCAGTTTGGCTTGCTTACGAACCTCTTGGGCAGTTACAAGGTGTGAGCTATGGGTACCGTGGCTAAAATTAAGGCGTATGCCATTGACCCCAGCACCAAGCAGGTCGGCAATCTTTTCCTGGCTGGCAGGCCCGACTGTGGCAATTATCTTGGTTTTCTTGTATTTGGTGGCGTCAATTTTATGGTGGTTCATAGTTATAATTGTAATGCTTTTGAGCGATAAATAATACTTTACAAAGCTTTACGTATATGATATAGTTAGTTTCCGTTCAACCGTACCGAATTATCAAAAGAGAAAGGCACTATCTATGGATAGGTTTTTGAAAGTGATAGGATTTGCAGGCCTCATGTTAATACTGCTCGGCGGACTAATGTTCGTTGCGGGCTGGCGCATGAATATTGAGCAGCCCAGGTATTGCTCAGCCGAGATTAAAAACATGCAGGTCGGCTCGGCTCGTACTTACTGGGAAATCGCTATCAGGGAATACCCTGAGTCAGACCCCA
This sequence comes from bacterium, assembly GCA_037132395.1. Taxonomy (GTDB): domain Bacteria; phylum Patescibacteriota; class Saccharimonadia; order CAILAD01; family BJGX01; genus SICB01. The sequence continues at coordinate 1,346 of JBAXPC010000018.1, read as the reverse complement.
GGCCAGTCGTCGATGAGCTAGCTAGGCTCAATGGTGACATTTTGCATGCTGGCGGAAGCGTTAAAGCTCCCAAATCGTGCAGATAGCATCCCGGCAGTTAGCTACCTAGCAATCAGCAAGCTAGCAACAATCAAACAGTAAGGCTCACCGGCCTACAAGCCGGTGAGCCTTTTTACTTTGTTATTGATTGGCTATTTTTTACCAAATAATTTTCCGAAAAAACCAGGTTTTTTTGTTGGCTGGTCAGCTACTTGAGTGGCCTGAGGTGCTGCCATAGCATCTATAGGGCTTGAGCCTAGAGCACCTTCGGTCGTTATAGCTTCGGGTGCTGATCCTTCTGCTGGTTTTGATGGCTCAGCAGCCAGAGCAAATGTTGGGGTTTTAGATTCGTCAGAAGTTTGGGGAGCCTCGGCACCAACCTGCATCGTGGGGCTGGCTGGGGCAGGCGTAACGCCGTCCATTCCTGCAGGGCTAACTGCTGGAGCATTATTTTGCTCGGCTAACTGAGAGGCCTTGAGGTCTGCGGCGGCAGCTTCGGCAGCTTCTACTTCTGGGGTTTTCAAGTTTAGTGGCGCGGCACTATTAGGTGTTGTTGTATTAATACCTTCCATGGTTGGTTGTGTCATTAGGGTTTCCTCACTTTTAATTTATTAGTATGTTTATTGTATACACGCTTTTGCTTATAATGTCCAATCAACAGATTGAAAAATAATCACAAATATGTTAGGATTGTATGGTTATTTTATGTTAAAAGTAACTAATGGTCCCATCGTCTAGCGGTTAGGACACCGGGTTTTCATTCCGGCAACCGGAGTTCGATTCTCCGTGGGATCACCATAAAAAACGCCTGAGCTCGTCTCGGGCTTTTTTTTGAGAGTATTCCCGCGGTGAATTGAACTACCGAAGGAGTTCGGTGTACGAGGAGCGCAGCGTAAATATCAAGTTCACTTGAATATTTACCGAGCACCACAGGGAAAAGTCCGCCGCGGCGGACGCCTTCTCCGTAAAGATCGCCATAAAAAACGCCTGAGCTTGTCTCGGGCTTTTTTTATGGCGATCCCGCAATCCATGCCTTTCTCTACCGACATCGAGACCCAAGAAAGCATCGCTTAAATTTAATTTATGTTTTTATTATTTTTTATTTATTACCACTTTTGGTATCCCTGTTCTTTACCGACCTCGAGCACCAAGAAAGCAACAGACTAGCGGGCTGATCTGTATTTAAGAATTGTCTGAAGACCTGAAGCGTTAGCAATCAGGGCAAGTTTATTCTTAGGATCAGACTGGCCGGTAGGCTGGGGCGCTTATTGGGGCGAAGCACAGTCGGTTGGTTTTATATTACTTTT
>JBAXPC010000017.1:0-13092 GCA_037132395.1 bacterium | reverse complement strand
ATAACTGTTAATGCCCAAATCGCCAGTAGTGTCCAGGGCTTGCTGAATAAGTCTACTCTGGATGGTATTAGGCTGACTGGCGGTGGGTTCAGAACGATGCAACAACAAATTTCGCTAAGAACCTCAAATGGTTGCCCAAATGTATACGATGCGCCAGCAGAGAGCTGTGCCACACCAACTGCCCGTCCCGGATACTCTAACCACCAGATGGGGCTGGCTATCGACTTTTCCAGTAGCGGATCATTAATAAGGAGCAGTTCGTCGTCAGGATTCATTTGGCTAAATGCTAATGCCATCAGCTACGGGCTGAAGAATCTGCCTTCCGAGCCTTGGCATTGGTCGGTGGACGGAAGTTAATATGATGAATATACTAAAAAAATACTGGTGGGTACTTTTTGGAGCAGGGTTGCTGGTGACTGCGCTAGTAACTATCAGCAACTTTAGCTCAAATAGCTCTGCAAAGCTACTTTCAATCGAAAGCGCCGAATCGATACTTGCTATCAATAAAACATCGATTTATGTGTTGAATAACAAGAGGATAGTTAAGCTTCCCAGCACCAGCTCGGGTGGAGTTTTTAGTATTATAGACTCAGACGTCAGCTATGCCTCGGCGTCTTCAGATAAAAACAAGATATACTATACAAAAGGCGTGGGGGTTGCTTCTAAATCATTTATTTTTGATATTTTAAATAGCAGTACTAAAGAGTATCAGGTCTATGACGAATTTTTCTGGAAAAACAATGACGGACAATTTGTAAAATACCAATCCGGCAAAAGTAACGTGCTGTCAGAGTCGCTTTCAACTGAGCTAAGTGCTTTGCCATACTCAAGCTTTATATCATATGCCGGCTTGGTTCTTGGTAGCTCTAACACTGGGACGCCAGAAACCCAGGGCTATCGGTGGGTTGTAGTCAATAAGGCTTCGGCTAGCTTTAGTACTCTTGATATATTGGACTACAAAGTAGAGACTGCGCCATGGGTCAGTGGAGATTATTTGCTTTATACCAACAAAAACAACCAGGCAGTGATAATTGATAATAAAAATAAAAGGAAAACCCTAAATCAGCCGATCTTGCAGTCAAGAACAACCTTTACAGCAGGTGACAGCCAGTATACCGTTAGTATTAATAGTAAGCCCGGGTACATCGATATTAGCTCCCTTAACCTCACCGATGGTCAGGTAAAATTACAAAAAAAGGTTGATGTGAGTAGTATTTTAAAAAAAGAAGCGTTGAGCCTAGAAAGTATCAAGGAGGTCTACTATACGGACAACAGCTTGTATATTTTGATAGGAAGTAAAATAATGAGTATACCGTTATGAAAAAAATTGCCCTACTAATATTATCTTTATTTATATTTAGTACGTACTCTCAGGGTGCTTTGGCCTTAAGTAATGCCAGGGGAAGCGATCCGACTGGCCAGAGTCAGCGCTCCATAATAGAAAAAACACCTTGGCTAGACCCAACAGCCTGCGTTACTGGCGGAGGGTCTGCCACGGCCACCGCTAGTGGCGGCAAAGTGTATATCCTGGGCGATTCTATTACTGCCAACACGCAATTTGTGCAAAACAAAATTACCGAAAGCTTGAAAGCCAAGAGTTACGATCCCACCTATAATTCGGTATCAAGTAGAAGCTTAACTAGTGGCCCCAGTGAGCTCAATGGTATCAGTGTTTTTGAGGCTGACACAGCTAGCTGGAAAAGTGCCGGGACCATTATTATAGAGCTAGGTACTAACGGTGGTGTAACACAAGACAATATTAAAAAAATTATAGACCTGATTAAATCCAACAGCCCTAGTGCAAAAGTTTACTGGGTTAATGTTGGGGTTAATAATGACAAACGAAGTGGTACAGACATCAATGCCGATTCGATCAACACCACGCTTTCGCAGAACAGCACCCTCGGCTATGATGTTATCGATTGGGCCAGTGCGCTAAAATCTAACCCAAACTTTATAAATGATGATGGCCTTGGAGTGCACCCCTTTACTACAGATGGCGGCCAAGCCTATGCCAATACAATATCTAGTAGCCTTGGCTCGTCTGCAAGCACAACTACACTTAGTGGTGCTTGCTCCTGTCAATCGCTCAGCGGCGGTGGTGGAGCGGTAAACCTTACGGGAAACGAAAACAGAGATAAAGTATGGAACTACCTAATATCTAAAGGCCTGACACCTTTTCAGGCAGCAGGCATGATGGGTAATATGGCCGCTGAAGCCCATTTTGAGCCGAGGTTAGTAGAATACGCTTTTTCGAGCCCTCCACATCTATCAGATACTGTCCCGCCGAACCAGAATTCAAATGGTCAGCCAGGCTACGGTATTGTTCAGTTTACTAGCCCGGGGTACAAACAAGCCCTTCGCGACAGATCGGCACAAACCGGCAAGATAGCTGGCGATCTTGGCCTGCAGCTAGATTACCTGTGGGAGTTACTAATGAGTAAGCCATGGGGGACAAGCCTCAGGGCAACGACCACGATTAATGATGCATCAGACGTTTTTCTGAAAGAGTTTGAGATACCCAGTGACATAGCTGGACAAATACCTATCCGGAGAGCGAATGCCGAGAAGATATTTAATAAATATAGTGGATCGGTCGCCGTGACATCGAATACTTCTACTGCTAATCAAGGCTGCGGGTCGGCTATTTCGCAGGGATCCACTGCGAGTGTGGTTTTAGTTGCACAACAAGAGTTAGCTGCATATACAGGCATTGGTGGAGACAAATACATATTGGGTTCAGACAAGTCTATCCCCTGGTGTGCTGCTTTTGTTAGTTATGTCCTAAAACAGGCTGGGGTTCCTTTTACCGGTGGGGCGGGTGAAAATGGATATTACATACCATCTGTGGCTTCTGTAAGATCATATTTTGAAGCAAGCCCCAACACCTACCACCCCGCGCGGTCAGGCTATGTTCCGCAGCCGGGCGATATAGTGATATTTCAGGAGGGAATAGAGCCCTGGGCAAGCCATGTCAATATAGTTATTAGTGTAGATGGATCCAAGATGACCACTATCGGCGGCAACGAGGGCAATAAAGTGAGCCAGAATGTCATATCAAACTATAACGATCCATATATAACAGGCTTTGGCACACCAAAAGGAGTTAAATAATGAAAAATCTTTATTCCCGATATAAAAAAATAATATGGGGTGCAATAATATTGCTCATAGCGTCATTTTTAGTGTGGGTCATGTATATTGTGCTAGTATTCCAAGTTTTAAGTATTACTCCTTCTCAAAATAGCAAAATTAGCGGTGGGTCGGGTCAGGTTACTTTTAACTTCAACCGTGACCTAGATACCATAGACCTGGGTAAGCAAATGTACTCTAGCGAAGGTTTGTCTATTAGCGCGCAGGTTGATAAAAACAAACTAACCCTGTTTATATCCAATATTAATCAAGCAAAAAAGTACCAGATACAGCTTAAGGAGATAAGATCCAAAGAAGGCAACACAATTAGCTACATAAACTACCAATTCGAAGGAGCTTTTGTGCCTTATGGCCAATTAAGCGACAGTGAAAAAAATAGACAAATTAAAGAAACTGATAAGGGCAACCTTCAGGACCCCGTAATGGGTATCCTGCCAAAATATGGTGACAACTACGCAATTAAATACGAGCTATTTGGTGAGCCTTCGCAAAAAGGAAAATATATTAAATTGAATATTATATTGCTTTTGGATGCCCAAAATATTAACAATAAGGATCTCGCTAAGCAGTACAAGAATGAGGCTCTGGATTTTCTAAAAAGTAATAATATCAACCCAAATGATTATGTAATAAAGTACGACCCAGATTATGCCACGGGGTTGTAGTCTAGTATATTTTAATTTTATCCAGTTCTAATGATTCCATTATTTTGTCAGTGTTCGATCTAATCTCCAGGGCTTCGTAGTTGTTTTTGGCCTTAACGATAATTGTGCCTTGGCGAATCATTACAGATTCCGGCTCAATGCCGATTAGCTTAGTAATTTTATCTTTGATAACTACGAGCTCACTGGCCCCAGATTGAAGTTTGGAGTATTTTTTTAGATCTTGGTTTTTGCTAATCGGTTCCATTATATTTTTACTATCTCATAATCATTGATGCTATCGCTAATTGAGGTTGAGGTAAGGATTGTCTGCTGGTTGGCTGCTTGCTCTATGAGGTGTGATTGTCTTTGCTCGTCGAGCTCACTTAATACGTCGTCGAGTAAAAGCAGGGGAGGGGTTTCGGTCTTGAGCCGTATATAGTCGAGCTCGCAAAGCTTGATGGCCAGAGACAAAGAGCGGTTCTCGCCGCGCGACAAATTGTCTCGCGTCGAGAAGCCATTGAGGCTTATTGCAAGCTCGTCTTTGTGCGGACCTTTGCTGGTAAACCCTGCCGCCATATCGTCGCCCAGACGAGCCTCTAGTGCGGCTAGGACGTGGTCTTTGTCTTTGGGTAGGGTATTGAGTTGTTCAATTGTTATTTTGTCGCTGTGTCCGCTAATACTAGAATACTTTTTACCAAGGTTTTTATTAAGAAAGTCCACTAGCTCGTCGCGGTGCGAGTATATTGTGCTAATTGGGTCTACTAGCTGGAGGTTGTAGACGAAAAGCTGATCTTTAGAATTAGTTCTGTTGTGCTTAAGGTTATAAAGCAATTTGTTGCGCTGGGTTAGTATCTTTTGAAAACGATTAATAGCGGTTAGGTACTCCCTGGAAGTCTGGATGATAATATTGTTTATTAGGTTACGACGAAATTGTGGGCCGTCGGTTATGATTCGTACGTCGTCAGGTACAAATATTACAATCGGTTGGATACCAATAACATCAGAGGCGCGTTTTTTGACATTATTGATAGTTATTGTGCGTGATACGAAGCCACCACTTTGCTTTAGGCGGTACTCTAGGTTGCTTGGCTTTTCATGCTGGTAGCTAACATTGAGCTTCATAAAATCCATATCTCTTTTTATCAATGAAGACTGCGTCGATCTAAATGATTTGGTAATAAAAGCATAATACAGTGCTTCTAGGATATTTGTTTTGCCAGCTGCGTTACTGCCTATAATAGCAGTTGTGTTGGGGCTAAAGTCGATACTTAATTCCTTGTGAGACCGAAAGTTAACTAGTTTTATAGACTCAATCATTAGCTACGCAAGGGCATAATAATATGCACTTCGTTGGCATCTTTGATTTTTGGGCTCAAGGCCAATGGGTCGAGCTTATCATTGATACCAATTATTATTGTTTTGCCATCTATTACAGACAAAATATCGGTGATATATTTGGCGTTAATGTTGATAGAAGCATCTTTACCAGTCTTTTTGACGGTTATTTTAATGGTGTTTTCTCCGACATCGCTGGTTTGGGCATCGATAGTAAGCTCGTCTTTTACAACCTTTAGGGCGATTCCGTGTGAGCTCTCACGGGCAAATACTGAGCTAACCTTTACGGCCTCAATTAGTTTGTCTTTATCGCACTCAATGGTGGTGGTGGTAGTTTCGGGGATAATTTTTTTGTAATCTGGGTACTTACCCTCGGTTAATTGCGATATTAGCTGGCTATCTCCAACAATGAAAGATATTTCAGATTCACCAATAATTATTTCGATTCCTTCAACATCTTCAGACGATATCAGCCTCAATAGCTCCGACACTGTTCTGACAGGTATGATGCAGTTGATAGATTCGCTCGTTTGATAGGCACTCTTGACTTCCGATAGTCGATAGCTGTCGGTGCCAGCCAAAACTAGTTGATTGTTGCTAAAACTAAAATAAATACCAGCCAAGACTGGCCTGGATTCGTCGATACTAACACTAGCCAAGACTTTTTCAAGGTTGTTCTTGAGACTAGCCGAATCGAACTTGATCGATTTGGTGTTGGCGAGCTTCGGCAAGGTAGGGAACTCGCTGGCTGCTACGCCATTCAGGCGACTAACAATGCCGCTACCCTTGATGGTTAGGTTGGTATCGTCGGCGATCAGCTGGAGAGTATCCTCAGAGATAGAATTGACCAGCTCACCAAGCAGGCGAGCAGGGATGGCTATTTTGCCTTCTTTTTCAACTTTTGCACCGAGCTTGGTAGTTATTGCGAGGTCTAGATTCGTAGAGCTTAATTTTAGGATATTCTTGTCGGTTTCGATTAGGATATTGCCCAGCACTTCGAGAGAAGATCGATTACTAACCAGTCTAGAGCAGATGTTTACAGCTTTTAGAAGATATTTTACTTTTACGGCAACTTTCATAATTTTTTAACTCCAATTTAAATTTGTCTTATTTATTATATTTAATTTAATAGATAGTAGTAATAGTAATAGTTTATGTGGATAGTGTGCAAAACGGCTAATTAAGCTTTCGTAAAAGCCTAAAGTGGAGTGGATAAAATCATGAAAAAGTTTTGATAAAGTTTGTATAAATACCCAATTATCAACAATATTTAAGTTTTGTGATTCGTCAATGGTGAATTGATTGTGAATAAATAATTGGTTTTTCACAAGATACCCACTGTTTTTACACACACTTATCCACATACTACTGACCCACCAATATCTTTTTTATGGACTGTATATCTTGGCTCATAACACTATCGCGCGCCGATTGAGTTCGAATTTTATTGACCCCATGCATTATAGTGGTGTGGTCTTTACCACCAAGGCTCTTGGCGATACGGGGAAAGCTCAAGCTCAACTCCTCGCGCATAATAAACATCGCAATCTGCCTCGGCACCACTATTTCGCGCGAACGTTTTACACCAACGATGTCGTTGTAGCTTATCTCGAAGTAGTCGGCAGTTTTTTGAAGTACTATTTTGGGGTTAACCTTGACCTGAGTTTGCGATATATACATCCCCAGTACTTCTTGTGCGAGCGGCAGATCGATCGGCTGCCCATGCAGGCGAGAGTGGGCAATAACTTTGGTCAGAGCACCCTCTAGCTCACGGATGTTGTTATCGATATGGGTAGCAACAAACTCGGCCACATCCATATCAAGCTCTAGCGAGTGCGAATTAGCTTTATTCATCAAAATTGCCACCCTTGTTTCAAAATCAGGGGGTTGAATATCGGCAACCATTCCCCATTCGAACCGACTTCTGAGGCGTCCTTCAAGTGTTGGGATATCTTTTGGTGGCCGGTCGCTACAGAGCACAATCTGTTTGTTGTACTGATGTAGGCTGTTGAAGGTATGAAAAAATTCTTCTTGGGTTTTTATTTTCCCAGCAATAAACTGCATATCATCGATTAGCAAAACGTCGACCTTGCGGTATTTGTCGGTAAATTTTTCTCCTTTACGAATTGCCGTCAGGAAGGTATTGATAAACTCCTCGCTGGTTGAGTAGAGTATTTTGCAATTTGGTTGCCGAGCGTGGATTTCGTTACTAATAGCCCACAGCAGGTGAGTTTTTCCAACACCCGGCGGGCCATACAAAAACAGGGGATTATACATTTCGCCAGGCTTCTCGCTCACTAGCTGTGCGGCCGAAAACGCCAGCTTATTGCCAGAGCCAATTATGAAGTTATCAAACTTATATTTTTCGTTTGGCTTAAAGTCGCCATATGACTCAATGCTAGATTGAGCCGGGCTAGAATACTTTTTGCTAGCGGCCTCTAGGGCAGGGTTGATGGAGTTGTCGGCCTCAATAGTGGGCTGCCCAGATTGTTTTTTGGTGGTGTATTCGACTGTCTTAATACCCGCGTCGACCTTACGGATTGCGTCTAGTATCTGCAAATGGTATTTGTCCTGGATCCACTGTCGAGTAAAGATATTAGGGACATAAATAACAGCTTTGTCTCCCTCGAGCTCAGCGAGTTCGGTACCTTTAAGCCAGGTCTGAAAGTTCGCTTGAGATAATACTATCTCAAGCTCTCCTAACACAGATCCCCAGACTGTTTGTAGCTTTGTGTCCATTAATCACCCTCTTTTGTAACACTATACACTACATTGCTAGAAGTTTTCCACAACTTTATTGCTATAACCTGTAAATAAGCTATCACTGTGGATAATTGAAATTATTTTGATTTTGTTATACAATAGTACAGTTATGAAACGAACTTACCAACCAAAGAAACGCCACCGAAAGCGCGTACACGGCTTTATGAAACGTATGGCCTCCACTGCAGGACGAGCTATCCTAAAAAGGCGCACGCTCAAGGGCCGCGCTCGGATATCCGCCTAAAGTGCTCAAGCGGACCAACAGACTCCGCAAAAATAGCGACTTTCAAAGACTTTACAAATCTGGTAAAAGGTTTTCAACGCCGAATTTGGCGCTGTATTATATGCCTTCTAATTTCGATTACTCCCAGGTGGGTTTTGTGGTATCCAAAAAAGTCTCAAAGAGTGCCGTGATACGCAATAGCTTGCGCCGCCGCACCAGCGCAATCGTGGAATCCATTTACCCAAATATTAAGCACCCCACCAAGCTTATTATATTGATCCGACGCGACTTTTCGGGACTCAGCCCAACTGAGCTTCAAAAAGAGATCAAAACCCTAATGGCACGACAAGTATAGTGAAGCAGCTGCTAATTAGGACCATTGATCTTTATCAGCGAACTTTGTCGCCCGACCACGGCCCCCGCAAAGCCAAGTATCCTTATGGCTACTGCCGTCACTACCCAAGCTGTAGTCAGTATTCAAAGCTTGTCATAGCTAAGCACGGTGCTATTAAAGGTGTTGGTATAAGTATCTTTCGTATAGTACAATGTAACCCATTAGCCAAGCCTAAAATGGATTTTAGGTTTATAGAAGAGGAGAGAAAATAATGCAACAAATAGGCGCCATATTTAATACAATTTTAATTGCCCCACTAGTTAACGCCCTATTCTTTATTTATGGCGTGATACCGGGCCATGATTTTGGTATCAGTATTATCTTGCTAACAATTGTAATTAGGCTAATACTTTGGCCATTAGCTAGTAAGCAGCTGCATAGCCAAAAGAAGATGCAAGCAATGCAGGGCGATATAGCCAAAGTGCGTGCTAAGGCCGCCGGCGACAAGCAAAAAGAAAGCGCCATGCTAATGGAACTGTATAAAGAGAAAGAAGTTAATCCTTTTTCGGCCTGTCTGCCGACGCTATTACAATTCCCGGTTCTAATTGCGATGTTTGTGGTATTTCAGCGCGCCACAGGATCGATACATGGGGTTGAAGCGCTTCTGTACGCTCCCGTCAAAAACCTTCCCTACATCCAATCTATAATCACTGGCCAAATACCGTTTAACGTTACTCTGTTTGGCATTGTATCGATGGCCAAACCAAACGCCATCTTGGCAGTGCTATCGGGCTTAACCCAGTTTGTACAAGTCAAGATGCTAACCCCAAAAAAGCAAGCAAACGCTGTCAAAGACAGTCAGGCCCAGATGACCGCCATGATGAACTACACATTCCCCGCCTTGACGGTATTTATTGCCTGGGGGTTACCAGCCGCGCTACCAACCTACTGGATCACCACCAACTTCCTATCGATTGGCCAGCAATGGTTGATTATGCGTAAAGAAGTTGAGACCATGGAAGAGATGGACGTCGTGAAGGTCATTAGAAAAGGCTCCACAGTCTCGGCCACCAAGAAGCTACCTAAGCCCCGCGTTAAAACCAGAATCAAAAACAAGGGCAAAAAATAATGTCGGCCATCGAAGCCCAAGACATCGCCCAGAAAATCCTCGATTCTATGGGTGTCTCGGCCACTATATCGGTCGAATCACAAGAGCCGGTATACCTTACCATTAGCTCCGACGATTCGGCCCTACTAATCGGCAAGGGCGGCGAAACCCTGCGCTCATTTCAGGCCATCGTCAATACTATCTATCGCCGTCAGTCGAGCGATGAGGGCTATGTGGGTATCGACATCGGTGGTTATAAAAAAGAGCGGGTTGAGAAGGTCCAGGGTATTGCCCAGGAGCTTGCCGACAAGGCCCTAGCTAGCGGCGAAGACCAGCACCTCGCACCAATGAACGCCTTCGAGCGTCGCTCGGTGCATACCTTGCTCGCCGAGAATCCAGATGTTGTTACGGCCAGCGAGGGCGAAGATCTGAATCGCCATATAGTTATTAAAAAAAGATAAATGAACACAACTATTACTGCCATCGCTACTGCGCCAGGGAGGGGAGCTATTGCTGTTATTAGGGTATCAGGACCAAAGTCCCTAGGCGCCTACAAGCTACTAACTAACTCAACCGCATCGCCGACCCCAAACCAAATCAAGCCAGCCTGGATTTATGAAGGTAAGCAAAAAATCGACCACGCGATGATGGTCTATTTTAAGGCACCAAACTCTTTTACCGGCGAAGACGTTGTTGAGATTCACTGCCACGGCTCGAAGGTTGTTCAGCGCAATATCTTGGACGTACTCTTTGCCGATGGCATTGAGGCCGCCAAGCCAGGTGAGTTTAGTGAGCGAGCGTACTATAATGGCAAAATCGATGTAGCCCAGGCCGAGGCTATTATGGAGCTGGTATCGGCCGAAAATACCCAGCTAGCCAGGCTCGCTACCAGGCAGCTGGCTGGCGAATTTAGTAAGCAAATCAAAAATATTTCGGGCGAAGTCACCAAGCTCGGCGCCACCCTTGCCGCCGATTTGGATTTTTCAGAAGAAGACCTCCCGCTACTTGATAGCACCATGATTGCCGAGGCACTGGCTAGTATAATAACCAAAATAAACATCATCAAGGCGGGCTCCGAGATCCTTCCAAAACTTCGGGAGGGAATCAATGTCGCCCTAATCGGGCTACCCAATGCCGGCAAAAGCACACTACTAAACACCCTGCTTGGGTTTGACCGCTCGATCGTATCGAGCCAGGCCGGTACTACCCGCGACACAATTAACGAAACCGCCGAGCTAGGCGGAATCAACTACCAGTTTATCGATACCGCTGGCCTTAACTCTAAACCTGGAGAAATCGAAAAAATAGGCATCGAAAAATCTATCGAAAACATCAAAAGTGCCGACATTATTTTACTGTTAATTGAGCCAGGCCAAGAACCCCAAACCAAGGCTTTTATCGAATTCAAAAACCTCCAAGAGTACATCGATAGCCCAAAAACAATTAAAGTATTCACCAAGTCTGATATCGGCAATAATAAATCAAAAGGCATTCAAATAAGTGCTTTAAAAAAATCCGGCATCAAAGACCTTACCGACAAAATTATCAGCTTAAGCCTCGACCAAGCCCAGACCAGCCTGCAAATCCTGACCGAGCGTCAGCTAAATATCATCAACCGTGTAGAGCAGGCATTAACCAAGCTCGAGGACGAGGCCCAGAACTTGAGTTTTGATATTATTAGCGCCGAGCTAGAGCTTGTCGCTAAAGATCTCAATGAGCTAACCGGCGAGCATGCCAACCAGCAAATTATCGATTCGATATTCAGAAACTTTTGTATCGGCAAATAGCCCAATAGTAATAGTAGATTATTAATTCTCAATAATTAGTTGCTAGTAGCAACAGGAAAGTCGAGCGACGACTTGTAGTAGGTGTTGACGGTGTCGGTCTTGATGATGTTGCCCGACAGGTCTAGCACTTGCCTGTAAAAGACCGTCTGGGAGGGTTTGGTTTCATCATTACTGCCATAAACAAACGATGGGCCATTAATAACCCCAGTTTTAGTCTTGGTGCCATAAAAGCTAAACTTCAGCGTCGTGCCGACCATCTCGGTTTGGATTAGTATATAGTGGCCAGTATCGTTTTTGAACTTCATATCGACCTGAGGGTAATAAATAGTGGCATCGACCCCAGGCACACCAAACGGTGCCGTGTAGTAGCTAATCGCAAAAGAGTGGTTGGTGCGCTCAACTATCGGCAGTCCAGATAGCAGGGCAGCACGGTAGGCAGTGCTCGACACCTGGCACAAGCCACCACCATAGGCCTTTTCGACATGGTTATCGAGAATAATAAGCCCCTCAGCATAGCCCTGTTCAGGACCAACATCGCCAAGGTACTCACCAAAACTAAATACCTGGTCGGGCTTTAGCAAAATACCGTTAAACTTAGCTGCCCCAACCCTAACATTTTGCAAACGCGCGGCCGACGAGCCCGGGAAATACGTTATGCCCTCGCCAATTAGCTCTTTAATACCAAGATTATCGATATTACTATCTGCCACCTCAGCTTTTTGGGTATCTACTACTAGGCTGACCGTACGCGTATCGATAGATTCGGTGGCCATAATTATTGCGTCAGCTGTTTTGGAGGTGTTTAGGACCTTGCCGTCGCGGCTTTGCTTAAAAATACTTGCCCGCCCACCGCTAATTGCCAAAGTAGCATCAATGGCCGGCTGATTTATTTCGCCAGCCTGCCCAGCCAAATAATTTATGACGTTTTGTTTATTGATACTGAAATCGTTGAGGGTAATCGGTATATGAAAATAGTGGTTTAGTAAGTCAATAGCAAGAGGGCCTTTTTGGTAGTCAATATCAACCCAACTAACCAGCTGCTGCTGAGTAATAGTCCAGCTTTTTTTGTCATAAGTCAGAACCAAAGGAGTTTTTGCTATGTTGGCTACGGTATCTTTTTGTCTTATTAGCATTTCGGTAGTGCGGTTCGGAGGCGAGCTACTAATTGGCAGTGTTAGGCTACTGTCTAGTCGGTTAAACTGTTCGGTCAAACTAAACATCGCCCAGCCCATATCGATATTTTGGCCAGCCTCAGCTTCGCTAACACTAATTTTGCCACCTTCAAAAAGGTATTCAGCGTTTTGGCTGGGCTTGGCGACAGAGTTGTTGATATTTACCATCTTCTTAGAGAACACAGCACCATCGACACCCAGCTGCATGATGTCTGGAGGGCTAAATAGCAGCGATGTTTGAGTTGCAATATCGCTAATGATGTCGCTATCGCGGCCCAGCTTGAAAGCCTCATCGACAAATGCTTTGTTATCGAAGCTAATACCAAAGCTGGCGGGCTTGGTGGTAACGCTCTGGCCATTTATTTGGTAGGTTATCTCGGAGCTCATATAGTTTGTCGTGGCAGCATCGAGCTTTGCAACGGCTTGTGGCTTGGTGAGACCACCGACATACACGCCGCGCAAGGTTATGCCCGGCAGCAGCTTGTCGTAATGCCCAAGCCGCACGATAAAAATAATCACAAAGTACAGACCCAAAACTAACCCAGCGCCTAGCAAAATATGTTGCCAGGTTTT
>JBAXPC010000016.1:0-13906 GCA_037132395.1 bacterium | reverse complement strand
ATTTTTACTTTGACTACATCTGCAAACATAGCTTGACATTATACCATATTAGTTTGATAACTACCATAACTCAAAGCCCCTCAAGGCTTCGAGGGGCTTCGGTAGTTTTAGTGTGCTTAATAGATATACAGGAAGTGGCCAGCGGCTTCAGTTCGATAGTGCAAGACTCCAGGGCGACCAGCGTAGTTCATTTCTGAAATAGTGACGGTACCGTCGCCATTAACAGACTCAACATACACAACATGGTTATTGCGCTCCCAACCGATAGCCCCAGCTCGAGGTGCGCTACCGGTAGCATAGCCAGCGTACTGAGCGTTATAGTACCAGCTTATGGCGTTACCCCAGTTGTTAGGCACAGGTCTTTTACTTGCCACATACCAAGTACATTGGCCCCAGTAGTAGCTGTTGCCATTTCCACTAAATCTTGAGTTAGAATAAAATCCTGTTATGCTCGAGCTAGTAGCAACCCTATTGACATAGCTAGGTGCTGGAGCGGGTTTAACTCCGTCAGGAATAACCAGCTGCATACCAGCTTCGGGGGCTTTGCCTTCAAGGCCATTGAAGCTTTCAATTAGCGAAGCATTGCTTTGGTATCTATCTGCCAAAGCCAAAATATCGTCTCCTGCTTGAGCGGTGTAGAGGACTCCATTAACGGGCAATATAGCTAGGCTAGCATCTGGTTTAATACTATTTTCATCACTAATATTGTTGGCCCACTTGATGGTGTCGGTAGTAATACCAAACTTAGCCGACAACGAAGACAGCGTATCGCCCTGTTTAACCTTATAACTGATTATTGAGCGGCTTGGTGAACCTGCTGCAACAACAGAGGATCTGTTGGTCAAAAAGTCATCGCCTGAAGTCGATAATGAACTCATATTCGTTAGGTCTCGGGCTTTTTTAGAAACATCCTCGGCAATTACGCTCTGAGTGCTTGTTGCAAGAATAGCTCCTGTGGTAATCATTGAGGTTTGGTCTTTAGTCGATCCAGAACCTCTAACGCTAAGGGCCTCACTAGCGTTAATTCGGCCAATTCCGGCAATTCCAATAATAGCTAAGATGGCCACTGCGTGAACCGCGTAGCGATTAAATTTGAAGTTTAGTTTATTCGAAGCAATACTCTGCGACTTGTCGCTAGAGGTTTTTGTGTCTTGAGTTTTAGGTGAAGCCGAAGCTTCGTCACTGTTTGTTTTGGAAAAGTTTTGTTGCCCAACGCCAACGAAGTTTTCGGGGCGCACTTGTAAGGGAAACCCTATTACTTTTCTACTAATAAACCTCTCCTCTGTGCCGATTAGTCATAACTATCGTATATGGCACAATTTAAGACTGCGACTTATCTGTCTCCCGTCATTACTAGGTTCGCTAGCGAGGCTAATGACTTGCATTACTGGTGTATTGGTGCCATATGGCGTGGTCAAACACAGTAATGACGGGACCGGAGTTTTCGACCGAAATATCTCCTTACTAATCTGATAAGTTGTAACGCAGGTAAATCTAAAAAAACAAACTCTCCACTAGTGGCCACTACTCTTAAATAGTAGGACTCGGATACAGTACTTATCCTTTAAATTTACGTGGGTATAGTCTACCAAGAGGAGTTCGTACTGTCAAGTGGTACTTTGTGCTTTTATATAAGCAAAATATAGCTATTCTAGGTACTTTTTGATATTTGCCTCGTGTTCTTGGAGAGTTCGAGCCAATCTGATAACACCATTTTTATCAGCTATAAAGAACAAATAGTCTGTCTGAGCTGGGTTTAGGGTAGCCAAAATGGCATCAAGACCAGGATTACAGATGGGGCCAAGCGGCAATCCTACAATTTTATAGGTGTTGTAGGGAGAATCGACTCCTATATCGCTGGCTGAAGTTTCGGATTTGCCAGTAGCGTAATTGACAGTTACATCACTCTCTAGCTTCATTCCTAGCTTAAGGCGATTGTAAAAGACACTAGCAACTAACTTGCGGTCTTCGGTTGTGTTGGCTTCTTTTTCGACAATAGAAGCCAGGGTTATGAGGTTATTTAGCTTACTAGAGTTCTGGTATTCGGGAGGCAACTTGGGTATAACTACTGACCCAAAGCTATCGAGCATGGCGCTTATCTGATCCGCTGCAGAGGTATTGA
Source organism: bacterium (assembly GCA_037132395.1). GTDB lineage: Bacteria > Patescibacteriota > Saccharimonadia > CAILAD01 > BJGX01 > SICB01. Next base: position 11,784 of record JBAXPC010000016.1, on the reverse strand, counting down.
CAACCACATTGTAGGTAGCGGGGTACAAATATCCCTCCAGGCTGTTTGGATTGCTACGGTAGCTCAAAAAAGCCTGCGAGAAGCGGTTGGGTGGCGCTGAGGCACTTATGAAGTCCTGGGCTGTTCCAAAGCCTGCTCTAGCCCATTTTTGACCCATTTCAGCAATTGTCAGACCTTCCTGAAAGACTACTTTTTTGTTGGCGATTTCAGCTTTGCCAATAGTATCGGCAATCTTAGATAGGCTCATCGATGGACTAAAGAGATAAACTCCAGGCTTCAGCTTGCCTCTTGATGGCCCTAATTTTGCATATAATATAAATAAATTTTTATCTGATATTAGGCCGTTTTTGGACAAATCTGAGGCGATTTTGTCGATACCGCTACCCTGCTCAACAACAAAAACTACTTGGGTTTTATTATTGGGGTCTTTGGCCGAATTAACCGCCACCAAAACCCAGCTGGCAAACACAATTATCACCATCAAAATTACAGCAACTACCACCAGAATAATCAGCTGTAGCTTAGTTTTGGGCTTCTTGGAGGTAATGCTCGAGGATGATACAGGCGGCGTATTGGTCAATGACGCCTCGTCTGCTTTTGGGGCTGAGGTTTTTGGGGATTCTTTCTTCGGCATGTTCGGTTGTGAGGGCTTCATCTTGTAATTCAACCTTATTATTGTAACTGCCTGCGAGCTTTACGGCAAACTGCTCGGCTTTAATGGTTTGTGCAGTGCTCTCGCCTTCGATATTGCGTGGCCGACCAACCACAATAAGGTCGGGCTGGTGCAAATTTATTAGTCCTTCAATTTGTGGCCATAGCGTTGCATCATTTTTTAGAGTTATAAGTGGCTCAGCCGAAGCTTGGTCGGCCGGTTTAATTGCAAGCCCAATACGAGCATCGCCGTAATCAAAGGCTAATATTGTTTTTTCATAATCTTCTGCTCTGATATCCATAATTAATTTGTAGTAACTTTTATATCGATTGTTATTTTAGCAGACATTAGAGGCATATTTGGTAGCAAATCTGGATTCACCTCGACTTGCGCGCTAGTAATCTGGTCGCCCGATTGCTTGACGATATCCGAGACATCCTTTTTGGCCTTGCCAGCGACTTGCTTAGCGATAGTCTTCTTATCTATTGGGTCTCCATAGTAGGCTGAGGTCTTGACATTGAGCTGGAGTTTCTCGGGGCTAAACTGCTTGGTGGTGGTATAAGTTCCGTTTTGGGAGCCGTTATCATAGACCTCTTTGTTGCCTTTCAGGTCGGTTTGTATCTGGCCGTTAAAAAGCTTGTTGACATCGGCCGTTTTAGCCGCAAAGCCAGTGTATTTGATTTTTGAGGTTACGCTAACCTTATCGGCTTCGGCATCTTGAGCAACTGAGGTTTTGAATTCTACAAAATCAGCCTGGATTGTCGATTTGAAAAGTTGTAGCTCACTGCCGGCCTTTTTAGCCAGCTCATCGGCAGCCGACTTGGATTGCTCTTCAGCCTGTTTTTTGGCGATGGTGATATCTTCGGCCGAGAGAATCGTAATAGTTTTGGTGGTACCGCCGCTGGTAGTTCCTTGCCCACTGATCTTACTGGACATACCAGCTACACTAAAAGTCACATTATTCAAATTATAACTATCTCCTGAGTCGGAGGCAGACATAGTAACGGTAATTGGGTTCGAATTACATACGGTACCTCCAACGCTAAATTGTCCAGCAGGGATAGTAATATTGGTTGCAGTTATAAAAGTTTTACCAGAGGATGTTAATTTTGAACCTGCAGCTAAAGCGTGACTGCTAGTATCCTCACAGTTGGTAATATTAACAGTGCCCGTAGCTTTACTGCCGACTTCTTTTTTGCCTGTGGCTGTTATTTCAAACGACGAATCTTTGGTAGTTTCGAGTTTTTGGGCGGCTAAGGTCTGGGCGTTAATATCTGATGACGACGAGGCCGCATCAAGAATAAAATTAAAATTAAGGCTGGTTTTTTTGGCATTTACTAGCAGTGTTACTTTGCCTGTTGGCAAGAAGGTCAGCGCCAATATGGCCACCAATACCACGCCAAATACGCTCGCTCCTATCCAGATGCGCTTATTGAGTTTGCCATAATTTGGAACTTTTTTATCTTTTTTAAGTGCCGGGCTGGTGAGGGTTTGGGATTTTTCAGTTTCAGACTCAATTTCGTCGTCGCCGTCGAGGTCAATATGCTTGGATTGAAAACCTTGGTCCGAAGGCTTGTCGGCCTTATCAGCTTGGTCGGCCTTATCTTGCGCCTCTTTGCCGGGATCAATTACGATAGCTTCGGCGCCTCTGCTCGGTGGCTGCTCGATATCTGGTACATGAGCCATAGCCTTGACGCTCGAGGCCACTGCGATTCCGGCGGCGCCAGCTAGGTTTTTGGTAATCTTATCGTTGGTAACCAAGACTAGATCTTTTTTGGAGTCTTTGGCGGATTTTTTGAGGAGCTTAACATTGACAGAACTTTGCAGCAAAGCTGATCTTGAAGGCACTACAATACGAACTTCAGTATCGGTAGACTTTTTGAGTTTCTCGATAGCTTCAGTTATTTCGGTATCTGCATCCAGATATAGCACCCCTGGATCGTTGCTCTTGCTGGCTTCGTTTGACATACCTGTTATTATACCTCAAGAAGTTTAAGATTAGTAATAGTCATCGATAAATTAACATACATTTCGGTAATTTTGTGACAAATAAAACACCCCCTAAACTTCAGGGGGTGTGGTGGGTGCTAATTTAGCACCAAGTGCTATAGGCTTAAGGCGAATTGCCTCGAGGTCGAGCTGGTGGCCTTTGAGGCTCAGGTAGGCCATTGGTAGTGCCAGCACTAGCATGCCGGTGGCAAGCGAAAAGCCGGCCGTGACCCATGGTATACCGAAACCCAAGAACCCAACTCCAGATTGCAAGGCAAATTTGGCCTTGCCCCAGATGTTCGAGCCAGCTGGCTCGGCCGATTGGCGATGCCGACATTCTTTATCGACAACTAGGGCAATTATTACCAGTCGAACTTCAAAATAAATTGCCGGTAGTAAAAATATGGCAAAAGCCACTACGGTTTCTCGTGGCACTGTTTGCCATGCCCCAACGACCAAGCAGACCACCATCGAAAGATAAAAAAACTTATCGGCCAATGGGTCGATCGCTTTGCCGTAACGGCTGGTGGTCATTAGCCCTCTGGCTAATGCGCCGTCGATGCCGTCGCTTAAAAGTACTAATAGCATTACAAACAGTCCGGCGTAGAGCGATTTTATATCGCGCTGGGTGTACGCCGGATAAACCATAATAACTACCACGACGACAGATATTGGTAGCCGTATGGTGCTAATTATGTTGGCGAGGTTTCGAACCCACCACTTGTGGCGTCTGGGCCAAAGGGCCAATACTACGGGCCGAACACTCCACTCAAAAACTCGACGCGACGAGTCGTTGATAGTGCTAATTGCATTTCTTGGTGAATAGCTAAGCGACATCATTGCCTCCTGGTCGGTTTTTTGGCGGATATTGATACTTGAAGGTGCTACCCAGAGACTAGCATAATAATTTTTATTTGTCATTAGCTCTGGTACAAGTGCCTACATAAGCGTTACAATATAGGGGATGAAATTGAAACTACCTAAACTAAAAAAGTCCGAAGGGCCGCAGTATATTGTGTCGCTCGATATTGGTACAGAGTTTGTGAAGGCTCTAATCGGTGAGGTCATCAACAAGACCTCTGAGAAGACCGGCAAAACAATTCAGTATGTCAAAATCATCGGTACTGGCAAAAAACGACAGCGGCTTTCTGATATGGCCAATGGCGCCGTGACCGACATTGCTGGGGTGGTCGATAATTGCGATGCCGCCCTGCGCAAGGCCGAGCAAGAAGCCGGTGTGGTGGCCAAAGACGCCATACTGGGAATAGCTGGCGAGCTAGTTAAGGGCGGAACTTCGAGTGTTAGCTACCGGCGGACCAAACCCGAGGTACGAATTGATATGGGCGAACTCCAAGACATTATCGGGCGAATTCAAAAGCAAGCCCTCGATACCGTACGCAAGCAACTGCGTTGGGAAACTGGTAGCGACGAGATGGAGGTTAAGCTCGTTAACGCCGCCGTGGTCGATGTCAAGATCGATGGCTACCGAGTTACTAACCCCATCGGCTTTCAAGGAAAAGATGTAACGATTCAGGTTTTTAATGCTTTTGCACCAATGGTGCACCTAGGCGCACTCCAAACTATCGCCTCGGATTTAGATCTAAACTGTATCAATATCGCCGCCGAACCTTTTGCTGTAGCCAAGAGTGTTGGCGCCGACGACAGCACAGAATTCTCGGCAATCTTTATTGATATCGGTGGTGGTACTAGCGATATTGCTGTTGTAAATAACGGCGGCGTACAGGGTACTCAAATGTTTGCCATCGGTGGTCGGAGCTTTACAAAACGAATCGCTTCAACACTCGGTGTTAGTTTTGATGAAGCCGAAGCTATCAAGCTCAAGTACTCGGCTAACGACCTCGACGATAAACGCCACAAAGCTGTCGCCGAAGCCCTAAAAAGCGATATCGAAGTTTGGCTTTCAGGCATCGAGCTAGGCTTGGCCGAATTCGATCAGCTCGATCACCTGCCCCCGCGCATTTTACTTTGTGGCGGCGGTAGTGCCCTGCCAGAAATCAAAAAAGCCCTGACAGATGGCGACTGGTACAAGTCTTCGGCTTTTGCCCGCAAACCAACCGTCGATTTTGTTAGCCCCGAAGATGTCAATCGAGTTCGTGATAGTACCGGCAAACTCAACAGCCCTCAAGATATAACCCCGATGGGGTTGGCTAATTTGGGTCTAGATATTATTGGCTCTCAGACGCTAGGCGAGAACATCTTGCAACGACTGAGCCGAACTCTATCGGTTTGATTACTACTCGACGACTGCTTTTATTCGGCGTACCCCGGCTGAGCTAGATTCTTCTTTTATAATTTTGAACTTGCCAATTAGACCGGTGTGCTTGACATGTGGGCCGCCACATATTTCTTTAGAATAATAATCGCCGTCAGGATTGCCAACAGTATAGACCTTGACGGTATCTGGGTATTTTTCACCAAAAGCACCCAGTGCTCCGACACCAAAGGCGTCGTCTTTACTCATTTCTTTATACGCCACCGGCATATCTTTTTGGATAACTTCATTGACCATAGTCTCGACCTTTGCAATTTGCTCTGGTGTCATTTTGTCGCCATGCGAAAAGTCAAAACGCAGGCGCTCGTTGGTGATGTTGCTGCCGCGCTGCACGACATGGTCGCCTAGTACATTGCGCAGTGCCTTGTACATCAAGTGCGTAGCGGTGTGATACTTGGTAGTGGCCTCAGAGTGCTCAGCCAGCCCGCCCTTAAACTGCCCCGCAGTGGCGGTGCGGCTGCGATCTTTTTGCTGGAGCATTAATTTGTCAAAATCTTTCTTCCAGCCAGCCTGTATTTTGACCCCTTCTTTTTCGGCCTCTTCAATGCTTAGCTCGGCTGGGAAACCGTAGGTATCAAAGAGTGTAAAAACTAGCTTGCCGGTTAGTTCGGTGCGTTGGCCTGTTGGCACGGGTGGACGCTTGCTAAAGTCTAGCTCGCTAGTGCGTTTGGTAAATTCGTGTATGCCACGCTCGAGAGTTTTTCTAAACAAGTTCTCTTCGGCTCTTAAAACCTCAATAATAAGCTGCTTATTAGTTTCTAACTCTGGGTAAGTCTGCTGGTACTCGTCAATCACAACTTGGGCGACTTCAGTAGTTAGGTTGCTTTCAATACCTAGCTCGTAACCGCGACGGATAGCGCGCCTTAAAAGCCGGCGCATCACATAGCCTTGAGCTGTGTTGCTGGGTACCACACCATCGACAGCCATAAATACTGCACTGCGCAGGTGGTCGGCAATAACTCGCTTAGCAACTACATGGTCCTCGTACTTTTTGCCGGTCAGGTCTTGGAGCTTTAGAATGATGTTCCAGAGTACGTCGATTTTAAACATATCGGCGCTATCGATGCTTGCTGCGGTGATCCGCTCTAGGCCACCACCAAAGTCGATGTTTTTTTGATTGAGCTCTTTAAAGCTGCCGTCTGGTTGCTTTTGGTACTGCATAAAAACTGAATTACCAATTTCCATATATCGTCCGCAGTCGCAATTGGGGTGGCAGTGCAAACCAAAGCTTGGGTCGTGCTCAATATAATCAAACTCATAAAAAACCTCGCTGTCTGGTCCGCCTGGTTCGCCAGCTGGCATATTAGATGGTACGCCGGCTCTGCTCCACCAATTCTTTTTAGAATCATAATAAAATATCCGGCCGCCCTGCATACCTTTTTGGTAGCCATCCTCTTCGCTACCAATATCGACTACCTTAGCGTCGATACCCTTGGCCTTAAAAAGTCGCTTCCATATTTCAGCGGCCTCTTCGTCTTTTTCGATACCAGCATCTTTATCGCCAATAAATGCAGTTACAAAAAGTTTTTTTGGATCGAGGCCTACTTCGCTCGTGAGGAATTCAAAAAACCAGTTTAGCTGGTCGTTTTTAAAATAGTCGCCAAGGCTCCAATTGCCAAGCATCTCAAAAAAAGTAGTGTGGCGGTTATCGCCAACATCGTCGATATCTTCAGCCCTAAAGCAAGTCTGGCTATCGACAATACGAACACCCTCGGGGTGAGTTTCGCCAAGCAAAAATTGTAGCATCGGCTGCATACCGCTGCCTGTAAAAAGCGTGGTTGGGTCTTCTTGGGGTACAATCGAAGCGCTTGGTATTACGACATGTTGATTGGTTTTGAAGTAATTTAAATATTTTTCACGAACTTCATGAGTCTTCATAGAGTCTATTTTAGCAAATTTTCAGGTTGCGGGCTATGCTATTTATATTTTTTCGGCTTTTTCGAAGGCCTTTACGAAAGAAGCCTTCTGGGTCGTTTGCAAATCGATGGTGGCTTGGTTGGTGGAGCAATTGGCCTGTGGTGGCGCGTAGCCTAGCACAAAACCGCTCAAGGCTTTTTGCTGAGTAGGGCCGGCTTCGGTGACATCGGCGAATTTGCTTATGGCTCCGAGCGGTAAAGTTCCGAGGCTACAATACTTGCCTGGGTCGCCCTTATCGACAGCCCATGCCTTGCTCTGCAATGATCCGGTCGAAAAGAAGGTCGTGGTGCCATTTACAAAATACTGCAAATCTTTAATGTCGTCGCTTAGCGGCAATTTGTAGCCGAGCTCCTTAACCTCAAGATAGTTAGTGGTAGCTGCTTTGACAACAATCTTGGCAGCGGCACTAGCTGCATCTTCGAGTGCTTTTTTGCCATCCTGAAGTGTCGTAACCTGCGCTTTTAGATCGTCGATTTGCTTGTTGTAATCTCTCATTTTAAGGAAGCCATAGATACCGGCACCGACTATAGCCAGGGCCAATATAATACTAATAATTATCCAAACTTTTTTTGACTTGTCTTTCTTGGGCAATTTAATACTGTGCTCGGCTTCGCTGTGGTGCATGGCTGCTTTGACATCTTCGTCTTTGGGCATGATTTACTCCTTTTAACTATTATTTAATTACTAATTATTTAATTGCCTAAATTGTAGCATAAGAACAATAGATTATACAGCCTTGCTTCAAGTGATACTTTGGCTGCGGCGGCTAATAAAATAGCAAGTGGATGCTATTTGTAGTTGCCAGTTATGCCGATATAAATGAGCTTCCATGTTTCGCTAACCGAAATAAATAGCGGGAACCCACGTCGCCACCATTGCGATTTGCTCCAGCGATCGTCGAAAGCCGATACGCCCAGTAGCTGGTAGTCTTTACCCAGCACCGATTCGAATGTTTGGTTTGCTCGGCGCTGGTGATACGGGCTGGTGACTAAGATTATTTTACTAGCGGCGAGCGATTGCAGTATTGCTTTAGAGTTGACGGCGTTTTCATAAGTATTTTGGCTTTTTTCGTCGATATAAATATTGCTGGCTGGTACTCCGTTGGCTAGGGCTTGGTCGCGCATCGCAAAAGCATTGCTGGGGCCGTCGTCGAGTGCGGCACCAGAAAATATTATTTTCGGTGCATAGCCCTGCTTATAGAGGTCAATCCCCTTCTCGGCGCGGCTGGTGGTTTGACCACCACTAACAACCACAATCGCATCAGCTTTATCGATATTATCTTGCGGACTCAAATAAAAACCGACCCCTACTAGTAATGCAAAACCGACCACTAAGGTAGTTAAAATAATTACCAATGTCCATCCTAAAAACTTTTTCATCGGTGCTTATAATTATACCAGAAAGAGTAGTCGTCGATGGCGGACGGTTTTGACCAAGGCCGACTATTCTATTACAAAATGGCCTTCGTGGTCGCTATCGGCTGAGATATTCCAGTAAGGCCCGCTGTAGACCATAATCATTCCGTCTATAGCCTTCTCGAGCATGTCCACGAACTGCCTGGCTTGGTTGCCATCGAGCTCGACCGGCTCGTCGGTAGAATTTTCAGGATGGTTAATGACCTCTCCGGAAGGCATGGTTATTATTCCGTGTAAGGGGTGTGGGGTGGCGTGATCAATTATCTCCTCGACGGCTGTTTCTACTTCGCGCTCAATACGCCCCATCGAATTAATTCTATAGATCATGGTGGATTCTACTAGTGGCGAATAGTCTAGCAGTGGATCCTCGCTACGCGCCGTGTTCTCGAAACGCAGAACAATACCATTATCGGTATCAATAAAAGTATCGCCCGACGAATCAAAGTAATCATGGCTTGTTTCGTCATCGCCCGTCTTGGTCCATGGGCTAGTGAGGTCGAGGGTTCTAGATAATATTGCCTCTATTTGCTCTGTTTCGAAATTTCGAAATGCTTCATCGGAAAGTTCTTTTGGGATGTCCATATCCTTGGCGCGTTCTTCCAAAAAATGGCTGCGGGCGTTGGCTAGCTTTAATAGTTGGTCAGCAAAACGGTCTGCTTGTTCAACCTGTCTGGCTATTTCAATCTGTCTGGCCATTTCAGCTTGTTCTGACTGATTTGGGTTTGGCTCGTTTGGGGTTGGTTCGGTATTCATAAATACTATTTTAGCTCAAAAAGCGCTTTTGCGTTAGTGGCAGTTGAGCTAATGAGCTCAGAGTACTGCTCGCCCCGCAACGCAGCCAAAAACTCGCCAGTGTATTTTATAAAGCTTGGCTCGTTACGCTGGCCGCGCATTGGGGCTGGGCTCAAATACGGGCAGTCTGTCTCCAGTAGTAGCCGATCGGCCGGTATAATCTTGGCGGCCTCGAGCTGGGCTTGGTCTTTGGTAAAGCTCATAATGCCGTTAAGGCCAAAGTAGAGCTCAAAGCCCATAGCCTGCTCGACTTCTTTGATGGTGCCAGTAAAGCTATGAATAACGCCGCGCACTTTGGGGCAGTTTTTGAGTATCGCAAAAAAATCTTGCCAGGCGTCTCGAACATGAAACACCACTGGCAGCTCAAGCTCTTGGGCTAGCTGTAGCTGAAACTCTAGTGCCTCGTGCTGCTGGGCCTGGGGCGAATTATTGCGATAATAATCGAGCCCACACTCGCCTATCGCGACTAGTACACCCTGGTACTTGCCGTTACGAGCCAGTTGGTCAATCATTTTTAGGCCGGCGCTACCCAGGCTAGCCTCGTGGGGGTGAATACCAGCCGTGGCGTAGAGCTTAATGCCATGAGCCAGAGCTATAACATCAGGGTTCATTACAAAATCTAGAGCCTTAAGTGAGTCTTGGGGCGTAGTGCCAACTGTTATAATACTGGCCACCTGGCTGGCGCGGGCATTACTAAATACATCGGCGAGGTCGCCTTTAAAATCGTCAAAATGAATGTGAGCGTGGGTATCTGTAAGCATTAGTATATATTATACCTTTTAGCCTTCCGGGTTTGCAGGGTTGATTGTGCCGTCGACAAAATCGCATAGCTCCTGCCATATTGCATCAGCAATTTCTATTTCGCCACTCTCGACAATCTGTGCCGCGATTTCATCACCGTGCTCGCCAGGCAGCAATACTTTTTGACCTGCCAGTGGCTTGGCGCCTTTTATTTGTTGCGTTAGTTCATCAGCGCCTTTCATAAACTCGTCTTTACCAACAAGCAGGCCAGGATCAATTGCCATTACAAAAGTGCCCGCTCCTTTTTCTTCTTGAAGACCAGTGTAAGCCGCACCCGCAAATGGGCCACCAAGCAGTTGAACCAATACAGAAAACCCGAAGCCTTTGTGTTGAGCAAAAGTACCTACTGATCCGTTAAGTGCCTCTGCGGCGTCCGTAGTAGGGTTCCCATTAGAATCAAAGGCTATACCTTCTGGCAAAGCCTCACCTTTCAACTTGGCCTCCATGACACCGAAGAAAGCCATAGCAGCCGTAGCCGTGTCGAACACAACGGCCCCAGTGTTCGTTGGAAAGGCATATGTTAGGGGATTTGTACCTAATATAGGTTCAGCCGAGCCTGTGGGCGCGACAAAGGGCGGTGTGCCTACGCAGACCAAACCAATGTAACCTTTTTCGGCTATAGCTCTCGAGAAAAAGCCCACCGCACCAGATGAAGTAAAGGTGTGATTGGAGCCTACGATACCCACGCCGTGTGCCTCTGCCAACTCACAGGCTAGGTCTACAGCATTTCTAGTGGCCACCATAGCATGACCGCCGGAGACCAATGCACCACATTTGTTTTTCTTTACTACCTCATAGGGTTGTACATCTTCAGTTTTTGGGACGCCCCCCGTGGCGATTTTTGTAATACCCTGGTTATTACCACGCATTTGAGCGTAGAGCAACACGTCTGCAATAACTTTGGCGTCTTCGCCTGTGTAGCCGAGTTTGCTAACCCCAGCAAGGACATTTTCTTTAAGTTCGGTTACTTTTACTTTCATTGCTTACTCCTCAATTTACTTTGTTTAGCGCAGATGAGAACTTTTCCCAATCCGCATCTTCAATCTCGATCACACCCTCGTCTTCAAACCGCTTGCGCCGCTCTGAACCCCGAAAACCTGGCACGCGAACCGGCTGACTAGGATCTATTGACAATAGGTTTTCATAAATCAATTTTAACAGAAAGAATCTCAAAAAGTCTCTTTTTGCAAGGACTGTCCTTGCAAGCCATTACTAAATACATCGGCGAGGTCGCCTTCGAAATCGTCAAAATGAATGTGAGCGTGGGTATCTGTAAGCATTAGTATCTATATTATACCTTTTAGCCCTGAGGAGTCGCAATAATAACCTCGCGGCCGTCGCGATCGCCTCCGGTAGTGCAGCTATACAAAGTAAGTTTGGGGGTTTTGCTAGCCTGCTCGATGCTAGTTTCGTTGGGTTTAACGGTGCGCTTCTGCGATACCTTATAGCTATACCTTTTGCCTTGCCAGTCTATAAATATATCATCGCCAATCTCAAGCTTGTCGATATTATACAGCACCGAGCGCTGAACAACCTGCTGAGGTAGCAAAGCAAAAACATAGCGGTGGGCAGCAAGTATGAAATTGCCACCTTTTTCAGGGTTGCCGCGGTCAGGAAAGCGGTGCCAGGTGCCCTTATCGAGTACAGCTGCATCACCATCGAGTATCGGCGAGCTAACGGCAATTTTTGGAATTATCAGCGTATTTACATCTGGTTTTTTACTAACAGCGGCAGTAAATACCTCTTGCTGGTTAGTTGTGAGAGTTTTTTTAGATGGCGAGAGCTGAGCAAATATAACAAACACACAGCCCAGTGCCACCAGTACTAGGGCAATCCGCAAAACTCTACGCCAGCCGCTGGGCTTGGGCGTAGAGTTGGTGTGTTGGTGTTTTGAGAGCTTAGGGAGTTTTTGTAGTTTCGAGAAC
>JBAXPC010000015.1:0-14647 GCA_037132395.1 bacterium | reverse complement strand
TTAATGAAGCTGCGCCACCAGCAACACCACCACCACCAGTTAATGAAGCTGCGCCACCAGCAACACCACCACCACCAGTTAATGAAGCTGCGCCGCCGGCTCCCACACCTGATCCTGCGCCGCCAACCATTTTTAGTTCGCCACCAACGGCCCCGACTAGACCCGGGCCGACGCTAACGCCAGCGGCACCGGCTTTAATTGTCAGGGCGCCACCTGCACCACCACTTGTAGAGATGGCTACTGCGTCCCAGCCCTGACCTGCCACAACCGAAAGATCCCCGCCTACAGTAGAGGCAGTAGTTGTTTGGGCCACACTTATTGTGTGAGCAGACTCCTTAAGGAAAGTTATATTGCCCGAAACATTAGCTGCAAAAACAATCCCACCTGAGCCAGAATCTATAGTAGTAGAGCTGGAAGTACCAGAGCTTAGAGTTGTTGCACCTGAAGAAGTGTATGTAGTAGCACCATTGCCCGTAATAGTGCTGGCTGCTTTGTCTATGGTAAATCTAGTTTGGGCGGCATTAGTACCTACCCCAGTTCTTAGAACCAAATTATTGGCGTCAGTAGTACCCAAGTAGGCTGTTGCCCCGAAGCTATTACCATCCTGGATAAACACATTGCCAGTGCTTACACCATTAAAAGTACCGGTACCACTACAGGCAAAGTTACCATTAGAGTTGGTTACTGTACATCCGGTAGAGGCTGAGCCACCACCGAAGTTAATGTCGCCCGTGGAGGTCCCGCCGATGTTGACTGCACCACTGCCATTACCATCTAAACTTATGGCGGTATTGGTGCCACCAGAAGCGACCGATGCTGCACCGGCAAATGTAAGGGCTGAGCCAGTAAAGGTGTTGCTATTGTATGTGCCTGTGGTGGTGATGTTTCCGCTACCTAAGGTGAGCGAGCCATTGCTGGTGCTCAACCCGCCACCTGCTGTAGCGATGGCACTGCCATTAGTGGTGAGTCCGCCAGGAACAGATACGGTGTAGGAGGCTTTACCTAGGGTCAGGCCGGTGGCAGTACCGGTACCAAGCGAGAGGGTTCCGGCCGCAATAGTATCTACTGCTGGGGTAAGCACGCTAGTGGCGGCATAGGCATTTCTGAAAGCTAGTCCAGATGATCCGGCATCGATGGAGTTATTGGCACCTGGAAGCAGGCTGGTATTGATGGCAACGCTAGCTAGGTTTGAAAGGGCTTGGTCGGCGTATAAGCCGCCGCTTGAAGGGGCAAATCCACAATTAGGAGATGCTTGTAAACAAACTGTACCTGTTTCGCTAGGGAATGTGATGGCAAAGCTACTTGCACCTGTATTATTGGTTCCAAGAGTGATACTACCAGAAGCAGCTGCGCTGTTTTTGAGCACCAAAGTACCAGACGAATTACCGGTGCTGCCCACCGTAAGTGCGCCACCAGAATTGAGGTTAAGATTTTTACTAACTATTGAGAGGTCGCTGGTAGCACCAATACTCCAGCTAGAGGAAGCTTGTCCCGAAATATTAACCGCACCAGCGGAGTTGAGGGCTAGTGTACCCGATGTAGTAGTAGACAAAGTAAGATCGCCTGATGCGTTGGTAACACTTAGCCCAGGCGCTCCGGGGCCAGTAATGCTTTTGCCTGAAGCGCTGACAAAATTAAGATCCGAATTAATTGCGGTGACACCGAGATTACTTAGGTTGGTATTGGCGTATGAGCCAGAAGGCGCATAACCACTACAAACACTACCGGTGGTACAAATAGTGCCGTCTTCATCTGGGAATAAAATTGCCCTAGCCTGGGTGGTATTGGGTGCACTCAGTGTCAGGCCAAGGCTATTGGTGGCATTTTTGAATACTACCGAGCCGTTGGTAACGCTTGCCGTACCAAGAGTTAGGCTAGAGCCTGCCACGGTAGCGGTGCCGGTGAAGTTGGCAGAGCTAGAGATTGTTTGGCCATTAATGAGGCCAGAGGTAAGGGTGCCAGATATTGTGGCGTTGTTATTTACAGTAAGTGCGGTACCAGCTGCAGTGAAGGTATTGGCTTGGTCTTTGTAGGCTACATTGCTAAGGGTGCCGCCAGTATTGATGCTGGCGCCACCAAGCTGGATAACACTGGTGGCATTGAGAGTGCCTACTGTGCCAGTGCCGTTTATCTTGAAGCCAGCGGCTTGGGTGACGGCAGTTTGGTTTTGGATGTAGTTGCTGCCTCCGGAGCTAGCGGCGAAGCCACAAGAGGCGGAGTTTTCCAAACAAATCGTTCCGGTAGCATCAGGCATGGTTATGACTCTGAGGCCGCCAGTAGATGTGCCGGTAATTTGGAATCGGTTGGTGGCGGGTGTGGCTGACGAGCCAGACAGGTAGAGGTCAGAAAATGGCAAGGTCGATACACCCAAGCTGAGCGAGCCGGCAGAGGCAGGCTGCAACACTGAGTTAAGTGCTACTGTACCAAGGTTGCTTAGAGTGTTGTTGCCATAGCCACTACATATGCTACCAGTGGTACAAACAGTGCCGTTTTCGTCTGGGAATGTAATGGTACGCTGGGCTGTAGCGGCACCGGTGAGTTTGAAGTTTTGGCTAGCCGGGGTGGCCGATGTGCCGTAGATGTATAGATCTCTGAGGGGCAGAGTGTTTGAGCCCAAATCAATTGCGGTACTAGCGCCAGGAAGCAAGCTGGTGTTGATGGCAACACTGACTAGGTTTGAAAGCGAGGTATTGGCTCCTCCGCCCCCTCCACCAAGACAATTGCCAGAGCTAGTACAAATATCGTAAGTGGTGTTGCCGCTAGCAAGGAAATTGTAATTGGTAGTGGTACTGCCGTTATAAACCTGAACTTGTGAGCTGTTGAAGTTCAAATAACTTGGGGAGCTGCTCATGACCTTCAGTGAGCCATCTACCTCCAAAGAGCCTCCAATAGTAGCCAAGCTGCCGTTATCTGAAATGATTGAATCGACAATATTGTAAGTTGAGCTGAATTTTGCCAGCTTATTAGCGGTACCACCTGGAGTACCTACGCTACCAGAAACACCAGCACAGTTGCCTGCCGAAGTACAAATATCGTAAGTGCCAGCGCTCACTGAGGGGAGTTGGTAATTTACATTGGCGATAGGGTTAGCAAATGAAATTGTTGTTGCGCCGCTAGCACCTGTGGCTGTGATGGTAGAGCTGATATCGCCTTGCAAAGTAAACGATTGGCCGGTTGATCCTATAGTTAATGCGCCTGTAGGAGTAATGGTGTTTGTCTCTACTGTGCCGGCCGATAAGTTAGAGATATTGACTATAGAGTTGGTGCTGTCTACCGATAAGATATCGACTGCTCCGGCATTTTTTACACTAAATGCACTCGTCGAATTTGAATTGTTTTGAAACACTTGGCTGTTGCCAGTGAAGGTTTGATTATTCAAGGCAAGCTTGGCTACACCGGTGAGCTGAGTACCGTCGCCATAGATAGCGCCAGCAAAGGTGGCGTCGCCTGCTGTATTGAAGGTTAGCCTAGTAACTCCATTGGTGCGCAGAGTAAGATCGTAGTTGTCGTTGGTACCGACCGACATCGCCGCGCCATAGATATTGCCGCCGGTATTAACGCAGGTTGGGCAGGCGCTGGCCGAGCCCCAAGTAAGGCTGCCGGTACCGTCGTTGATAAGCACACCAGCAGCCGAGCTTACTGGGAAATTGTACAAATTAGAATTGATGGTGATAGAGCCAGGCAAGGTTAGGTTGCCAGTAAAGGTGTTGTTGCCGGTGAAAGTCTGGTTGGTGTTTAGCAAGGCAACATTGGCACTGAGGCGGGCGTCGGCTACGGTGCCGGTGGCGATGTTGGTGCCGTTGAGGTTGGTCAATGCAGAGCCATTGAGGGCTGGCAAAAAGCCCGCGCCATCGAGCTGCACAAGCTTGTTGGCGGCATTAAAGGTATTGCCTTGCACGGTAACATTGCTGCTAAGGCGAGCGTCGCTAAGGGTGCCATTGGCGATGTTGGTGGCGTTGAGGCTTGTTATGCTAGCACCTGAGCCAGATAAAAATCCAGCCACCAAGGTGCCGGTGATATTGGCATTGCCTGTTTGGGCGGTGCCTGGGGTTGTGGCCTGGAGGTTTATGTAGCTACTAGCACCACTGGCAGGCGCGTAGCCGGTACAGACCGAGCCGGTAGTACAGATAGTACCGGACTCGTTGGGGATATTTATGTTGCGGTTTGCAGTTGGAGCATCGAAGCCAAGGGTGGTCGTGAATGCGCCAGATGTTGCGGTAATTGTTGATGACGATGTTCCTCGAAGCACAAATGCCTGAGCAGCCGAGCCAATTGTGAGTGACCCGGTAGGGGTAATTGAATTAGTAACTATCCCGGCGCTAAAAGTGTTGGTGGTAGCAAAAACATTGGCGGCATTCAAAAATGCAACATTGCTACTGAGACGAGCGTCAGCAACTGTGCCAGAGCTAACGTTGCTACCATTGAGGTTAGTGATGCCAGATCCGTTACCAACAATGGTGCCAGCAAAGGTAGCGTTGCCAGCGGTATCGAAGGTCAGGCGGGTAATGCCATTGGTGCGCAAGCTGAGGTTGAAGTTGTCGTTGGTACCGACACTCATGGCAGCGCCGTAGGAGTTGCCGCCAGTATTAACACAAGTAGGGCAAGAGCCTGATGGCTGCCAAGTGAGATTACCGCTGCCGTCGTTAGATAGTGAGCCGGCGGCTTGCGACCCGGGCATATTGTATGTCAGGGAGTTGATCGTCAGCGTGCCTGGTAGCACTACTGCTCCGGTAAAGTTGCTGCTGCCAGTGAAGTTACTGCTGCCGGTAAAGTTGGTGCTGCCGCCAAAGCTGTTGGAGCCCGTAAAAGCTTGGTTGGCGTCAAGTAAGGCAACATTGGGGCTGAGGCGAGCATCGCTTAGGGTGCCAGAAGTGATGTTGGTGGCATTGAGGTTAGATAGGTCGGCTCCACCACCGCTGAAGCTATTGGCAGTGACATTGTTGGTGATGTTGGCATCGCCATTGACCTGCAGTAATCCTACCCCCTGAAGGGTGGTGCTAGTGGGGGCAAGGCCACCCAAATCGACATTGGTGGGGGCAATGGAGTTAGATACTCGGCTTTTTTGAACCTTTTGGTAGCTGGCTATGTAGCTGCGGTAAGTAAAAAAGAGGGCTACAGAAGCTAAGAGCAATAGCCCCATAACCGAGAGTAGGCCAACGAGCTTGCTGTGGCGACCCTTGAGGTGGGCTGGCTTGACTGGCTTGGCGTCAGCTGCGGCCGGTTTTTGAGCGCCAGGCTGCGCAAAAGCAGCCTCCGAAATAATCGGGGCAGCCTCAACCTGACCCGACATTAGGTTAGAGCGAATACTCTTGGGTGGCTGTTGAGCAACATCAAGAGGGCTCTCAACAGGTTGGGCGGCTTGAGAGTTGGTCGGTTTTGGTTGTGGGGTTGGTTTATCTGGCAATGGTATGGATTATTTATTTTTTCCCTCGGCTATTTGTGCTTTTAATAGTTGTCAAAAGCACACAATACGCCTTGATATAATTGTAGTGCTTTTGACAGATAAGCACAAGGGTATTTTGAGCCATAAAAACAGCCCAAAATAGCCTCATTTAAATACACCCCGAGAAGGTCTGATTTTGGTGCAAATTAATATAAAAAAAGACTAGCTAGCAACAACCCGCCAGAGGAAGCAACAAGGCAGGAGCTAGTCCTGATCCTTTTTGCTTCTAATGGTTGCAAGACAAATAATTATTGCAGCACTTAAATATACTACCCACTCCCCCATTAGTGTATATGGGGTCTTTGGAGAATTTAAATCAACCTCTTTGCTGTCGTAATAGACTCCAATTTTGTCGGGTTTTGATATGAAATTACCATTAGCATCAATGATAAAACTGTAGCCTCCAGCAGCAGACTGCACGAAAGCTCTTGAATTAGCAGTTGCCATGAAATGAGCAAATTGTCTACTTTGCTCGTGATAGAAAGGAGCGTTAGTAAATGTTACTAAGCTAGCACTATTAGTCATTATCTGGGCGCCTCCGCTAACCAATGTGCGATAGAGCTCTGGTGTAATCGCGCCCGAACACGCTAGTGATGCAACCCTAATATCGCCCGCCAAGAGCGCCTGCTCTGGTTGTTTGCCTTGCGCTATCATGCGGTCCTGCTGGCGGATTTCTAGATTTTTAGACAACCCACTGAGCACAAAAAGTTCTGCATAGAAATCTGGCATATACTCACCTATGGGCACCAAGAAGGTCTTATCTTGCTGGGCAGTAACCTTGCCATTATAGTCGTAAATCTGGAGCTTATCGCTGTGCTCTACTATGCTGCCTGAAGATTCAGAGGTTATAATATTACCCTTAGGCTTTACGATGCTCTGAATTATGTCTCTATTAAATTGCATGTTGTAGTCCGAACCGAAGAAATTGGAGTATTCTGGAAGAACCAAAATATCATTCTTCATTTTGAGGTTGTCTATTTTTGTTCGGAGCATATTTATGTTCTTGATGTCGTCGGCTACATTGCGGAAGCTCTGAGGAAGCTGCGTATAGCCAACCTGGACCTTTTTGGAGTCCGGTGGTGGACTCCACACCAACCAAGAAGCCACTATAGTTAACAACAGGCCACTAGCCACCAATAACGGCAACTTGTAGTGCTTCTTATAGACCCAAAAGATTAGGATGCCAATTGCCGTTAGCACGAAGCTAAGCCCGAACATGCCCAACAGTCTGCCCATGAAGCCCAAGGGCGTAACGCTAGCAGCAACACCCAGTACGCCAAAATTCCAATGTAGGCCGATGGTAGAGCCTTTTCCGTACATTGCTAGAGAAAAAAGTAAGCTTCTGGAGGCCTCGCTAATTGCCCATGCCGATGGAATTATTAATAGTGCCTGCCAGCTCAGAAGTTTGGGCTTGAGCTTAAGATACAACCATCCAAAAATAACATACTGGAAGCTTACCACTAGTATAGAGAGAATAAATACTGACCACTCCCCTATTACTGCCTGCCAACCAGTAATATCGGTCCATTTAGTGGGGTCAGTCTGGACTACCCAACAAAGCACTATAGCTAGGTTGGCAATACCAATAAGCCAAATTAGCAGGAGTTGCTTTTTTGCTGAGAATTTTGCTGTATTCATGTAATCTAGAAGAAAGATTATCGGCACAATACTAAAAATAGCCAGCCAGCCAAGATAGTAATTGCTAAATGGTAGGCTTAACGCCAGTACCGAGATGATGAATAGAAAAGCAAGCATATAGCTGTAATTATAACAAACAATAGGACTAAATAGCATAGCCGTGTTTCATTACTTAGATGGCATAAAAAAGGATGTTAAAAAAATAATCTGGCATTGGTTGATATGATTGTATTCATACCGAATTGGCAGTACTAGATATTGGCAAATAGCCAAACTTGATCTTTGTTGACCTGAATAATTCCCTTTTGCATCGGGAATTCTTTTTTGCCAGAGGTCGTTTGGACGACCACGGTACAGGGCAATAGAATAGTCAAAAAATCTTCGTGCTTGGCCAAGATATCGAACGGCCCGGTGGCATTTTCGGCACTCAGCGCCAGAGCTGGCCCCTCGAAATAAGTATTGAACGGCGAGTATATTTTGAGCGGAAAAGTTTCGTGTAGCTTCATTGTGGCGAGTTGGTCCTAGGGTTAAGGCTAGACTCCATTGATGATACCGTCTATTTTATCGAGCATCGCTTGGCGCGGAACATATTCGCCAGGCACGCCGGTGCGTTTTTCCATAACTGCCATCGATTGGCTGAAGTAGGCGATGAGCTCTTGGGCACGCTTAAAATAATTTTGGTCTATTAGCGAGAGTTCGCCTTGGCCAATAATTGCCACTATGCCTTCGAGCGATTTGTGTTTTTGGAGAATTTTTTGGACTTCTAGTACCAGTGAGGCGTGCTGTTTGCCAACAATTTCGGGTATCAAAAGCGACGAGTTGGTGGCCAGCAAATCGACCGCCGGGCGGATGCCTTGCTCGAAAGCTTCGCGGCTCAAAACAATAACGCTATCGAGCTGTTTGTTGATTTCGACCACCGCCGGATCGCTCAGGTCGTCGGCCGGCACAAAGATATTTTGGACCGATGTAATAGAGCCTTTGTCGGAAGAAGACAGGTTTTGCTGGAATCGGCTGATGTCGGTAAAGAGGGTCGGCTGATAGCCACCTTCTGAGCTCGACTCCTCGAGCATTGTCGAGAGCTCGTTGCCGGCCTGCAAAAACCGATAAACATTATCGACAAACAGCAGTACGTCTTTTTTGGTATTATCACGCATGTATCGGGCTACAGTGGCGGCGCTACGACCCACCAAAAACCGCAAGGCGGCCGAGTCGTTCATTTGCCCAAGGTACATAATGGTATTTTTCATGGTGTCGTTTTCGTCGAGTGTTTGCTTGAGCTCGTAGGCCTCACGAATACGCTCGCCGACCCCGACAAACATCGAGATCTCTTTGCCGCTCTTGGCAACATTGTGCATTAGCTCAGTAATTAGGATGGTCTTACCAACTCCGGCACCACCAATGATACCGACCTTACGACCCTTGACGAAGGGGGCAAAAAAGTCGATAACCTTGATACCAGTCTCGATAATCGAATTAGTCGCGGCCGGGCGATAGTGCGTATCGACATCGTCTTCGACGGCTACAAAATCGACTGAGCCAAGCGGCTGGCCGCCATCGATGACTTGCCCGAAGCTATTGAATACTCTACCCATAACCTGCTCACCAACAGGCAGCAAGAGGCTTTCGCCGCGCGAATAAAGCTGCTGGTTTTGTTTGATATTGAACTCGCTAAGATTTAGTAGCACCAATACATCGCTTTTTTCGATGCCGATAACCTGAAAGCGCACCGCGGGCTCGTCTTCTAAAAAGAATACCTGCCCGATTTTGGGCTGAACACCCTCGTACTCGGCTTTAACGACGAGGCCATTGACACTCCTGGTGGTTGCTTTGGTGTAATTCATACTGTGGCCTTTCTTCTGTTACTATACCGCCTATTGGACTCATCGCTTTCGTAGCGTCGGAGCTGAACATAGCGCCGCTGCAAGTTTTTGGCCATATCGGTGGCCTTGCTACTGGCGACATTCATGGCATTAAATCGGCTCGAAAGCTGGGCGAGGTTTGACTCCAGAATAATTTCGGTTAGGATGGTGCTCATCATCATCTGCTCGAGATAAGCGACAACCTCTATAACCGATGGCTCAAAAATACAATTATCTTTAAATATGATCTCTTCTTGGTTTAGGTTTCTGTCTTGGGCGCCGAGCTTTTGGACAGTCGATTTGAGCTCTAGGCTAAAAACTCTTTGTATCGAAAGCGAATCGTAGCTAGGGTAATAGACCGTCGGAGTGGAGTACGGCACAAGCGCTTGCATCAGATCGCCAACATCGATAGCCTGGCCGACCTCGGGAAAGCGCAGGGTTTTGATGGGGTTGATGTTGTGTTGCAGTAGCAGGCTCTGGCCGTGCATTCCGAGCACAAAAAAGTCGGTAGTTTTGGGGTCGACTTCAGAGAGCACCTGGCTAATCAAAATAGTATCGACCTCGCCTGTTAGGCCGGCATTGGCGGTAATTAGTATCGCGGCTTTTTTATTACTCTGGGCGGCAGTCGGTGCTGGGCTGGCTAAAGCATCTTTATCGGACACTCGGAGCTGGCCATACATCGCCCACAGGCGGCTAAAAAAATCTCTCGATTGCAAAACTTCATCCTTGATTTGGGTGATTCTAATCGAGGCGATGTTTTCTAAAATATGAGCAATTGAGCTAACCGAATTGGTGCTGGCAAGAGTAGCGCGGATTTGAGTCGATTTTTTCATTTTAAGTAGGCCCCGCGCTAGCTTTTAGGAGATCCCCTATAATGACATCGAGCTGCTTGGGTGTAAATGTTTTTTCTTGGCTAATCTTGGCGACTTCGGCCTTGAGCCAATTGACATCGAGCGAGCTGGGGTTGTCGCACCTTAAGATTACCTCGAGCATGATTCTTTCTTGGCAAAAGCTAAAGTATTCGGCGTAGCTTTGTTGCATCGCCTCAAAAATACGTCCGCCCAGGGCGACCTCCTGGCGGCTGGTTTCGCTGATTTGATCGATAAAGCTGGTCATCTCTTTGGCTTTTTTGTAGCGCCCGATGGATTTGATGACCGCCTTAGTGAGATCGTGAGTAATAATCGCGTTACGCCCACCTCCGACACGACTAACCGATAGCTCGGTGTTGATGGCCGGGCGAACTCCCTGGTGCATGGCGTCGGTATCAAATACAATCTGCCCATCGCTCATCGATATTAGGCTAGTGGCCTGGTAGTCGGTGAGGTCGTTATTGGGGGTGCTGCCAGCTACCAGTACTGTCTGGGTAGCATTGGTGTCGCCGAGCTTACCGGCTCGTTCTAAGAGTGCTGAGTGAACATGGAACATATTGCCTGGGTAGGCTTCGCGCCCGACATTTTGATTGAGCAAAAGCGCCATTTCGCGGTATATCTTGGCGTGGTTGGTGAAATCGTCATAAATTACCAGCACATCTTGCTTGTTGTGCCAGAAGTTTTCGGCAATCGCACAGCCGGCATATGGCGCCAGAATACCAATTGGCAGCGGCTCGGATGTATCGGCAACTACAATAATGATGTTTTTGAGTACCTTGGCATCTTTGAATTGTTGCATAATGCGCGAGAGCTCATTGCGCGGCTTGGCGACCAAAACATAAACCACAATCTCGCCGGCCTTGGCGCGATGAATAGCTACCTGGGTCATAAAGCCGGTCTTACCGCTTTTGGAGTCACCCATTACGGCCATTCGCTGGCCTTTCACGAGTGGCAGCACGACATCGACAATCGTGACTCCGCTCTCCAGCGGGTCTTCGACCGGGCCGCGATCTTTAAAGCTCGGTGCCGCTCTAAAATACGGAGCCTCTTTTTTGGCCGAAATAAAGCCTTTGCCGTCGAGTGGTTTGCCGAGCGGATTGATGATTCTGCCCAGCAGCTCCTTGCCGACGGCGATCTGAAGCTCTTCTTTGTATAATACCACCAACTCGTTGGCATATATTGGGGTGTCGTTTAATAGCAAAATATCGAGGCTGTTGTCGTTGATTTGCCATACTACGCCCTGGGCACCACCCGAGAATAGCACCACCGAATAGACCTTGACATCAGGAATAGTCGAAACCACAGCCGTAAAGCTATTTAAGGAAATTACCTCGCCGGTGGGAGAGCCTTTTTTGATTAGGCCAGCAAAAACTTTGTTATCAAGCATTTTTGAGCCTCATTACTAGCTTTTGCTGGTTGTCTTTGAGTGCCCTAGCTAGCGACATATCAAAAATAGCGGTTTTGGTGCGTACCACGCAGCCCGCCAAGAGCTCTGGTCGTATTATAAAATGTACCAACAACTTGGGGTGCAAGAGACGTCGCAGCCGGGCAATCAGCTCGTCGCGTTCGTCAACTCCCGGAGCGCTAGCTAGCGTCATGGTCAGCTCTGGTGATTCGTCGAGGGTGGTATCGATAAACTTTAGCATATCGCCAACCGTGGCGACATTGAGCTTTTTGATGCTATTGGCCGAGGCCAGGTCCTGAAGATTGCTACTAAAAACAATGTTCTTTGGGTATCGCAAACTACGCAAGCGGGTTAGCTCGTTGTGGAGCTGGCGAAGCTGGCTGGAATTGTATATTCCCTCTGGCAACCTATACGACATTGGCGATATCCTTTTTGATGGCGTCCTTATTGGCCTCTATCGAACTGTACAAATAATCTTTTTGTTGCTGATAATCGAGATCACCGGCGACCTCGGCGAGGTAGCTGATCATGATCTCGGCGATTTGCTCGTCGGTGTTATCGAGAACCTTTTGTTTGATCTGAGCCGTTTCGTCGGCCAGACTCTGCTGTAATTGCTTGCTGTGCTGCTCGCCTTGATGGGCAATCATTTTGGCCTGGTCTTTCATATTCGAATCGGCCAAGTCCATGGTCTTTTTGAACTCTGTAAGCTGAGCCGTGGTGATGTCTTGGAGGTTTTTGGTAAACCCGACTTGCATTACATCGGCCTGAGCCTGGAGGGTTTTTTGTAAGGCGGTGATTTCTTTGGCGACGGCCTTTTCGAGCTTATCCTGAGCCTCGGCTTTGGCTTGGCGGCTCATATTGGCGAGGTCCTCGCCGGTATTTTTTGATTTCTTGGAGAGCGGCTCCTTGAGATAGCGGGCTGCTATTAAGCACAAGATTAAAAATGTTGCTACGGAGATTATTGTAAGTATTAGTATTATTGTGTCTATCATTGTTGTTATCCTCTAATTATTAATATCATTATAATGAATGAAATGGCCAAAATCAGCAAAATGATTCCGAAAACTTGCAAAAGACCCAAATAAATCTCGCCCTTCGAGAGCGGGTTGCGGCCAATCGATCTGATACCGTTCGATACCCCGGAATATAAAATTATCATTACTGCAATTATTGCGATGGCAAAAATTACCACCGCGGTAATTGTTCTGGGTACCGACACATCGTGGCCGGCAGCACCTGTAAAGATATTCTGGAAGGGCGACAGTACCTTGGGTACTTCGGTGGGCTTGGGAATAAAGTCGTTGCGGGCTACTAGCACTTGGATTGTGCCGATCATAGCTTGCTTGGTTGTTCCGTCCTTGGCGGTAACTTGTTTGGTCTGAGTGTTGGCATTGGTGGCGCTAAAGTCTTGCTGAGCCGAGCCCATTGCCCGACCGGCATCGGTGGCTTTCATCAGCACCCCCGATACTGGTGATGGCACCAACTGGTCGCCATTTTTGATATCGCCGTTGAGGTTAGATACAAAAGCGTTGGCCACGCCGCTGGTTATAACTTGGGCTTGATTAGCGCTGGTGGTAAGGCTGATCGTGACATCACCCTGGAGTACGACCACTCCTAGTAGATTGCCCTGGTTATCTTGGTTGGCCGGGTAGAGTGTGTCGCCCAACAGAGAAACCGACATGCCAGCTTGGATTGTTCCGCTTACTTTGTAGCCCTGAGCTGTGCCGTTGGCGGCCAAAACTTGAATAGGTAACAAAACCAGAGCAATAGCGGCAAAATTAGCTATCAGCTTTAGTCCAAGATGTTTAAAATAATTCAAATGATTCAAATGATTTAAATGATTCATCGTACTAACATCCGAATAAACTTATCCTTATAATATATAATTTTAGCACTATTTAGGGGCTAAATACACATAAATCTTATGTTTAATTGTTATTTTTTAGCTCAAGAAAGTATCGAGATCGTGCCAAGACTTTTCGGCGGCCGCTTGTACATAGCTATCGCGACCCTGCTGGAAGTAGGCGTGTCCGGCCGAATACTGCTTGGCGGTGTAAGCTATTGGTGCATTTTGAAGCTCGAGAGCGGTCTTGGCTTGGTCAGGCTCTGGGATACTAGCATCCTCCGAGCCATAAAAAGCTAGTACCTTGAGGCTGGTATCGCCACCGCGGGCTATCGCCAGCGCCTCGATGGGCGTATGGCCCTGGTAGAAGTCGGTGGTGTGGGCACCGGCGCCATAAAACGATATTATCTTGGTTACTTTATTTGATAAACCAGAAAGGTAGGCTAACCGTCCTCCAAAGCAAAATCCCAGTACTGTAAGCTCTACAAGCTGGGGTTGAGCTTTTTGGATTTCCTCAAGGGCCGATTCGAAAATTGCTATAAAGTCCTCGCCCGTCAGCTTGGCCATTAGCCCGACCGCTTCGGCTTGGTCGGTCTGACGATCAAAATTATTGGCTTTTTTGGTGAGCTGGTAGAAATAATCTAGCATGTAGCAAGGCTGTTGGTAGCGCTGGCTCAAGGCTTGCGCGGTGGTGGTGGCGTAGTCAGTTTGGCCCCAGATGTCTGGGAGCATAATTATGACCTTATCGGCTTCTGGGCTAGGGCTAATGACTTTCAAAAACTCGCTCATAGCAATATTTTAGCATAGCTGGGCTCGCTAGCTAATCATGGCTGTTGGCGGTCTCATGCGCTTTCTTATAATGATAATGGCCACCATTATTATAGCAATCACTAGCCCCGCTATCAGCGCAATCGAAACCCAATCCATAGCGGCAGCTTTTTTTACTGTCAAGCTAAACTCTTGAATCTGCTTCTCATCTCGCCTGACGCTAATCGTACCGTTTTGTTTGTTGCCATTAATGTTAATCGTTACGGGCTGGTCGCCAGCGCCGATATTGGCAAAATCAGCATTACCTTTTGCGTTGGTTATTGCGAGGGCACCGCCAATGGTGACATTAGCATTAGCTACCGGTTTCTTGGAACTATCCAGGACTTTAATATTGACAGTGTAACCAGGGGCCGTAAAGGTCGCTGGTGAGCTTTCGACCGTACCGGCGGCATCGGTTGCGATAATCTTATAGCTGTATTTTTTGCCAGCAGTTAGTTTTTGAGTCGGCAGTGTAGCGGTGTGGATTGTGTTAGGTGTTGGCGATTCAACGGTTTGACTTAAGTCTTGGCCTTCTCCATAAACAACCTTTGAAGTGGATTCGGTGGTAGTGACCCAGCTCAAGGTGGTATTGGTTGGTGTGAGGTTTGTAAAAATGATGTCGTTGATAGCATTGCTGACCTCAGTAGCACTTGTATCGGTAGCAGGTGGCTCAACTATGGGTGCTGGTGGGGATATTTCTGCTGGAGTACTGTTGATTGCATCGTCTGGCGGAGGCGGTGTTGGTGCTGGAGGCGGAGGCGGTGTTGGTGCTGGAGGCGGAGG
>JBAXPC010000014.1:0-15093 GCA_037132395.1 bacterium | reverse complement strand
CTGAAGTACTCAAAATGACACTATTTCTAAATTACATTTGCTGGCCAGCGAACTAACTGCAGCCAGCAATAATACTAGATAGAACACCAATTGCCATAAGTTGTAAGTACCAACTAAAAAGACCCTATCCTGGGTCTTTTTTGATATGATAAAGCTATGAAGCCAAGATTGTATTTTATTGCCGGTATTTCTGGTTCGGGTAAAACGACAGTTGGTCGTAGAATAGAGCAATTAGGCGAAGTTGCTTTCGATAGCAAAATTCAAAAAGGCCTGTTTCACTTTGCAGACAAAGACGGCAATCAGCCAGATGACTACCAACCAAACGATAGCGACTGGATGGAAAAATATCATTGGGTATTAAACAAACCCATGCTTGATAACTTAATGGAACAAAATAAGACTGCAAAAAGAGTGTTTCTTTGTGGCGGTGCAGATGATTTAATGCAGTATTGGCCATTGGGTGAAAAGGTGTTCTTACTAAAAGTTGACGGCGAAACAATGCTAAAAAGGCTTCGAGAAGAAAAAAGGGATAATAATTTTGGCAAAGATAAACAAACCCAAGACAGATTGTTAGAACGACTTGACCGTTTTCAAGACAAGATGGAAGGCCTTGGTGCAATTCCGATAGATGCAAATAAATCTGTAGATGAAATTATCAAGAACATATTAGAGCAAACCAAATAAGTTATTTCTAACTTCCATCACCACCCGGCCATAGAACCTATGCTTAAAAGACCCAGTGGGTTTTTTTTGATATAGTGTAAGTATGAATAGAGTTATCGCAATCACTGGCCCAACGGGCTCAGGCAAGAGTACTGTTTCGTTGGCCCTTGCTAAGAAATTAGAGAAATGCGTGTTTATTGAAGTTGATCATATAAAGCATATGATTGTTTCAGGCTTTTACCAACAGAAGAATGATCGAGGCGACACAGTGTGGCTATATTCTGAATGGAAACTCGTTGGTGAGACTATTGGGATTATTACCAAGAATTACTTGGAACATGGTTATAGCGTAGTTATTGGTGGCTATTTGCACACCGAAGGTTGGGAAGAGATAGTGCAGTATACCAAGATAAGCTATAAATTTGTTTTACAGCCATCTAAAGAAACTATCAAAATCAGAGACACTGAGCGTGATGAAAAGTACTTTATGGGCGAAGAAGCTATCGAAGAACATTTGGATTATCTTTCCCAAGACAATTTTAAAGATTTTACTATTGTAGACTCGACCAATCAGACGGTTGACCAAACGGTAGATATAATCGTATCAATGCTAACTGAAAACTAGTACTAACTTCCGTCACTACGCGGCCATATAACCTATGCTTAAAAGACCCGGTGAGGGCTTTTTTAGGTATAATAGTCAGATGAATTACAAAATTATTATTTTAGCCCCGTCTTGTGGTGGCAAATCTTCATTAATGCGCTATCTTCGTGAGCACACCGACTTACATATTGTCGAAACTGATGAAGAAGTTATGAAAGCGAACAATGATGTTTGGCCGGTGTTCGAAGGATTTGTATATGAAGATTATGATATGTTCAGAGGAATAAGATGGTAACTATGTTTAGTTCAAAGCTAAATCTCTTTTAATTGCAGTTATAACTTCCTCTATCGTTGTGAGCCAAATAAAGAGACCCACGCAAGTGGGCCTTTTTATTTGGCTCGGTCGGTGAGGCCTGTAATTGGCAACCCGGCCAACTTGTTGGCAGAGGTTGCCAGTTCGCTAATCCCCCGCGGCTTCAGTCGCAAACGGGCGGATTATACCTTAGTAGTCTGGCCTCCCGAGCCAAGCTGGAATAGATGAAGTCAGAACTGTAGATATGGTTCTGACTTTTTGTATACCCACAGTAGAATTGAAACAATAGTTAAGATTATGCGATAATTAAATTATGGAAACAAAGCTGATAATTTTACGGGGTCCCTCTGGTTCAGGCAAAAGTACAGTCGCAAAAAGACTCAAGGATTCGAGTTCAAGGAATATAGCTACAATTGAGCAAGATATGTTCCGGCATAATATCCTGCATGATCAAGAGAATGCCAGAGAAATCTCTGCCATAATGATGAAAGATGCGATAGTATCAGCTCTCAGTAATGGCTACGATGTAATAGCTGATGGTATATTCGATATTTCGCACTCAAAAAAACTATTCGATGAGATACTCGATGAACATCAAGATAATAATTACATCTACTATTTCAATATCTCTTTCAATGAAACTTTGGCTAGACATGACACAAGACGCAAAAAAAATGATTTTAGTGAAGAGGAAATGAAAAAATGGTACATGTCACCAAGCCCATCGGGTTATGATTTTGAGGTAGAAATCAGCGAGAATATGTCAGAAGATGAGACGGTCGCTATGATTAAGAAGGACGTGGGCTATTAAATAAATGTTGATTTTTATTAGCGGGAGCATTAATTCAGGGAAGACGACCACATCTAAGCTTCTAGCTGAACGCCTTGGCTGGACTTACATAAATGTTGATGATCTTACCGACAAAGTTGCCGGATTCGACATTTACACTCATCTTGATTTAGCCATAGATTTAGCCATAGAGGCTATAAACTCTGCGACAGTTTCAGGGAAAGATGTAGTGGCAAATTTTGTAGTGAGGAAAGAGGATTATAAGCGAATTGAACATGAAATCCATGAAGAGAAACGGATATTCATTACGCTTTCTCCTAGCCTTGATGTCGCACTCAGCCAAAGAGGTGACCGTGTTTTGACTGAATGGGAAATAAAACGCATAAAAGCTCACTATGTTGATGGGATTGCCAGACCTGAGTATGGGTACATCATTGATAACTCCAGCCTAACGCCCGAAGAAGTAGTTGAAAAGATTCTACAGATAGTCGAAGCAGTACAATGAACGAGTCTACCCTAAAACGTTTTTTGAACGACGAAGGGCATTTGTGCATTTGGCCCAAGAAACAAGCATACAAAGAGTTAGTGATTGCATTCTTGGCTACTAAGTTTGAGTTTAATAGAAGCTACCACGAACGTGAAGTTAATGAGGTCTTAAAACAGTGGCACACATTCAGCGACTGGCCACTACTGCGAAGAGAGTTATTTGAACGAGGATACCTTGATCGAAACAGAAGTGGCACTGATTATCAAAGATTAAAGTAGCCGAAATCAGACTTAATCATAGTTATAACTTGCTCTATTGTTGTGAGCCATAAAAAACGCCCGAGCTTGTCTCGGGCATTTTTTATGATTTCTGGCGAAGTCAGAACTGAACCGTAGGTTCGCTCGCGATGAGCTGTCGCAGGAATTTATTCCGAGAAAGCGAGGAAGCGTGCACGAAGTGCTACTCCGGCCTCTCTTCGAGTCTGAGCCTTAGGGCTCATCCCTCAGAGTCGAATGACCGGAGCCATAAAAAACTCCCGAGCTTGTCTCGGGCATTTTTTATGATTTCTGGATTGATACTACAGCCTAGGCTATAATTTAGCTATGAACGACAGCCGTATCAACCCAAATACCGTTACTGGTCGAATTAACGCCAAGGCTATTGAACTAATAGAGGCCCATCCAGAAGGTATCCGGTGGGTAGATTTGCTAAAACAAATTCAAATCTCAGATAGCGGCTACCACCCAAAAACGGTCAACGGCTGTGTTTGGAAGTTGGTCGAAAAATTTCCCGACATAGTGTATAAACCAGAAAAAGGCTTATTCCGGTCTATTAAGTATAAATAAAATTGTGCCAACAGTATTTTGGCTATCGGCTGCGAAAAAATTAAAGACGCTGGTTTTTAATTATTAATTTTGAAATCCAATACATTGCGATCGCCGTTATGATACCGCTTTGGCTTGCATAGTGATAATATGTAGATATGCGAAACCATAAGCTTAATAAAAAAAAGCAGACATTTTTTAAGCGCCACAAGCTGCTAAAAGCGTCATCATTATTATTGGCTGTGTTGATTATTATTTTGATTGTACTCAACGTCGTTGGTAAGCTCCAGCGAGACGCATTTCAAAACGGCCTCAACAGTTTTTATGATACTGCTGGGCTCAACAACACTGGCCCGCAAGGCGAAATAATACGCTCCGAGCCGGTGACGGTGAGCCTCCAAAACGGTACGGGGCAGCGAGTACTATACAGGACCCAGCGTGCCGATGGTAGCAATACATTTACATCGGGTATGATATACACCCCATCTGCCCCTTCTGCTTCGCCGCGACCTATTATGGCCTGGGCACATGGCACATTGGGCATGGGTGATAGCTGTGCACCTTCGCGCCAAAAAGATCCGATTGGCAACACTGGCATGGGTTGGGTCGATGCTATGATGGCTCGCGGCTGGGTGGTAACAGCGACCGACTATGCCGGCTTTGGTACCCCCGGCATAGAAGCTTACTTGGTTGGCCAATCAGAAGCTCATGATGTACTCAATAGCGTGCGAGCTGCTAAAAATTTGCCTGGTACCAACGTTGGTAATAGCTATGCGATTTGGGGCCACTCCCAAGGGGGACATTCGGCATTATTTAGCGCCAGATTAGCATCGAGCTATATGCCAGAATACCAGCTTGTTGGTACAGCGGCATCGGCTCCAGCAGCACAGCTCGAATCGCTCTTAACTCAGCAATTAGACACTGCGGTTTCCTGGTTAATTGGCCCAGAAGTTATTATTTCTTGGCCTGACAATTTTCCAGGTTTAAGCCCCGATCAAGTCCTGACTAAGCCTGGAGCCAAGAACTACCAGGCCACAGCTGAGGCCTGTATCAAGGATGTAGCACTTGGAGGTATTATCAGGGCAAAAATTGGTCAGAAGTTTTTTACCCAATCTCTGATGACGCTACCTGAATGGAAAAGTGTCATCACAAAAGAAACTGCCCCAGTGCTGAGCCCCTCGCAGCCCCTATTAGTGGCAGAGAGCTTAACAGATCAGGTGGTATTACCAAACACTACAGCACAGTACATACAGCGAGCCTGCCAAGGCGGCTCTAACTTAACTTCGCTCTGGCTCAACAATGTTGGCCACATAGCACTGCAGGGCGTAGTGGCTCCAAGTGTTATGAACTGGCTGGGAGATAGATTCGATGGCAGACCCACAGCCCCAACGTGCAACCAGCCGTTACCGATTACCCCAGCTAGCAACTGAATAAAACGCTCCTCAAAAAAAACAATTAAAGTAAAATAATTTATTTTAGTGTAGAATGTAGGGTATGAATTCAGATATAAATAACATTAGCAACCGAACAATATTTAGAGTTCTACTTATAATTCTGTTGTTTGTGGTTGGTATGTTCCTGGTCGTATCAGTTTCTAAGCAATTAGTCTGGCTGGGAATATCATTTTTCTTGGCGTTAGCACTTGAGCCGCCAGTAAATTGGCTCAGCAGCAAACTCCCAAAGAGAAGCCGAGGGCTAGCGGTGCTACTGGTTGTGACAGTGACGCTATCTCTGATTGCATATGTTATAGCAATTTTTGGCCCTCCGTTAGTCAAGCAGTTTAGTGAACTTATCAACAACCTGCCCTCGTACTATAAGGATTTTTTGAGTACCCATAATCCGCTCTCAGACTATCTAAATAGTGCAGATATCCCTAAGAGCCTTTCCATAAACGGCCAAAAGATTACTACTTTCTTTACTAGTACAGGCGGGGGAGTGATCAATACCTTCAGCAATATATTTAGCAGTGTCCTGGCTTTTTTTACAATCCTAGTCCTGACATTTTTTATGGTTTTAGAGTGGCCAAAATGGCACCGCTTGTTCTGGAAATACCAGGACCCTAGCAAACTAGCCCACCGCAAGAGCCTGTACGGAAAGATGCAAAAAACAGTCAGCGGGTACGTTAGTGGAAATCTGCTAACCAGCCTTATAGCTGGTAGTGCAGCAGTGATATTTTTGCTTATACTAAAAAACCCATTTGCTGTTGCACTCGGATTTACCGTTGCGGTGCTAGACTTGATACCAATGTTTGGAGCCCTGCTGGCCTCCGTAATTGCGATTGCCATTGTGATGGTCTACAACGGCATTACTCCTGCAATTGCTACAGCGATATTTTTCTTTGTATACCAACAGCTCGAAAATAATATCCTCCAGCCAATTGTATTTTCTAAAACAGTAAACATATCACCACTAGTAGCCGGTATTGCTGCAGTGCTTGGCGCTAGCCTTGGTGGGCTAGTCGGTGCCTTGGTGGCCATACCAATAGCAGCTTCATTGCAGATTTTAGCTAAGGATTACCTCGACCGAAAATATTCTAAAAAGTAATCACTTAACTAACCAAACCGAGCAATTCTTAAAGTATAATAATATTATGAACAAACACAATTTTGATGATGAAGCGATAAAAAAACACCTTGAGTTGAAGGGCAAGATAGTTGTTGAGCCAAAGGCTCGAGTGCTGACAGATGAAGATTTGAGTATTTATTACACACCGGGTGTTGGCGCAGTTTCTAGGGCTTTAGCAAAAGACCCCAGCCGTGCCAAAGAGCTAACTATTAAATCAGATATGGTAGCAGTTATCTCGGACGGTTCGGCAGTGCTGGGGCTAGGAAATGTTGGGCCAGAGGCAGCGATGCCAGTAATGGAGGGCAAAGCAATGCTACTCAAGCAACTCGCTGGCATCAATGCTTTTCCTATCTGTTTAGATACCCAAGATACTGAAGAGATAATTATGACAATCAAAAACATCGCCCCTGTTTTTGCAGGTATCAACCTCGAAGACATAGCTGCCCCTAAATGCTTTGAGATCGAGACCAGACTTCATGACGAGCTAGATATACCCGTAATTCATGACGACCAGCATGCCACAGCGATTGCCGTTATGGCGGGGCTTATTAATGCCCTTAAGGTCGTTGGCAAGGACAAGTCTGACTGCAAGGCAGTAATTATTGGTTCGGGTGCCGCCGGAATCGGTGTTGCAAAACTGCTACATAAGTGGGGAATAGGCGATATAATCATGATCGATAGCAAGGGCATCATTAGCTCCAGCAGAGAAGCCCTGGACCCGAGCAAGCAAGCCTTACTGGCTATAACCAACAAGTCAGATTTGTCTGGTGATATTCAGGACGCGCTTAAGGGTAGCGATATAGTACTAGGCTTATCACAGGCCAATCTGCTTAGCAGTGAAGATATTAAGCTCATGAACAAAGATTCGATAGTCTTTGCGATGGCCAATCCAACCCCAGAGATCAACCCCGAGGACGCAATAGCTGGCGGAGCCAAGGTTGTTGCTACTGGCCGCTCAGACTACCCCAACCAAATAAATAACGTTTTGGTATTTCCGGGAATGTTTAAAGGTGCAATCGAAACTTCGACGAATTTTGTAACCGACGAAATAAAGCTTAGGGCTGCCGATGCGCTAGCCGCCATAGTCTCCAACCCGACATCAGACAATATAATACCTGGAGTATTTGATGTTGGAGTCGTTGACGCGATTGTACAGGCTTTTAAAAGCTGAGCAGAGTGCTAACATAGAGGTTATAAACTATTTAATAATCACGGAGGTGTGGCATGGAACCGGATAAAATAAAGAAAGAAGCGGTAGCTTCAAACGAAAGCGTAGCTAGTACTACTGCTACAAACAAAACTAACTCTATAGCAGTGGCGGCCTTAGTAATGGCATTTATAGTGGCACCGATAGGTCTGGTATTGGGGATAGTAGCCTTAGCACAAATCAAGAAAAGCAAAGAATCTGGCAAGGGATTGGCAGTTGGTGCGCTTGTAGTGTCTTCGCTAACTATTTTACTGTGCATTGTATTATTTATGTTGTTTGCGGGGCTGATATTTTCTGCCAACAAGTATGCTAAGGACAACGGTGTAAGCGTCGATACCAACAAGGGCACAATAGAAGTCAAAAACAAAGAGGGGGAATCGGTTGAGGTAGGAAACGCTGTAGTTCCGGACGGTTTCCCAAGCGATGTACCAATTTACGCTGGTGGCAAAATAATTGCATCGTCCAAAACAGATGGTTCCTATACTGTCACCTTCAACACCCCCGACTCTAAAAGCAAGGTAGAGGCTTACTACAAGTCCAATCTAGCTACTAATGGCTGGACAAGCGGTGAAGGTACATCGAGCAATGACTTTGGTAGCAGTAGCACAACAACCCTAAAGAAGGGCGACTCATTTATTAATGTCATGGTCACTGAGTCTACCCAGGGAAACCCCACGGCGGTCAGCCTAATTATCTATAAAAAGTTGTAAATATTCGCCACCTCAGGAACGAAACTTTTTCATAAACCAACTAGCTATATTTTTGAACTCACTAATCTATAAGCTTGAGAGGTATCAGCAAATAGAGTAGAGTAGAGCTATAATAATTTTTAAAACAAGAAACGGAAATACTAGGTAGTGCATCTATCAAAGCAAAATTATAAGAAAGTACTATTACCCACCAAAAGGGAAGTGTGGATAGTGATTGTCTTGGTTTTTATAGTCTTCTTAACCTTTGAAGCCAATCTGATATTTTTAAGAATTACACAAAATAGTATTTTTACAGACTCTAGGCTCCAAAATAGTTTTGAAAGCCAAATAGACTCTGTTTTTGCTAGTAATAAAGTTATTAATACTGCTACATTAGTAACTTTTTGGGCTGGGGTTGGTCTGGTGGCTTATAGTGTAATATGGTCTATATATTCATTTTTTTACGAAGCTAAAAATGAGGTTGAGGTGTCAGCGGGTTTTATAAATCAAGCCAGCAAGCACGATAAACTACAGCGAGCTATTGTCCAGGCCGGGCTACTGGCAGGTATTATTGCCCTTGGAATATTGACGCTCAATATAACTGCGCCGTACTTTACGAGCCTTTGGACAGACGGCATTTTATTGGCCTCACAAGATTGGCTAATGTCTGCAGCGCAGATAGTAGGTGGATTTATG
The DNA here is from genome assembly GCA_037132395.1 of bacterium. Lineage (GTDB taxonomy): Bacteria > Patescibacteriota > Saccharimonadia > CAILAD01 > BJGX01 > SICB01. The sequence continues at coordinate 6,255 of JBAXPC010000014.1, read as the reverse complement.
GGTTTTTGTATTAATTTTTACCTGTTCAAGGTTTTGATAGATTGGATAGAGATACTAGAGTAAACAGCAGTACTACCGTTGCTGCTACTGGTACTTACGAATAAGCCCTATTAGTACACCCTGGATTTTAATTGGCGTACCAGAGTCTACATATATTGGGTCCATCGAGGCATTGGCGGGCTGTAGGCGAATTCGGTTGCTTTCTTTATAGTATCTTTTTAGGGTTGCTTCGCCATTATTGATGAGCGCAACGACAGTGTCGCCATTGCTGGGTATCTCTTTTTCCTGGATAACCACATAGTCGCCATCGTGTATGCCATCTTCTATCATGCTCTGGCCCTTCACTTGCAGTACATAGGAGTTTTTAGAGCCAACCATGAATGCTGGCACCTCTAGCGTCTCTTTGTGACCAGAGATTGTCTCTATTGGGCTACCAGCTGCAATCATGCCTAGTATGGGTAGTCCAATGCCAGGCTGATTGATGGAAGACTCTACCTCCTCAACAGGTACTAGTGATCGAGCGGAGTTAACACCTTTTTCTAAAAAGCCTTTCTCGACAAGTGTTTCGATATGCTGAGCTACGGTTGCAACAGAATTAAGCTTGAGGCCGTTGGCTATTTCGCGATAGCTCGGCGAGTAGCCTTTTTGTTCAATAAAGGTTGTTATGAAGTCTAGGGTTTTTCGTTGTTTCTTTGTTAGTGCTACTTTCACTGGTGCCTCCTGTTATTTATCTTTGTATTCATTGTAGCGAACATAATACGAACTTGTCAACACTTATAGCATAACTTTTTTTAGATTATTTTTTACCATCTGTTGATATCTAGCACAACCGTATTACCAGATGTAATAAAGTATTTATTGAAATAAAGCTTGGCTATCTATTGACAACCTCTCGTACCTGGCATAACCTAGAGAACATAAAGTAAATAAAGGAGGAAATAGAGATATGGCATTTTCACACGAGAATTCGAAAGGTCAAACATATTACTTACATTCTAAAGAGGTAACTCTTAAGGGTGGACGACTACAAAGGATTTATTACTTTGGTCGTGAAGCTAAAGAAGCTGCAATCGATGCAATGCCTGATGGCTACATCATCGTGGAGAACCCACGAACCGGCCTTCCAATTCTAAAGAAGGGCTAATTCGGACCGCACCTTTAAAAGAGCCTTTCGGGGCTCTTTTTTGGTTTTTGTCTCTCTTGAAGTATAATAGTGTCGTGGCAAAGGGCCCGTAGCTCAGCGGTTAGAGCAGTCGGCTCATAACTGATTGGTCGTTGGTTCGAACCCAACCGGGCCCACCATTGTTCTTATAAAAAATACCCAGCTTGTGCTGGGCTTTTTTAATTGCCCCCGTCTTGCCTAGTCGGCATAAGAGTTTTACAATTATACTAATGAGCAAACACAAGGTCGAATACAAACATTACGATAAAGACCATCCGTATCTGAGTACTCTGAGTATCAAAAAGAGAGCTAATTATGATCGTACCCAAAAAATTGCTCTGCGTATTGCGGTGGTTTTGTTTTTTGTTTTGGCCGAAGGCATGCTGATGTGGGCCACTGCCGACTCGAGTATTAGCTATAGCCCGCTCCAAAAAGAAGTGTTGGTGGGTGTAAAACCACCCAAGAAGGTCGCTAAGGCCGAGAACATTAGCGCACCACCTCCACCTTCGCCCTTCGCCGCAGATATGTACTTGGTAGTACCGAAGCTTTATATTAACGCTCCTATCGAAAATGTGGGGGTTACGGCAAACGGGGAGATGGCTACCTCGCAGAGTCTCGAAAGAGTTGCTTGGTATAAGGACGGCAAGCGTCCCGGAGACATAGGCAGCGCAGTGATGGCTGGCCACTATGGCGCACCAAATGAAATTGGCATATTCAGATCGAACGACAAGCTAGTGGTTGGCGATACTATCGAAGTCAGAGACAAAAGCGGAAATAGCCTGGCCTACAAGGTTTATAAGGTAGCAAGATACCAGCTTACCGAAGTGCCGCTGCAGGAAATTTTTAATAAGGCCGATGGCAAGTACCTGAACCTCATTACTTGTGTGGGGAACTGGAATAACTCTAACAGCAGCTACGACCAGCGCTTGATAATTTTTTCGAAGCAAGATTAAGTACAGCACGGTATTGACGCTATGGCCCAGGGAGGGTATTATAAGCATAACTAATTAAAATACAAGAAGGGTAACTTTGAAATGCATAATGTTAAAAAAGTTAAAAATGTTAAAAATGTTCTGACACGATCTGTACTGGTAGCGATGGCACTACTATTAAGCCTTGGTGCGGCGCCAGTTGCGAATGCCCAGTTTCCAGGTGTTAATGGGCGGATAATATCTTACGCAATTGGTTATGGAGGCGTATCGGTCAAGCCCGACGGCTCAAACTATTATGGCCACAATATTCCTTTTGTGAACCTCGGCACGAATAAGGGGGAATATGCATATTCGCCCGACGGCACCAAGATAGCATATAGTGTCGCCGACGCTGGCAGTGTGAATATATACATCAAATCGTCTTCGTCTATAGTGAACGGTACTGCCCTGACTGCCAGCACTGCAGCTTATGAAGACAGTAGCCCCGCCTTCTCGCCAGATGGTACCAAAATAGCATTCGAGAGGCGTGCTGTGGCTTTACCTAACCTCATCGATATTTATGTAATTAATACAGATGGTACGAACGAGATCAGGCTGACTAACCTAATGTTTGACTCAGTAACACCATCTAATGTCCAAACACCTGTCTGGAAGAGTGACGGCAGCCTTATATATGTGTCGACCTCTGACGTACCTTTTGTTAATGGTACCGGGATATACTCGATTAGCCCTACCACACCTAACCAAACAACGGCTACCAGCGTTATTACTGCAGCACAGATGACAGGATTTTTGGAAGATTCGCAGTTTGATATCGCCCCAGACGGCTCGCGCTTTGTGTATCAGAGTAGCTCCGGCAACAACGGCACATTAAGGAGCATTAGGTCGGTTGCCTTTAATGGCACCGGGAATACTGCTGTAGTTACATCGGATACGACAGGATACTGGGAACTAGGGGGTTATTCGCCCGACGGCACCAAGCTCGTCGCGATGCATAGTACCTATCCGTCCATCCCTGCGGTTGAGACCATGGTGGTTATGGCCACAAATGGCACAGCACAAACAGCAATATGGACCAACGCAGCCAATGGACAGCCATTTGATTATTCTGCTAACTTCGCACCTTTCTGGGGCACTGGTCAGGATACTTATACCTCGCGCGGTAGCTTTGGTGCCTTTCAATCAGCTACAACCCCGGGCGCCCCAAACACCACCACCACCAAGACACAAAAAAGCAATACTCTACCTTGGCTGGCCAGTGGCCTAGCATTATTGGCGCTATTTGGTGCAGCTGGCATGATGATCCGAAAAGAGTTTAAGACTAAAAAATAATGCCTGAGCAAACGACTGCTCAAGCTTCGCATCCGCAGCACCGACATCCACCAGACAACAAAAAAACCATCAACTTGCTGGCGGTACTATCGCTAATTCTAGCAGTGCCACTAGCACCGCTCGCGATTGTACTGGCCCTAATTGCTAATCGGCAAATCAAAAATACCGGCCAACGCGGGCAGGCATTGGTTTTTGTGACAATCACACTATCTACAATAGTTATAATTGCAGCGGCCGGCTTTGCTAGCTTTACGATGCTAGGCGCTAAGAATAAAAAAACTCCGCTGCCGGCTAATACAGTTAAAAATCAGTCAGCTAGCAAGGAATACACCGCAGAAGAAAAAAAGGCCGCCGATAAAGCCAACAGCTTCCTGGGGGCGCTATCCAAAAACGACTACGCCAAGGCCTACGAAGTTTTTTCGCCCGAGCTGAAGGCTAGCTATAAGGATGGTGCCGTAGGTTTTCAGAGTGAAACCGAAAAGACCTACGCCAAGATCCTCAATAAGTGGAACATTACTCAGGTTGCAACTAGCTCTGGGGAGGATAGGATTAATGTCAAAGGTACTGCAACGTTTGACGGTTCCGAAAACACAGGAGATTTTGAAATTGGTTTTTATAATAACAATGGAGATATTCAGATGTATTCGTGGCGAATATCGGCTGAACAACAAACACTCGGCACTGGAAAGTAGCGAGCAAGAACGCCGTGGCCGTATTTGCTTTCGTGGCAGCTCAGGCCAGCACAACTGGACAGAAGTGCCACTAAAAGCATAAAATACAATCAAATGTTTGATAAAAACATCAACCTCAAAATCACAACTAGCCAAAAGGTATTGGTAGTTAGCGATATCCATTTGCAATTACCGCTAACTAACGAGCTTAGCATTATTCAACAATCCTTGGTGGGGCGTATTAATGAGCTGGCCACCCATAAGCAAGCTATTTTGGTATTAAATGGTGACATACTAGAGCTCTGGGCGCAATCCGACCAGAGTGTTGAGGATATCATAGCTGGCTACACCGATCTTAAGGCGGCGATTTTGAACTTCAATAAGAAGCCTGGACACCGAGTAATATATACAGTCGGCAACCATGATGATGTCTTAGCCGTTAGTGCTAGCGACAGGGCAGTAGTCGCTAATCATTGGCGGGCGGAGGTATGCAATACTTTAAATCTAGCTATTGGCCGCAGAACTATTAGAATCGAACATGGCCACGAGAACGATTCGTACAACAAAACTTCTCCAGCCAGATACTCACACGGCAAAAAGCTCGTCCAAAACACTCTGCCGATGCTATTAGAGCGGGTACCAATACTTGTTAGCGGTATTGGTGACGTCGTAGATAGGTCGTTTTTGGCTAGCTTTGTATTGAGCAACTTGCTATACAAGCTAATCATACCTTTTTCGATAACGATAGTGCTATTTTGGGCTGTCTACCAAGCCGTGGTAAATTCTAATGCTCGATATGTAGCGGCTACGGCGCTAGTTCTGTTGATGAGCTGGCTGGCTTTTATTGTAATGGATGTTTTGGTCAGGCTTGTGGCCAGACAAACGCTCGGAGGTGGAAAAAAGTACATGAGGAGCCTAGATAAATACCAAAAAGAGGCCAAATTTGATGCTTTGGTGCTTGGTCATACCCACGATGGCAAGGTCGAGAAGCGCAGTGGCTACAGCTACGCCAATAGTGGCTGTAATGACATTATCGCTTTGCCCCGGACAGGCTGGCTGGTTATACCAAGGTTTAGCCGCTATATACAGATGAGTGAGATAACTATTGATTATTCAAAAAAAGAACCGATTAAATACCACCAGCAGATTATTACTTTGGTAAAATAGTACTATGCGTAACTATCTTAGATCGGGCAAAATTATACTATGGATTGGTCTAGTACTGATTATTGTTTTGTTTACGGTGTTAGCTTCCGAATCTGGCAAAAACTATAACTTGCGTAGTAAATCTGACGAACTAGAAAACCAGATAGCACGACTAGAAGGCCAGATAGAAGATTTAGGCTACAAGATTACCTACTATAAGACCGATGCCTATAAGGAGCGCTTGGCACGCGAAAAGCTAAATGTTGCGGCTGCAGGCGAATCGGTGATTGTAATTAAAGACAATCAGACTAAGCCAACCGATGTTGCGAAGCAATCTACTCTGGTGCTCAAGACCGACGCCCAGCTGCTAGCGGAGAAGTCCAATTTTGACCAGTGGCGTGATTTTTTGTTTGGTAATTAATTTATATTAAAAAAGCCCCAGTTAGGGGCTTTTTTAATGGTGGCTGGAGGAGGATTTGAACCTCCGACCTCAGGCTTATGAGTCCCGCGCTCTAACCAACTGAGCTACCCAGCCTCTTCGTCAGACAACTACTTACAATCTACGCATAATTTTAACAAATTCTGCTCCGGTTGCCGTAGATTGTCTTCCTCTCGATGTAACAAACAGACTTTTGGGTCTTGGTTTGTTCCATCGTAGAAAAGGCAAAACTTCAAGGGCTTGTACTATCGCAACAGTTCTCCTCTCGATTTATGAAATAGACTTGGGGTCTTGGTTTCATAAATAGTTTAAGAAAAACAGATTGTCTTCCTCTCGATGTAACAAACATACTTTGGGGTCTTGGTTTGTTCCATCGTGGAAGAGAAAAATCTCTAATCTTCTAATGATTTTAACAAATTCTGCTACGGTTTCTGTAAACACATTATAAATGTATTTGCCATAAACTGCACTAAATTAGCTGTGCTTCAAAAAATAATCGGTTTTGTGGGCTCATACTGCGTGATTTTTTAACAAAAAGGCCTGCGTTTTTAGGGCAGCCTTGATGATAATTGC
>JBAXPC010000013.1:0-15477 GCA_037132395.1 bacterium | reverse complement strand
GGTGGTAACCGCAACAATAACAGCGGCAAACCAGGCAACCCAAACCGCAACTACCAAAAGCCTCGCGGCGGTGGTGGCAACAACAATCGCCGTTTCGACAAACGACCAACCCAATATGCAGTTGGCAGTTTTAACCAAATCAAGCCAGCTGTTGCTCCAGTTTCTGCAGCTGCGGTAGGTATGAGTAAAATTGATGCCGGTAAGCTCAAAATAATCCCACTTGGTGGACTCGGCCAAATCGGCAAAAACGTTATGGCTCTAGAGTACGAAGACGACATTATTGTAATGGATTTAGGCTTTACATTCCCTGGTGAAGATCAGCCAGGAATCGATTTGATTATTCCAGACATTACCTACTTGGAGGAGCGCAAACACAAAGTGCGCGGGCATGTTATAACCCATGCTCACGAAGACCATGTGGGAGGGATACCCTTTTTACTTCCTAAGATGCCTGCACCAATTTATGCTGCTCAATTTACCATCAAGTTTATCGAGCGCAAACTCGAGGAATATCACTTGGATTTCACTCCGGAGCTGCATATTATTGACCCAGAAAAACACGAAAAGATTCAGCTAGGAGTATTCACAGTTGAGTTTGTTCGTGTCACCCACGCCATTCCAGATGCTTGTGCATTAGCTATTCATACGCCAGTTGGAACAATCTTAAATACTGGGGATTGGCGATTCGAGGAGAATCCGATAGACGGCAAGCCTACCGATAAAGCTCGACTTAAAGAAATTGGCGATGGGGGGGTACTAGCAATGTTTTCTGATTCAACCAGTTGTGAGCAGATTGGCCGAACGCCAACTGAGCGCGATATTGTTGATACTATCGATGAAATTTTGGTTCGTAATTACAATAAACGCGCAATCGTAGTGGCTTTTTCAAGCCAGGTGACCAGGATGCAAATTGTGGTTGATGCCGTTGCAAAAGCCAACCGTAAATTAGTGGTAGTAGGCCGAAGTATGCTCAATAACCTCGAGCTAGCCGTGAAGCTTGGATACATCAAGGTTCCGCCAGGGCTACTAATTAAGGCCCAAGATATGAAAAGCTACCAAGACGGACAACTTGTGGTGCTTTCAACCGGATCCCAGGGAGAGCCTTTTTCGGCCTTGCAGCGTATGGGTACCGGCGAACATCGCGATGTTAAGCTCAAATCAAGCGACGTCGTGATATTCTCATCCTCGGTTGTTCCGGGTAACGAAAAATCGGTAGTGGGCATGGTTGATAATCTGTTTCGCTGGGGGGCTTATGTCTACCGTACTGACACCCGTGAGTTCGATGACCTAGGTATTATGCATATCACTGGCCATGCAACCGTTGATGAAATCAAAGAAATGATTGATTTGGTTAGGCCAGAGTACTACATACCAATTCATGGTGAGCTCCATCACCTCAAGCATAATGCCATGATTGCCAATCAGGCTGGCATTAAAGATGACCATATTTTCGTAATTGAAAATGGCCAAACACTAGTGGCTACCAAAGAAGGCATGAAGCTCGGACCCAAGGTTCAGTCTGGCTCAGTGCTAATCGACGGCGCTGGTATTGGTGATGTACAGGAGATTGTATTGAAAGATCGCCTGGCTATGAGTAGCGACGGAGTGTTTATGGTTATTGCCACGGTCGATAAGCGGACCGGCAAGCTAGTAACCAGCCCCGACATCATTAGCCGTGGTTTTATCTATGTCAAAGATAACGCCGATATCCTCAATAATTCCCGTAAGATTGTTAAAAACATCTTTCTGAGCAAAAGCCCAAGTGTGCCAGCTAATTCGCCAGCCTTCAAGGCCCGGATGCGCGATGAGCTCAGCAACTACCTCTATAAGGTTACCAAGCGCAACCCGATTGTTCTGCCTGTTGTTGTCGAAGTCTAAGAGCTAACTCTAAAAATCAAAAACGACCCATATCTACGGGTCGTTTTTGATTATAACTCCTCTGTTATTCTGGCGCACATCCGTCATTCCCGTGATCCCTCGTCATCCCAACTCACACTCGTCATTCCCGCGCAGGCGGGAAACCAGTATAATTAGCAGCTATGAAGACAGGATACGTTTATATACTCGCTAGTGGCCGTAATGGCACGCTATATATTGGGGTGACGAGCAATCTAGCAAGACGCGTATACGAACACAAGCATCATTTAGTTGACGGCTTCACAAAAACGCACGATGTAACGCACCTTGTTTGGTTCGAGCAGTACGATAATATCTCCGATGCTATATTGCGCGAGAAGCGGATGAAGAAGTGGAATCGTCAGTGGAAGCTGCGTGTAATAGAGGGCCTCAATCCGAATTGGGATGATTTTTTCGCCTCAACTATGTAGGGTGGATTCCCGCCTGCGCGGGAATGACGGAAGAAAAAAGCGGGAATGACGGAAGAAAAAGTAGCAATGGTCGAAGGCTAGGCCTGGATGACGGGGACTATGAGGGAGTGGCGGCTGGGGTGACGGGCTACGAAAGGGAGTAGGGCTTTACAGCTTGACTTTGCCGCTGGAAGATTGGAGTTTGTAGAGTTTGTAGTACAAACCCTCTGGTTTTTTCATTAGCTCTTGGTGACTGCCGCGATCTACAATTGTGCCTTTTTGCAAAACCAGTATCTCATCGACATGCACTACGGTGCTGAGTCGGTGAGCAATAATAAGCGACATTCGGCCAGCTAGCAGTTTGTCGATGCCATCCTGAACCATTTGTTCTGTATGGCTGTCGAGCGCGCTGGTTGCTTCATCTAAAATAATAAAATCTGGGTCTTTCAAAATAGCTCTAGCAATAGCGATGCGCTGCCTTTGTCCGCCCGAAAGTTTAATGCCGCGCTCACCAACTATGGTAGCGTAGCCATCTGGCAGATCTTTAATGAAGTCGTGGGCGTGGGCCAGTTTTGCGGCATTGATTACTTGGTCTTGGGTAGCGCCAGGTTTGGCGAGCCTGATGTTGTCAATAACAGAGGCATTAAAAAGTGCCACATCTTGCATCACAATGGCCATTCTGCGTCTGATAGTTTCTTGCGTAAACTCATTAGCATTCACATCGTTTATCAGAAAATCCCCGCCGCTAGGTTCATAAAATCTCAACAGCAGCTGCGTAATTGTAGATTTACCGACGCCAGAGGGTCCCACCAGCGCAATACTTTTGCCTTTCTGAAGTCCAAAATTGATATCAGCGATGGAGCTTTTTTTGCTATCTGGGTAGTTGAAGTCGACTCCCCTAAACTCAATGGCATCTATCTTGTCGAGGTCCTTGGCGTGCGGAGAGTCCTCCATGGTCGGCTTTGTGGCCAACAGATCTAGCAACCTTCGGCTAGTAATGCTTGTGTTGCCAGTGGTATCGATGAATCTCCCAATTGGTCCCATCGATAGAATCAGGTCGCGAGCAAAGTAGGCGATGAGCAGTATATCACCAGGTGTATATTGGCCCTTCATAGCCAAGACAGCGATTATCGAAATTGATAAAAGTAGCCCAAATGCACCCACAGCATCTCTGGCAGAGTTGTGCCGTCTTTGAATTATAAATTGTTTGAAGCGATTATCTCGTATGCCTTCGGTAAATTTATTAAATATACTGCTTACTTCCTTTTCGGCGCTAAGGCTTTTGATGGTAGCGGTATGTGATAGTGATTCGATTAGCTGGGCATTATACTTCTCGAAGTATTCATTGGCTTTCTCGTTGTATATTTTTGATTTTCGAATCTTCCTGACATTAATAGCTACCATGATGGGGCAGATGATAAGCATCAGCCCACCGATATAGATGTTTGTAACCAGTAGCGCAATAAGAATAAATAGCGAACTAACGACTGTAGTTGAGAGCCACTCGTTAAAAGTCCCGATCCATTCCATAAAATCGAAGATCCCCTGGTTGACCTTCTGAGCCAAGGCGCCAGGGCGAGATTTTTCGATGAAATCGATAGAGAGGTCCATTAGCTTAGGGTAGATCGCCCGGCGCAGCGTTGTAATACTATTCATTCGAACGGTATCAGACACTTTTTCGTTAATGAAGCCCAGCACGCTCTCGGCTGTAAATATAACTGCCAATATCGCTAGGTTGCGGTAAATGGCGCCACTACCAACCGAGCCAGGCTGCACAGCTGTCTGGCTGATTTGGTTGATGATGTCACGAAATACAAATGGCACATAAACAAATAATGCAGCCTTAGCGGCATTTATAGCAAACAGCAGCAATAACGCTTTGTGCGTCCCTTTAAGATATACAATCATTTTGATGATGTTTTTCATCTTTATATTATCTGGTAGTAGGCTAGGTTTGACAAGCGTTGTATTTATTACATAAATGTGCTATAATACTTATGTTTTGAATAACAATACACCAAAAAATACTCTAGCAACCCTTATCTTAATAAGGCTATAATAACTCTATATGGCCAAACACAAGCGAAAAGCAACCAAGAGTAAAAAACAAATCAAGAGCAATCTCCAGGATCAGGAGGCCGGCTTAAAGCGATCGGTACTCAAGGAAGTTCTGGCGATTCTACTAATCACCATTGGTGTCTTCGTGATATTGGCGCTAGTCGGAGTAGCCGGTAATCTCGGCAAGTGGGTGCTAGAGGCCGTCCAGTTCTTGATAGGACAGAGCGTCTATATGGTCCCGATAGCTCTATTTGGTGTAGCTTTTATGCTTTTTGCTCAAGAAAAACACCCACTCAAGCTACACAACTTGGTCGGTATTTTTAGCTTCTTTATATGTTTTAGTACAATCCTCCAGGCTATACTCGGGCCAGAAGTGAGCTTTAGCATGAGTACCGTTGGCAATTATGGAGGTGTCGTGGGCTACGGTATCTACTCGCTCGTCTCGCCAGTTCTGACTCGCTGGGTTCTGGTGTTTATTTTTGCAATGCTAACCATTATCTCGGTGATAGTCTCGGCCAATGCCAGGCTCCAACAAATCATCAACAAGATATTTAGTCCAATGCGTAAAACCAAAGATGAAGAGGGTAATCCCGACGCCGCTTTCAAGATCAACACCCTGCCTATTGCAGGTACTATCGGCAAAGACAAAGACGAGCCCAAGACAGAGTCAGAGCCCATCGTGGCTTCATTTGATGCCGAGTGGAAATACCCATCTGCCGAACTACTCGAAACCACTACTACACAGGCTGACCCCGGTGATGCCAAGAAAAACGCCGCCACCATCGAAAAGACTTTTGCCGATTTCGGATACGAAGTCAAAATGGAGGGTGTCGATGTTGGGCCAACTGTATCGCAGTACTCGCTCAAGCCACCAGATGGTGTAAAGCTCTCTAAGTTTGCCGAACTCGACAAAAATCTGGCCCTTGCACTAGAGGCCGAACAAATCCGAATCGAAGCTCCAATACCAGGCAAGAGCTCGGTCGGCGTTGAAGTTCCGAACAAAAAAGCCTCAATCGTTCGACTCAAAGATATCATGACATCCGACGAAGTTAAGGCCGAAAAAGCCAAGCTGACGTTTGTACTAGGGCGCGATGTCAATGGCGCAATCGTCACTGGCGACCTCACAAAAGCCCCACACTTGCTTATAGCGGGCGCTACCAATACTGGTAAGAGTGTTATGATCAACACTCTTCTGGTGAGCTTGCTTTACCGCAATAGCCCCAGCGAGCTAAAGCTGATATTGGTCGATCCCAAGCGTGTCGAGCTCGGACTCTATGAAGGAATACCGCACCTTTTGAGCCCGGTAATCTTTGAGCCTACCCAAACCATTTCTGCGCTCAAGTGGGCAGTAGCCGAGATGGAACGCCGACTTAAGCTCCTAGCTGCCAATTCGGCTCGTGACATCGGTGAGTTTAATAAACAAAAAAATGTCGACAAAATGCCCTTCATCGTGATTGTTATCGATGAGTTATTCGATCTTATGATCGTTGCCGGCAAAGACGTAGAGGCGTTGATTCAGCGTATCTCACAAATGGCTCGTGCTGTAGGTATCCACCTGGTACTTGCCACGCAGCGCCCTAGTGTCAATGTTATTACTGGTACCATCAAAGCCAACATCCCAACTCGTATCGCCCTGACTACTACTAGCAATGTCGATTCCCGAACTATTATCGATGCCGCTGGTGCCGAAAAGCTTCTGGGCAATGGAGATATGCTCTATAAGAGCCCAGTCCTACTCAAGGCCAAGCGCGTCCAGGGTGTATTGGTAAGTAATTCTGAAGTCACCAAAATAGCAAAGTTTCTTAAGGCCCAGCGCGAACCCCAGTACAACGACGAGGTCTTGGCTCAGGCCGTCAAGATCAAAGGTTTATCCTCTATCCTCAGCGATGGTGGCAACGATGACGATGACGAGCTTTTTGACCAAGCCGTTGAGGTTTGCTTACAAAGCGGCAAGGGCTCAACTAGTCTAATTCAGCGTCGTCTGAGAGTTGGTTATGGCAGAGCAGCCCGGCTTTTGGATATGCTCGAAGAACGTGGTGTTGTCGGTCCATCCGAAGGTGCTTCAAAACCCAGGAAGCTACTAATATCAGGCCCTGATGAAATCGGTGGAGGCACTAGTGAGCCCGAATGAAAAACCTAAATCTTCAGCAAAAATAACCTCACCGCGGCTCGGTGGTTTGAAGTTAAGCGAGCTGCTTAGTAAGCGCCGGCGACAGCTCGAGCTCAATCTTGATAGCATCGAGCGCAGCACGCATATTAGGCGCAAGTACCTAGAGCTAATCGAAGCCGGCGATTACGCCAATCTGCCCAACGATGTGTACAGTCGTGGCTATGTCAAAAACTACGCCGAAGAGCTCGGCTTTGATACCACCGAAATACTCAAAATATACTCGCGAGAGCGCCACGAATACGATATGTCGCTTGGTTCAGCTGGAAAAATTAAAAAACCTGGCGGGCTCAAGCCGATCGGCTCACAGAGTTATTCTATTACCCCACGCACTATTTTAATCGCCCTGACAGCCATTTTTGTACTATCTATGGTCAGCTATGTCGGTTGGCAGCTTTCGCAGCTCTCAACTCCTCCAAACATCCGTCTTTCGAATGCCGACAAAGCCAGCACTACCTCAAGCTACGCAATAGTTAGCGGCGAGGTCGATACGGGTTCAGATGTCTTTATCAACGATTCACCTATCTTATCTGCTCCCGACGGCTCTTTTAGTGACCGCGTTATGCTGGTCAATGGATCTAATCAAATCAAAGTTAGCGCCCGAAATAAATTCGGCAAAGAAACAGCCAAAATAATCGTTGTAGACGCCAAAACCACCACCAACGACCTCTCGCAGTTAGCGGTAAGGAGTTCAGTATTCGATGGTGTCGAGGCACTAATTACAGCCGGCCCACAGGCAATCTATATTACTACCAAGATCGACGGAAAAGAAAATTTCAAGGGCACCATGCTGCCAGGCTCCAAGCAGTTGTTCCAAGCCAAGGAGTCTATCAGAGTCACCACTGGTAATGCCGGCAGTACCAGTGTAGTATTGACCAATTCGGTAGTTGCCAATAAGTCTATCGGCAGCCTAGGACCGGAGGGTGAATCCAAGCAAGACATAATATTTAACAAGGATACTTCAGTCCAATGAGTAAAACATTTTCCTACGATGTAGTCAGTGAGTTCGATCAGTCCGAAATGAACAATGCAGTTGATCAAACTGCCCGCGAAATCCAAACTCGCTACGATTTTCAAGGTACCAGCTCCAAAATTAACTACGACAAAGAATCTCAAAAAATAGATATCGAATCTAATTCCGAGCTCAAGCTCGAAACCATTGTCGATACACTCGAGTCGAAGTTTATAAAACGCGGTCTCGACCTCAAGTATATGGACAAGTCTCAGGAAATCACGCAGTCATCGATGGTCTATAAGAAGTCGCTGCCACTGGTGCAGGGGCTTGATCAAGATAAGGCCAAAAAAATCACAAAACTAATCCGAGACAGCTACCCCAAGGTCAAAACCCAAATCCAAGGCCAAGAAGTCCGCGTGACATCGGCCTCCAAAGACGACCTCCAAAATGTGATGCACTTGCTCAAGGGCTCCGAGCTCGATATGCCCCTAAACTTCACCAATTTTCGGTAGAGTTCGTCAACGCTTTCATTAGCAGACGATTTCTGCTTAAATAAGAGTACAAAACAAATCCGCCAAAGCCGTTAATGGTACAAAATGCTATAAAAGTTCAAAAAATATGTTGACATGTACGCCTGATGTTCGGTATAGTAATCTTACTTAAGAATAAAAACCGAACATATCTTTAGGAGGGTATAATGACAACAGCACAATTACAAAAACAAGCAGCAAAAAGCACAGCAAAGGTCGCGCAGCAGCAATCATCAACAAATAAATCAACAGATAAAACACAGGAGAACCCAGTGGCCGAACCAGTAAAAAAAGCAAAATCAGACAAAATAACTAGCGTAGATGCCAAAGAAAAAGCTTCGAGGCTCAAAGCCGTCGAGCTAGCCGTCGAGCAAATCGAACGCCAGTTTGGGCAAGGCTCAATTATGAAACTGGGTGAGGGTATGAATGTCGCAGTCGAGACAATCCCTACCGGTAGCCTGTCACTTGATATCGCTCTGGGTGGCGGCTTGCCTCAAGGTCGAATTATCGAAATCTACGGCCCAGAATCTAGTGGTAAAACTACCTTGGCCTTACATGCAGTAGCAGAGGTACAAAAGCGCGGCGGCCTAGCTGCCTTCATCGATGCCGAACACGCTGTCGACCCAGAGTATGCCGCTAAGATAGGCGTTAAGCTCGACGACTTACTGATTTCACAGCCAGATACTGGCGAACAAGCCCTCGAAATATGTGAGACTCTAGTACGTAGTAGTGCCGTCGATATTGTTGTTATCGATTCGGTGGCAGCACTTGTACCCCGTGCCGAAATAGAAGGCGATATGGGCGATAGCCACATGGGCCTGCAGGCTCGCCTAATGAGCCAAGCTCTGCGCAAGTTAACTGGCGTTATCGCTAAGTCCAAAACCACCGTTATATTTATAAACCAACTACGCATGAAGATTGGTGTAATGTTCGGAAACCCCGAAACCACTTCGGGAGGGCAGGCACTTAAGTTTTATGCCTCGGTGCGGCTCGATATCCGCCGGTCTGAAGCACTCAAAGACGGCGACAATGTTGTTGGTAACCACGTTAAGGTCAAGGTCGTCAAAAACAAGGTTGCAGCACCGTTCAAGGTAGCGGAATTCGATATTATGTACAACGAAGGTATTAGCACCGCCGGTGACATGATAGACCTCGCCGTCAAAGAAAACCTCGTTGTCAAATCTGGTGCTTGGTATTCTTACAATGACGAAAAAATCGGTCAAGGCAGGGAAGCCGCCAAGCAGTTCTTGAAAGACCACCCCAAAGTAATGCAAGATCTCGATAAAATTATTCGAGAGCGTTCTTTTCCCAAATAGCTCTAATGGCCGTAATTACCAAGATATCTCCACAAAAAAAGCGCCAGGGATATTACAATATCTTTGTCGACGGAAAGTACACGCTGGCACTATCCGAGCTCGATCTGACAGTATTCGGCCTGCGAGTCGACCAAGTCCTTACGCCAGGCTTACTCAACGAGCTCCGGGGCGCTCAGGCCAAATCTAAAAGCTACAATTTCGCCTTACGCTATTTGGCCCTGCGGCCTCGTAGCATCAAGGAAGTCAAAGATTACCTGACCATCCGCAAAGACTTTAGCATTGAGGATGCCGATACTACAATCACAAGGCTAATTGAGCAAAACTACCTCAACGACCAAGACTTTGCCGCAATGTGGGTTAGAAACCGCTTACTTCTTAAACCAAAATCTACCAGCGTTTTGCGGCTCGAACTAATAAAAAAGGGTATCGACAAAGACATCATCACCGAAGTACTCTCGCAACTCGATGAGACGGCCCAAATTGCATCGCTGGGCGAGCTAATTACCAAAAAAATGCGTCAAACCAAGTACCAAAACAAGCAAAAACTTATCGAGTACCTGTCTAGGCAGGGTTATAGCTACAGTTTGGTCAATAAAACTCTCGAAGAGCTAGGTCTTTTTGAGAATTAGTCTAACAATTATCAGAGCCAAAATAACCCAAACTATTGCTACCAGAAAAGCTGCCTCCACTTATTTATTGATACTAGTATAGTTTATTTTTGTTTATGCAGGCAATACTTTTGCATCCGCCCGCTGAGCCTTAGCTTTTGTTCGGGCATCTTTTATAATTACTGTGTCACCTTGCACTTTAATCACCGCCGAGCGGTTGATTATAAAAGACTCTCGTGTAATTCTCTCTGGAAACCGCGACACTACATGTATTTTGCCGATATAAAAAGTATTATAGTCAAAACTAAAGTCTTTGACTTTACCCAATTTTTTACCCGATTGTGTCTCGACCTTAGAGCCTAATAGTCTGTATTTGCTAGCAATCATTGCGCTTTGGCGCACTAGCTCATTGGCTTCGGTAATGTCATCTTGTGAGTTAATAATTACCTGGCGGTCGGTCGATAGTCGTATGTCTTCGGGTAAAATATACTTTTCTATTTTGCTATCTCTCGTAGTAACCGTTATAAGCTCTATCTTGAAATTATCCTTGTTTACAAGCCAACCCACGACATCTGCGATAGCCGCGCCATCGTGAACACTAAATACGTTTTTGCCAATTATAGAAGTTATCAGTTTTTGCATTTGCCCTATTATAACTGCTAGCGCGGTTTTTTGCTTGTGGTAGTGTCAACAGATTAGAATCCTTGACCAATACCCCAAAATAAGCTACAATAACGGCAGTCAAATTAATTAACCTTTTTGCTCCGACTCATAACAAACCAGACGGAGACGATATAGCAGTAATGCTATTGGGCCAAAGAGAGGAGTACTCAATGCGCAATTACGAAGTTGCAATAGTCTTGCACCCAGATCTAGAAATTGATCTGCCCGCAACATTAGAAAAAATCGAAGCTGTTTTCACTAAAAACGGCGGTAAAATCAACAAAAAAGACAATTGGGGCAAGCGCAAGCTGGCCTATACCATCAAAAAACAGGATTGGGGCATTTATGTTATTTACGAAATATCAATCGACCCTTCAAAAGTCACCAAAATCAACCAAGTTCTAAGAATTACCGAAGAGGTAATGCGCTATCTTGTGGTATCACTCGAGAACATCCGCTATATCACAGTACCCAGCAAAACAACCCAGACCAAACCAGTCGCCCAAGCTAAGCCAGAGGTTGCTAAGGCAGAGAAGCCACTAGCGGAAAGCGAGGCAAAGTAATAATGGCAAAAGATTTTAACCAAGCAATAGTTATGGGTAACCTGACCCGCGACCCAGAAATGCGCACCACTCCGGGTGGCCAAAATGTTACATCGTTTAGTATTGCAACCAACCGTAGCTGGCAGGACCAAAGTGGCGAAAAAAAGGAAGCCGTTGAGTACCACAATGTAGTTGCCTGGGGCAAACTCGGCGAACTCGTCAATACCTACCTCAAAAAAGGCCGCAAAGCACTTGTTGTAGGCCGACTCCAAACCCAGAGCTGGGAAGCCGAAGACGGATCCAAAAGGCAACGCACCGAGATTGTCGCCAGTGACATCAATTTTGTTGGCGGACAAGCCGAAGGTGGCGATTATACTACCCCCGAAGCACCCAAATCTAATCCAACTACCAAACCAACTAAAGCCGACGAAGCACCTGTCGATGACATGGGCGAAGGCGAAATTAACCTAGACGACATACCGTTCTAAAGAAAGAAACTACTATGGCAGAATTTTACAAAACCAAGCAGAACAAAATATACAGCGAAGATATCAATAACTTCGATTATAAAGACGTCAAGACACTACAAAAGTATCTAAATAGCGTCGGCAAAATCGACACCCGCAAAAAGACAGGCGCTAGCATGAAACACCAACGAATGCTCGCGGTTGCACTAAAGCGCGCCCGGCACTTAGGGCTTTTACCATTCGTTGTTAAGTAGGCAAATATGTACGGAGTAACAGATTTGCGCAAGGACACACTAATCGATATCGATGGTGTGCCATATAAGGTGCTCGAGTACGCCCAAAAGCAGATGGGGCGCGGCGGTAGCATCGTTAATACCAAGCTAAAAAACCTCATCACTGGTCAGGTTATCGATAAGACCTTCAAAAATGTCGAGAAGGTCAAGCCTGCCGAAATTGGCCGCCAGAGCGTACAGTACCTATATGGTGTCGGTGGCAGAATTAGCGTTATGGATCAAACCAGCTACGAAACTATCGAGCTCGACCTCTCGGTTGACGAAAATATCCCAAAGTATATCATCGAGGGTGGCACTATCGACGCCCTAACATACGACGATAAGATAATCGGCTTCGAGTGGCCCAAAAATGTCACCCTCAAGGTTATTAGCGCTCCAGGTGCAGACAAAGGCAACAGCTCGAGTGCTAGCACCAAAGAAGTAACACTCGAAACTGGGCTAAATATTCAGGCCCCGCAGTTTATTAAAGAGGGCGACATTATAAAGGTCGATACCCGTAGCGCGACGTATATCGAACGAGCCAAATAAGCTGATTAACAAAAAACAGAGCAGGTACTAGTTGCTCTGTTTTTTTGTTATATCGTATTTGGTAGCTCATATACAAAAGCCACGAAACCTTCGAAAACTTTGAAACCGAAAAAATCCTAAAATTATTTTAGTTGTGCCTAAAGACAGTCACATCGCCGTCTTTGAACTCGTAATCTTTACCTTCTATTCGGGTCTTACCCGCTTCGCCAGCACCAACCCAGCCGCCAAGGGCAATAAAATCCTCAGAGCTTACCACCTCGGCTTTTATAAAGCCTTTCTCGAAATCCCCATGTATTACGCCGGCTGCCTGTGGTGCGAGTGTGCCCCGGCGGATTGTCCAGGCACGCGACTCTTGCTCGCCACTGGTGAAGTAGCTAATAAAGCCGAGTGTTTCGTACCCCAGCCTGACTAGGCTATCTAAGCCCGATTCTTTTTGGCCCAACGCCTCTAGCAGTTCATTGGCCTCACTCGTCGGTAGGTCCATTAGCTGAGCTTCGGTCTCGGCGCTCAAAAATACGCTTGGGTTGGGGGCAACGAGCTCGGCCAATTTAGCCTGAAACTCGCCATTGCCCAAGTCGTCTTCAGCGATATTGAATACATAAATAAACTTCTTGGCGGTCAGCAGCTGGAGGTCTTTGATGACGTCCAAATCGAGCTCATCGGCGTGTTCCGATAGCAGCTCGGTTTGGTCTAAGAGCGACTCAGCTTTTTTGAGAGCCTGCAGCATATCGCCCAGCTTGGGGTTGGTTTTGAGCTCTTTTTCGGTGCGCGCCAGCCGACTCTGAACCGACACAATATCGGCTAGGCACAGCTCGGTGCGAATAATATCGATGTCGCGCGTTGGGTCAATATGCCCCTCAACATGCACAATATCGTCGTTTTCAAAAGCCCTCACGAGCTGTACAATCACATTATTTTCGCGGATGTGGCTCAAAAACTTATTACCCAGCCCGGCGCCTTCGCTAGCGCCCTTGACGATCCCGGCGATATCCACAAAGCTGCAGCTCGCCGGTACGGTCTTGGCACTTTTGCTAATCTCTGAGAGTTTTACTATTCGTTCGTCTGGTACATTAACCACACCAACATTGGGCTCAATTGTGGCAAATGGATAATTTGCCGCCAATACTCGGTTTTTGGTTAGTGCATTAAATAGGGTGGACTTTCCAACATTTGGCAGCCCCACGATTCCGATACTTAACGACATAGTTTGTACTCTTCCATAAGATGTAATTATACCAGTTCTTGCTGTAGCTGCCAAAGCTGTAAGTTTTTAAGCATATGGGGTATAATCATAACCATAAATCATTATTAAAAGAGGGTCGCTTAAAAAAAATAATGGAGCAACATATAAATCCAGAACACGCTAAGGGCAACGAGAGCACCCGAACAATGGATGCCAGTAAGCCCAAAAATCCCATTAAGGGCATTAAGCTTTTTGCGCTGTTGATTATTTCCATAGCCTTAGTAGCTGGTGGCTATTTAGGCTACAAATACTATCATAGTGGTCAAAATAGTAGTCAAAAATCTAAAACTCTTATTGGTACTAGTGAGGCACAATATAAAAATGATATGCTGGGTACGGATGGCACAGCAGTAACAACGGAATACCTTGTAGAGAAGTACTCCCAGGCATATGGCGTCTCTTTACAAAATACTACAAATACCAACCCATCAACCTGGGATAAAGCTAAAGTAGACGACGCCTACACGACCCTACTATACGTCAATAAGGTAGGTTCTTTTGCTCAGACACTTCAGTACCTTGCATTGTTAGAAGGCGCCAAAGCAGGTGGAGTTAATATCGACAACAATAGCTATGCAATAAACCAAAAAACTAGAGATGAAATATATAAGTCAGCCATGCAGCAATCGGCAAAGCCAGCAGAGCAAAGGGATGTAGTCAATTGAAAAGGTCAAATAAGCTACTCTCAATATTATTATTTATTGTGCTTTCTAGTAGTATATTTTTTGCTATGCATAAAACCGCCAATGCAGCCGAATGGGTAGTAACAAACAAATCTGCATCGCCAACAACAAATCGAGCTTATTGTGGCGGAACGTTTAATCCTTCCGTAAATCAAAATGCTTTTGTCGGTTTTGCTGTAAATATTACAAATTTGGGTTTTAATGTCACAACTGGAACATTTACCTATACGGTCAACCTAGAATGGGCTCGTTGTCAGTACGATGGCGATTACACTAGGGCGTATGCAGTTTATGGCCCACCTAGTATTTGTCCTGTCTCTGGTTACTATGGCTTAAATGGTACAGCTACTGACTGCGTAAAGTACGTAGGGAGCAGCCCAGCATATGCGCCGCCAAGTGATTTAAAATGCCCACCATCTGGAACAAATGCTGCTTGCGTGACAACTGCTTTTGATGCGGTCATAAGAGCGGCAAACGACCCTAACTGGGCTTATTCTCCTGAGAAAAAAAGCTATAATCAGACCTTTACGATACCGGACTGGTCAAATTATAGAAGTAATAATTATTCATATACAAAAACGGCACAAATGTGCCAATACTTTAAATACTCTACAATAGCTGATGGGCTAGACAATTTCGCACACCCGCTTAATTCAGCTTCCCCATATGATAGCTGTGTTGATATAGCAGTTAGGGCAGATTGGAAAAAGCTAGTATCAGCCGGCACCCTAACCTGTACAACAGAAGCTGGCAAAAATTACTTCACGGGCTCGGGTATCGATAAAGATGCCCAAGGCAGCGCGCCATCGATTGGTATCTACGAAGGAGGCATACTAAAGCAAACTGTAGTCGGAAATGTCCTAAACACCGACTATAATGCTTACCTAAAAGCACTGGGATACGCAACTAATGCCACCACTCCGTACAATATCAAAACAGAGCTTGGTTTGCTATTTCACGACGGCTTGGTGCATACGGTTACACCCAAAATTAATGAATTAACAATGCCGAATATAACCTTCGGCGGGGCAAACACTTGCGGCGGCGGAATTGTATTTCCAATTCTTCACCCTTGGCTCCAGACCACCGGCGGCAATGTTGTTGCCACGGGCAAAATC